>NZ_JBEYZY010000026.1:0-104680 GCF_040646295.1 Streptomyces sp. NPDC046197 | reverse complement strand
TCGCTGCTGCACTGGACCCGGCGCATGATCGAGATCCGCAAGCAGAACCCCGCCTTCGGCCTCGGCTCCTACACCGAACTGCAGTCCTCCAACCCGACGGTCATCGCCTTCCTGCGCGAGTACAAGGACGATCTCGTGCTCTGCGTGAACAACTTCTCCCGGTTCGCCCAGCCCACCGAGCTGGACCTGGGGGAGTTCCAGGGACGGCATCCGGTGGAGCTCTTCGGCGGGGTCCGCTTTCCGGCCATCGGGGAACTTCCCTACCTGCTGACCCTGGCGGGACACGGCTTCTACTGGTTCCGGCTCCGCAAGGACGCCGCCTAGTTACCCCGGGGCGGGTCGGTTTCTTGAGGCCCGCCCCGGGGCACGCGTCAGTCACACCCGACCAGCGATTGGACGCGACGCCATGTCGGAAGCCGTCACACGCTCTGTCACCACAGGCCCCGGCCTCCTCGCGTCACTGGATCCCCTGCTGCACGAGTGGCTGCCGCGACAGCGCTGGTTCGCGGGCAAGGGCCGCCCGGTCACGGGATTCTCCCTGGTGGCGGAGACCGAGCTGCTCCCGCTGGAGGGGAAGCTGGGCCTGTACCACCTGATGGTGCGCGCCCACCAGCCGCTCGCCTCCGTCCAGGGCACCGTCCCGCACCCCGGCGACTGCTACCAGCTGCTCATAGGCGTGCGCGAGGCGCTGCCGCCACGGCTGGCGCCCGCGCTGATCGGCCACGTACAGCGGGGGCCACTCGCCGGACACACGGTGTACGACGCCCTGTACGACTCCCGGCCCGCCGAGGTGATCCTGGAGGCGCTGCGCACCCAGGCACGCATCGGCGGGCTGCGCTTCGAACGGCGGGAAGAGATACGCCCGGACCTGGTGCCGCGCGTGGTGACCGCCGAGCAGTCCAATTCGTCGGTCGTCTACGGCGATACGTTCATCCTCAAACTCCTGCGCCGCGTCCTGCCCGGGATCAACCCCGACCTGGAGCTTCCCCTTGCCCTGGCCCGGGAGGGCTGCTCCCGGGTGCCCCCGCCGACCGCGTGGATCATGGCCGACCCCGACCTGGGCGCCGACGAGTCGTACCTGCTCGGCGTGCTGCAGCCCTTTGTGCAGGGCGCCTGCGACGGCTGGGAGCTGGCGCTGCGCGAGCTGGCCAAGGGCGAGGACTTCAGCGCCGGGGCGCGGGCGCTCGGCCGCGCCACGGCCGAGGTGCACACCGCGCTGGCTCGCGCGCTGCCCACCGTCACGCTGGGGCACACGCAGATGCAGTCGCTGGTGGCCGGCATGGCCGAGCGGCTGGAGGCGGCCGCGCAGGCGGTGCCCTCGCTGGGTCCCTACGTCCCCGGGCTGCGCTCCGCGTTCGAGGCGCTGGCCGACCTGGCCGCCGAGGGCCAGACCTGGACCGCGCAGCGCATCCACGGCGACCTGCACCTCGGCCAGTGCCTGCGCTCCCCGTCCGGGGAGTGGTGGCTGATCGACTTCGAGGGCGAGCCGGCCAAACCGCTGGCGGAGCGGCGGATGGCGCAGCCGGTGGAACGCGACGTCGCCGGGATGCTGCGCTCCTTCGACTACGCGGCGCACTCGGCCGGCGGTCCACCGGCGCCGGAATGGGCCGCGGCCTGCCGGGCCGCCTACTGCACCGGATACGCCGAGGTCAGCGAGTACGACCCGCGGACCGACCCGGTGCTTCTGCGGGCCTACGAGACGGACAAGGCGATCTACGAGGTCCTCTACGAGGCCCGGCACCGGCCCGACTGGCTCCCGGTGCCGCTGTCCGCGGTGCGCCGCCTGGCCGGCTCCGAACCGGCCTGACCCCTCTCCACCTCACCTGACCTGCGCCGAGGAGGCTCCACCCGTGACCCCCCGCCCCCCGTCCAGCGGTTCGGATCCGAAGAAGACGCCCGAGAACCCGGGCGCCGGGCAGCCGACGGCCCCGCAGCAGAAGAGCGCCGCGAGGAATACGGCGAAGAAGGCGGCCGAGAAGACCATGGAGAAGGCGGCGGCGAAGGCCGCGAAAGCCGCCAGGAGCGCGAAGAAGGCCGCGAAGAAGGCGGCACCCGCGGACCAGCCGGCCGCCGGGGAAACGGCCGCGAAGTCGGCCATGAAGCGCTCCGCGGCCAAGGCGGCCGTGACGAGGAAGGCGACCACGAAGACCGCCGACGCGCCGAAGGCGACCGCGAAGAAGGCCGTCGCGAAGAAGACGACCGCCAAGAAGGCACCGGCGAGGAAGGCCGCCGCCGAGAAGGCCGCACCGCCCCCAACTGCCGCCGAGAAGGCAGTGGCACCCTCGACCGCCGCCGACATGCCCGCACCGGCGTCCGCCGAGGCAACCGCGCCCGAGGTGGCGGCCGCGTCCAGGGCTGCCGCCTTCTCGGCGCCCGAACCGGTCACGCCCGCAGCGGGGAGTGCGGCCGAGGTGTTCCCATCGTCCGGCGCCGAGGTGGTCGCAGCCGAGCCGGCGGCCGCGTCCGGGACCGCCGGGCCCGCGGCGTCCGGGCCGACGGCCCCATTCGAAACACTCGTAACCCCCGCCCCCGAACCGACGCCCGCGGCCGAAACACCCGCACCCCCCGCCCCCGAGCCGGTCACGGCCGGGACGCTGGAGGTGGCCGTCTCGCCCGCTGCCGACGCCGGTGATCGTGAGCGGCTGCTCAACGGCACGCACCACGAGCCGCACTCCGTGCTGGGTGCGCATCCCGTGCCCGGCGGTGTCGCCTTCCGCGCCTTCCGGCCGTACGCGCTGTCCGTCACCGTCTTCACCGGGAACCTGCGGGCCGAGCTGCACGACGACGGGGAGGGTTTCTTCTCGGGACTGCTGCCGCTGCGCGAGGTCCCGGCGTACCGGCTTCAGGTGGCGTACGAGGGGACGGAGCAGCACACCGAGGACGCCTACCGCTTCCTGCCCACGCTCGGCGAGCTGGACCTGCATCTGATCGGCGAGGGCCGGCACGAGCGGCTGTGGCAGGCGCTGGGCGCCCATCCGATGACCCACCAGGGCGTGCGGGGCACCCGTTTCGCGGTGTGGGCGCCCAACGCCCGGGGCGTGCGCGTGGCGGGCACCTTCAACTTCTGGGACGGCACCGGTTTCCCGATGCGCTCGCTCGGCTCCTCCGGGGTGTGGGAGCTGTTCGTGCCCGGCATCGGCGAGGGCGAGCTGTACAAGTTCGACATCACCCGCCCGGACGGGTCCAGGACCCTGCGCGCCGACCCGATGGCCCGGCGCACCGAGGCGCCGCCCGCAACGTCCTCCGTCATCGACGCCTCCCACCACGCATGGCACGACGAGGAGTGGCTGGCCCGCCGGGCAAAGAGGCCGGCGCACGAGGCGCCGTTCTCGGTGTACGAGGTCCATCTGCCGTCCTGGCGACCGGGACTGACCTACCGTCAGCTGGCCGAGCAGCTCCCGGCCTACGTCAAGGAGCTCGGTTTCACCCACGTGGAGCTGATGCCGGTCGCGGAGCACCCCTTCGGTGGCTCCTGGGGCTACCAGGTCACCGGCTTCTACGCGCCCACGGCCCGGCTGGGCACTCCGGACGACTTCAAGTACCTCGTCGACGCCCTGCACCGGGCCGGGATCGGCGTGCTGATGGACTGGGTGCCGGCGCACTTCCCGCGCGACGAGTGGGCGCTGGCCGAGTTCGACGGTCGTCCCCTGTACGAGCACGCGGACCCGCTGCGCGCCGCGCATCCGGACTGGGGCACGCTGGAGTTCGACTTCGGCCGGCCGGAGGTGCGCAACTTCCTGGTCGCCAACGCCCTGTACTGGTGCGAGGAGTTCCACATCGACGGCCTGCGGGTGGACGCCGTGGCCTCCATGCTCTACCTCGACTACTCGCGCGAGCCGGGCCAGTGGACCCCGAACGAGTACGGCGGCCGGGAGAACCTGGACGCGGTGGCGTTTCTGCAGGAGATGAACGCGACCCTGTACCGCCGGGTGCCGGGCGTGGTGACCGTCGCCGAGGAGTCGACGGCCTGGGACGGGGTCACCCGCGCCACCCACCACCGGGGGCCGAGCGGCTTCGGCGGTCTCGGCTTCGGACTGAAGTGGAACATGGGCTGGATGCACGACTCGCTGCAGTACATGAGCCACGAGCCCGTTCACCGCTCCTACCACCACCACGAGATGACCTTCTCGATGGTGTACGCCTACAGCGAGAACTACGTCCTGCCCATCTCCCACGACGAGGTGGTGCACGGCAAGGGCTCGCTGGTGTCGAAGATGCCCGGCGACTGGTGGCAGCAGCGCGCCAACCTGCGCGCCTACCTCGGCTTCATGTGGTCCCACCCGGGCAAGCAACTGCTCTTCATGGGTCAGGAGTTCGCCCAGGGGGCCGAGTGGTCCGAGGCGCACGGTCCGGACTGGTGGCTGCTCGACCCGGCGTACGGGGCGGCGGCCGACCACCGGGGCGTGCGGAACCTGGTCGGTGACCTCAACGCCGTCTACCGGGCCACCCCGGCCCTGTGGGCGCGCGACATCCACCCCGACGGCTTCCAGTGGATCGTGGGGGACGCGGCGGACGACAACGTCTTCGCGTTCCTGCGCTTCGACGCCGAGGGCACCCCGCTGCTGGCGGTCTCCCACTTCTCCCCCGTCGTCCGCCACGACTACCGCCTCGGCGTCCCCGCCGACGTCCCGGCCTGGCTGGAGGTCCTCAACACCGACGATGCCCGCTACGGCGGCAGCGACGTGGTGCACCCGCACCCGGTCAAGCCGGAGCCCCAGGGCTGGCACGGCCGCCCGGCGAGCATCCGGCTGACCCTGCCGCCCCTGGCCACGGTCTGGCTGCGACCGGCCTAGGGAGCGTCGCGGACCCGGGGTGATCCGAACGACACTCCCTGGGCGACACTCCCTAGGACAGACCCTGGGCGAGGGTGTCCGCCAGCGCCTTCGGGAGGTCCCCGCAGTGGAGCACGCCCAGCCGCTGCGTGGCGCGGGTCAGGGCCACGTAGAGGTCGCTGGTGCCGTAGCGGCCGGGCTCGACCACGAGGACGGAGTCGAACTCCAGGCCCTTGGCCTGGCGCGGGTCCAGGAGGACGACCGCGCGGGTGAGGTCGGGCTCCGCTCCGGCCGTGACCCCGTCCAGCCGGGCCGCCAGGCGTCGGTGCAGGTCGCGCGGGGCGATCACCGCGAGGCGGCCCTCGGCCGGGGTGAGCTCCTGCACCGCCTCGGCCACGGCGCCGGGGAGGTCGTCGGTGGCGCGCGCCCAGGGCTTCACGCCCGTCGAGCGGACCGAGCTCGGCGGCTCGAACGCGGGGTGCTCGGCACGGACCACGGCCGCCGCCACGTCCATGATCTCCGCCGGGGTGCGGTAGTTGACGCCGAGGCGGGTGTGCTCCCAGCGGTCCTCCACGTACGGCTGGAGGATGTCCGCCCAGGAACCGACACCGGCCGCTTCCGCGGTCTGCGCGGGGTCGCCGACCAGGGTCATCGAGCGGGTCGGGCTGCGCCGCATCAGCAGCCGCCACGCCATCGGCGACAGCTCCTGCGCCTCGTCGACGATGATGTGCCCGAACGCCCAGCTGCGGTCCGCGGCCGCCCGTTCGGCCGCGCTGCGGTGGTCCGCCTCCTCGTGACGCTCGGCGAACCGCTCGGCGTCGATGATGTCGTGCGCGGACAACACCTCCGAGGCCTCCGGGTCGTCCTCCTCCTTGTCCTCGAACTCGTAGGTCCGCGAGGCGAAGGACACCTCCAGCACGCCCTGCGCGTACGACACCTGTTCCGCGCGTTCGCGTTCCGCGCGGGCGCGGGCCGTCCGGTCGTCCTCGCCGAGCAGTTCGGCCGCCTCGTCGAGCAGGGGCACGTCGGCCGTGGTCCACGCCCGTGTCACCGGGCGGCGGATGGCGGCCGCGTCCTCGTCGGACACGTACCCCGCCGGATCGGCGAGGAAGTCGGCGACCAGCCGCTGCGGGGTGAGCCGGGGCCACAACTGGTCGATGGCGGACCAGACTTCACGGTTCTCGGCGAGCTCGTCGCGGATCTGGGTGATGTCGCTCGCGTCGAGCAGGTTCGAGCCGTCGTAGGGGTCGGTGCCGATGCGCTCGGCGAACAGGTCGGTGAGCGTGTTCAGGATGTGGCCCTCGAAGTGTTCGCGGGCCGCGTTGTGCGGCAGCCCGGCCGCGCGCGTGCGCTCCCGGGCGACGTTGACCAGGCCGTCGTCGAGCATGAGGACCTCGCGGTCGTGCTCGATGGCGATCACCGGGTCGGGCAGCGCCTGCCGGTCGCGTACGACGGCGGCGAGCACGTCGGCCATCTCCGCGCGGCCCTTCACGGCGGCCGCCTCGGGGGTGTCGGCGGCGGTGGCCCGCACACCGGGATACAGCTCGCCGACGGTCGCCAGCAGTACGCCGGTCTCGCCGAGGGAGGGCAGCACCTCGCCGATGTAGCCGAGGAAGGCCGGGTTGGGGCCGACGATGAGGACGGCGCGCTTGGCGAGCAGTTCGCGGTACTCGTAGAGGAGGTAGGCCGCCCGGTGCAGGGCGACCGCGGTCTTGCCGGTGCCGGGGCCGCCCTCGACCACCAGTACGCCGCGGTACGGCGCCCGGATGATGCGGTCCTGGTCGGCCTGGATGGTCTGCACGATGTCGCTCATGCGGCCGGTGCGGGCGGAGTTCAGCGCGGCGAGCAGCACCGCGTCGCCGGTCGGGTCCTCGTGGCCGGTCCGGGTGGCGTCGCCGAGGTCGAGGATCTCGTCGTGCAGGTGGGTGACCCGGCGGCCGTCGGTCGAGATGTGCCGGCGCCGCCGCAGCCCCATCGGTGTGTGGCCGGTGGCCAGGTAGAAGGGGCGGGCGACGTCGGCCCGCCAGTCGATGAGGATCGGCGTGCGGTTGGGATCGTCGGCGCGCAGGCCGATGCGGCCGATGTGGTGACTCGACCCGGAGGTGAGGTCGATGCGGCCGAAGCAGAGCGAGCCGTCCACGGCGTTCAGCGCGGCGAGCAGCCCCGAGCGCTCGGCGACGAGGATGTCCCGCTCCAGCCTGGCCTGCATGGGCTTGTCGCCCTGCGCGAGCGCGTCCGCGACGGACGCCTCGGTGTCCCCGCGCAACGCGTCCACGCGCCGGTACAGCCCGTCGAAGAATTCCTGTTCCTGACGCAATTCACCGTCTGGAAAATCGGTGTTTGACAATTCCGCTCCCGGCCGGATATACTGTGCCCACTGAACTTCTTTGCGACTCAATTCACTTGAAGTCGCGAACCACCGAATATACGCAAGGAAATCCCCCGAGCGCAATTGCTCGGGGGATTTCTGCGTATGCGGGTTCGGATACGGGTCCGATACGGGTCCGGTTACAGCACGTCGGAGACTTCCTCCAGCAGGCGCCGCTTGGGCCGGGCGCCCACCATCGCCTTCACCGGCTCGCCGCCCCTGAAGACCATGAAGGTCGGCATCGACAGCACTTTGTACGCGTTCGTGGTCTCCGGGTTGGTGTCCACGTCCAGCTGGACCACCTTCAGCCGGTCGCCCTCCTCGAAGGCGAGGGCGCTGAGCACCGGCCCCATCTGGCGGCACGGCGGACACCAGTCGGCGGTGAACTCCACCAGCACCGGAAGATCGGAGTCGAGCACCTCCGCCCCGAAGTCCGCGTCCGTCACCTCGGCCACACCCACCAGTGACTTGGTCACCGTTCCTGCCCTCCCAGCTCGCACAGGGGTTCCGGACCGCCCGGAACCAGCGCATCGGCGGCCAGCTCGGCGCGCGCCCGCTCGGCCCTCGCCAGCTGCGCTCCGACCTGCGTGCGCACCGCGCGCAACTCGCCGATCAGCGCGTCGAGCCCGGCCAGCTTGCGCCGGTAGACCGCGAGGGACGCCGGGCACGAGTCCCCTTCCGGGTGCCCGGCCCGCAGGCACTCCACGAAGGGCCGGGTCTCCTCCAGGTCGAACCCGAAGTCCTGCAGCGTTCTGATCTGCCGCAGGAGCTTGAGGTCGCGCTCGTCGTAGGTGCGGTACCCGTTGGTGTCGCGCCGTGCGGGCAGCAGGCCCCGTGCCTCGTAGTACCGCAGCGTCCGGGTCGTGGTCCCGGCCCGCGCGGCCAGCTCGCCGATTCGCATGCGTACGAAGGTAGGCCTTGACGCCGACGTCAGGGCAAGGACGGCGCGCGCTGACGTCCATGCCGTCTAGACGGCCGTCCCGGCGGACTCCTCGACCTCCAGCAGTGAGGCGCTGCGGCGTTCCTCGTCGAAGGCCTTGCGGCCGCCGCGCAGGCCGAACAGGCGCTTGGCGATGGCGATGTAGAGGACCGCGAGGACGTTGAGGACCAGGGTGGCGATCTTCAGCCCGCTGACGTGTTCGGTGAGTTCGTAGATCTCCAGCGGCAGGAAGGCGGCGGTGGCGATCACCGTCAGGTACTCCGCCCAGCGCTTGGCGTACCACAGGCCGCCCGCCTCGACGAGCTCGATCAGCGCGTACGCCAGCAGCAGCCCGGCGACCAGCAGCAGCGTGGAGTGCTTGTAGCCGAAGGTCTTCTGGATGGTGCCGACCACGGGTGAGTGGTCCAGGTCGTAGTGGAAGTGCCGGAAGACCGGGCGGAAGACGTCCAGGTACTCGTTGAACAGCCGCCGCACCGCGTCCTGGCTGTTGCTGAACTTCCACACCGCCACCGCGACCAGCACGATGAACACCCCGCGCACGGCCCGCTCGATCGCCAGGAACCGCAGGATGAACAGGTCCCGCAGCACCTTCCCGCGCGGCACCAGCGGGGCCTCGGCGGCCGGCCCCGTACCGTGCGGCTCGCCGAGCACGAAGTCGCCGCAGCGCAGGCACCGCCACGCCTCGCCGAGGGCGGTCTCCGCGTGCAGCCGGAGCCGCAGCCGGGGGTCGTCCGGCGCGTAGGTCACATGCCCCTGGCGCGCGCAGTGCCGCCGGTCCCAGTCGATCTTCATCCCCCGTGCCTCCATCTGCACATCCATGCGTACGAGCGTGCCGTACCTGTCGATCCGGCACGGCACGCTAGTGCATGCGGCGGGGAAACGGTGCCGAGGGGTCCGTCAGCGCGTCCCGCTGCCCGCCAGTTCCCTGGCCTCCTCGATCTCCTCCGCCGCCGCGGCCTCCCGGCGCGGCAGCAGCAGCGCGACCAGGACGGTGCCCACGCCGAGGATCACCGCGCCGACCAGGCTGGTGTGGGCGACCGCGTCGGAGAAGGAGGAACCGACCGCTTCCTTCATCTGCTGGGCGCCCTGGGCCAGTTGACCGGCCTGGGCCTTCAGCTGGGCGGCCTGGTGCGGGTCGCTGGTGTGGGCCGCCTGCCCGGCGAGCTGCCGGGCCTTGGCGCCGATGCCCTGCGCGACCTGGTAGCCGGCGCCGACCGAGTCCCGGGCGGTGGACAGCGCGCTCGCCGGGAGCCTGCTGCCGGCGGTGGCGTCGGAGAGATGGTCGGAGTACGACGTGGACAGCAGCGAGCCGAGGATGGCGATGCCGAGCGAGCCGCCCAGCTCCAGCGAGGTGTCGTTGACCGCGCCGCCGACGCCGAGCTCGGACTCCGGGAAGGCGCCCATGATGGCGTCGGTGCAGGGCGACAGGGCCAGGCCGATCGCCAGGCCCAGGATCACCAGCGGCGCCACGAAGTCGCCGTACGAGGACGAGGCGTCCACCCGGGTCAGCAGCGCCAGCGCCGCGGTGCCGCCGACCATGCCCGAGCCGACCGTCCACTTCATGCCGACGCGCGGGGTGAGGTAGCCGGTCAGCGCCGAGCCCACGAAGACGGCGCCGGCCAGCGGCAGCATGCGCAGACCGGTCTGCAGGGCGTCGTAGCCGAGGACGAACTGCAGGTGCTGGGTGAGGTAGTAGAAGGCGCCGAAGACGGCCAGGAAGAAGAGGGCGACGGCGAGGTTGGAGCCCGCGAAACGGCGGTGGGCGAAGCGGCGTACGTCGAGGACCGGGCGCGGGTGGCGCAGCTCCCACACGACGAAGGCCACCAGGCCCGCACCCGCGACGGCCGCGGCGGTGACCGCCCTGGTGTGCCAGCCGAAGTGCGGCCCCTCGATGATCATGTAGACCAGTGCACCGATCCAGACCACCGACAGCAGGCCGCCGACGTAGTCGATCCGGTCGTGGTGGGCGGCCTTCGACGGCGGGACCAGGACGAAGGCGGCGACCAGGGCGGCGGCGGCGATCGGTACGTTGATCAGGAAGGTCGAGGACCAGCCGTGGTCCTTCAGGAGCGCGCCCGCGACGACCGGACCGGCCGCGATGGCGAGCCCGGCGGTGGCCGTCCACAGGGTGATCGCCTTGGCCCGCTCGCCGCGCGGGAAGGTGGCGGCCAGCAGGGAGAGCGTGGCGGGCATGATCAGCGCCGCACCGAGGCCCATGACCGCGCGGGCCGCGATCACCGTGGCGGCGCTGTCGGCGAGGTAGCCGAAGACGGCCCCGCCGCCGAACACGACGAGCCCCAGCACCAGCGCCCCGCGACGGCTGTACTTGTCGCCGATGGCGCCCAGCAGCAGCATCAGCGCGGCGTACGGGACGGTGTAACCGTCGATCACCCACTGCAGGTCGGCGCTGGACAGGCCGAGGTCGCGGGTCATGTCCGGCGCGGCGACCGTGAGGGCGGTGTTCGCCATCACGATGATCAGCAGGCTCAGGCAGAGCACCAGGAGCGCCCACCAGCGCCGGGGGTAGGGGCGGTCCATCCTTTCGACCGGTTCGTTCAGGACGAGTCGCATGGCTTCGGGTCGCCTTCCTCACTGACGTGCGCGACGGTACTTGCACAACGGCGTGCAGTTGCACAACCATGTGCAATGTACGGCCGCTGCACAGCACTGTGCAAGTCAAGGAGGTGACGGCCTTGCGCAGGAACCGGAGGCCCGACCGCGGGGGCGTGCAGAATGGCAGCCATGACCACGGGTAACACCACGCGCGCAGACGCCAACCGGCGCCGCATCCTCGATGTCGCCCTCGCCGAGCTGCTGCGCGACCCCGACGCGTCCATGGACCAGATCGCGCGCGCCGCCGGTGTCGTGCGGCGGACGGTCTACGGGCACTTCCCCAGCCGCGAAGCGCTGATCAGCACGCTCGTCGACGACGCGGTGCAGGCGCTGTCCGCCGCGCACGCGGCGGGCCGCAAGGATGTCGGGGACCCGGCGGAGGCCGTGGCGCGCTCGGTGCTGGCGGTCTGGGAGATCGCCGACCGCTACCGGCTGCTGGTCGCGCTCGCCCAGCGCACGGTCACCATGCAGGGCATCCGCGAACGTCTCGCACCGGTCCGGGCGAGCGCCGTCGAGCTCCTCCAGCGCGGCCTGGACGAGGGTGCCTTCACCTCCCCGTTGCCCGCGCCGGCTCTGGCGTACGTACACGAACAGATGCTGTTCGCGCTGATGGAGGCGGTGAACGACGGCCTGCTGGCAGCACGGGAGGCGGGCCGCTCCGCCGCGGTCACGGTACTGACCGCGGCGGGCGTGCCCGCCTCCCTGGCGGCGGCGCTGGTGGCGAAGCTCAGCCACTGAGGCGCGGCCCGTCTCCCACCGGCTCACACCCGGTGGCCGACTGGTGTGTGCCGGGTGCCCGGCCCGGGTTCAGGCGGGGCCGGGCACCCGGAGTACGGGGGCGCAACGCCAGGCGTGGAGCGCCTCTTCGGGGCCAGGCGCAAAGCGCCCCTTCGGGCGGCCTGGGCCGGCCTCAGGCCAGCGCGGCGCTGTGCTCCTTCTCGCCGTCCCCGCGCTGCTCGGGCACCTCGGTGCCGGTGCCGGTCTGCTCGGGGTCGTCGAGCAGCGTCGTCTCGTCGAAGGGCAGCTCACCGGCGAGCACCCGGCGGACCCGGTCCGCGTCGATCTCCCTGGTCCAGGTGCCGATCAGGACCGTGGCGACGGCATTGCCCGCGAAGTTCGTCAGCGCGCGGGCCTCGCTCATGAAGCGGTCGATACCGACGATGAGCCCTACGCCGTCGACCAGGGCCGGCTTGTGGGACTGCAGGGCACCGGCGAGGGTGGCGAGCCCGGCCCCCGTGACGCCGGCGGCGCCCTTGGAGGCGATCATCATGAACAGCAGCAGGGTGATCTGCTGGCCGATGGAGAGCGGCTGGTCCATGGCGTCGGCGATGAACAGCGAGGCCATCGTCAGGTAGATCATGGTGCCGTCGAGGTTGAAGGAGTAACCGGTCGGCACGGTGATACCGACGACCGGGCGGCTGACGCCCAGGTGCTCCATCTTGGCGATGAGCCTCGGCAGCGCCGACTCGGACGACGACGTGGACAGGATCAGCAGGAACTCGCGGGCCAGGTACTTCAGCAGCTGGAAGATGTTGACCTTGGCCACCAGCCGGGTCAGCGCGCCCAGCACGACGATCACGAACAGCAGGCAGGTGACGTAGAAGCCGACCATGATCGTGGCGAGTGCCTTGAGGGCGTCCATGCCCGTCTCACCGACCACGGCGGCCATGGCACCGAAGGCGCCGACCGGGGCGGCCCACATGATCATGGCGAGGATGCGGAAGACCAGCCGCTGGATGTGCTCGACCCCGCGCAGGATCGGCTCGCCCCTGCGGCCCATGGCCTGCAGCGCGAACCCGACGAGCAGGGCGACCAGCAGCGTCTGGAGGACCTGGCCCTCGGTGAAGGCCGAGACGAGGGTTTTGGGGATGATTCCGAGCACGAAGTCGACCGGGCCCTCACTGGCGGTCTGCGCCTGGGCGTGGCCCACACCCTTCACGGCCTCGGTGAGGTGCATACCGCTGCCGGGGTGTACGAGGTTGCCCACCACCAGGCCGATGGCCAGGGCGACGAAGGACATGGCGACGAAGTAGACGAGCGCCAGACCGCCCACCTTGCCGACCTTCGCGGCCTTGCGCACCGAACCCACGCCGAGCACGATCGTGCAGAAGATGATCGGCGAGATCATCATCTTGATCAGGTTCACGAAGCCGGTGCCGAGGGGCTTGAGCTCCTTGGCGAAGTCGGGCGCGGCGAAGCCGACCGCGATGCCGAGGAGCACCGCGGCGATCACGGCGATGTAGAGATAGTGCGTGCGGTCCCGCTTGGCGGGGGATGTGGCAGGTGCCGTAGCGGCTGGGCTGGTCACGGCGGCCCTCCTTGACGACGTCGTCGGCATCACCGGCGTGCGGCTCACGTCCGGGGGATGGGAATGCCGTGACTATCTCCCGCCGTGTGAGGGCGGTCACCCTTCCGTTCATTGAGTTCACGCTCGGGGCTTGTCCGGAGAGGCACACTGACGGCATGCGCATACCCGCCCTCCCCAGACCGCGCAGCCTGGCCGGCCAGCTGTTCGCCATGCAGGCCGTCCTGCTCGCGCTCGTCGTGGCGGGGTACGCGCTGTTCAGTTACGTCAGCGACCAGAAGCAGGCCGAGGAGGCGGCGGGCCGCCAGGCCACGGCGGTGGCCCGCTCGATCGCCGACGCCCCGTCGGTACGGGCGGCGATCCACACGTCCGACCCCACCGCGCAGCTCCAGCCGTACGCGCTGAAGGTCCAGAGGGACACCGGGGTCGACTTCGTCACGATCATGAACCCCGAGGGCATCCGCTGGACGCACCCGGACCCGCAACAGATCGGCAAGCGCTTCCTCGGCACCATCTCCCGGGCCCGGAAGGGCGGGACCTTCACCGAGACCTACACCGGCACCCTCGGCGCGTCCGTCCGCGCGGTCACGCCCGTCGCGGACAACGGCCGCATCATCGGCCTGGTGAGCGCCGGCATCAAGGTGCAGGCGATCAGCCGGCGGGTCCAGGACCAGGTCACGGCGCTGCTCGGGGTCGCCGCCGGGGTCCTCGCGCTGGGCGCGATCGGCACGTACGTCATCAACGCCCAGCTGCGCCGTCACACCCACGGCATGAACGCCGGCGAGCTCAGCCGCATGCACGACTACCACCAGGCCGCGCTGCACGCCGTGCGCGAGGGCCTGCTGATGCTGGACGCCCAGTACCGGGTGGCCCTCATCAACGACGGCGGAAGAGAACTGCTGGGCGTGGAGCGCGAGGAGGACGTGGTGGGCAGGTCGGTGGCGGACCTCGGCCTCCCGGCCCCGCTGACCGGCGCGCTGCTGGCGTCGGAGCCCCGGGTGGACGAGGTGCACCTGACGGCGTCCCGGGTCCTGGTGGTGAACACCTCGCCGGTGTCGGGCGGAGAGCACCGGGGAACGGTGGTGACCTTGCGCGATGTCACCGAACTCCAGTCCCTGATGGGCGAGCTGGACTCCGAGCGCGGCTTCACACAGGCGCTGCGCTCGCAGGCGCACGAGGCGGCGAACCGGTTGCACACCGTGGTGTCCCTGATCGAGCTGGGCCGTGCCCAGCAGGCCGTGGAGTTCGCGACCGCGGAGCTGGAGCTGGCCCAGGCGCTGACCGACCAGGTCGTCTCGGCGGTGAGCGAGCCGGTGCTGGCCGCGCTGCTGCTCGGCAAGACGGCGCAGGCCCACGAGCGCGGCGTGGAGCTGGTGGTGTCCGAGGACAGCGGCCTGGACGACGGGCTGCTGCCGAAGACCCTCCCGGCCCGGGACCTGGTGACCATCCTCGGCAACCTCATCGACAACGCGGTGGACGCGGCGCAGGGCAGTGCCCGGGCCCGGGTGGCGGTGACGGCCCGCACGGAGGGGCGGGAACTGGTGCTGCGCGTGGCGGACACCGGGTCGGGCGTGGACCCGGCCCATGCCGACCTGGTGTTCCGGCGCGGCTTCTCGACCAAGCCGGCCGGCCCCGGCGGACGGGGCCTGGGGCTGGCGCTCGTGCGGCAGGCGGTGCACCGCCAGCAGGGGACGCTGGCGGTGGCGGAGGCCGAGGGCGGCGGGGCGGTGTTCGAGGTGCGGTTGCCGCTGGGGGACGGGCCACCGGACCGGGTCGCACCCCGGGCCGGGTCCCGAGGCGACCTGGGCGGAGGCGACGCATGACGGACGCTCGGCCCATCCGCGTCCTGGTGGTGGAGGACGACCCGGTCGCGGCGGACGCACATGTGATGTACGTCGGCCGGGTGCCCGGCTTCACGGCCGTCGGTACGGCGCACACCGGAGCGGAGGCGCGGCGCATGCTGGACCGCACCCCGGTCGACCTGCTGCTGCTCGATCTGCACCTGCCGGACGTCCACGGCCTGCAGCTGGCCCGTTCGCTGCGGGCCGCCGGTCACCACGCGGATGTCATCGCGGTGACCTCGGCGCGGGACCTGGCCGTCGTCCGCGAGGGGGTGTCGCTGGGAGTGGTCCAGTACGTCCTGAAGCCGTTCACCTTCGCGACCCTGCGGGACCGGCTGGTGCGGTACGCCGAGTTCCACGCCGCGGTCGGCGAGGCGAGCGGGCAGGACGAGGTGGACCGGGCGCTGGCGACCCTGCGGGCGCCGGGACCGGCCGCGCTGCCGAAGGGGCTGAGTGCGCCGACGCTGGAGCGGGTCACCGTGGCGCTGCGGGACTGCGCCGACGGCATGACGGCGACCCAGGTCGCCGAGGCGGTCGGCATCTCACGGATCACGGCCCGGCGCTATCTGGAGCACCTGGTCGACGCCGGCCGCGCGGCGCGCAGACCCCAGTACGGGACTGTGGGGCGGCCCGAGTTGCAGTACCGGTGGGTGCGGGGGCGGTGAATCCGCCGCAGACGCATTGACCTGACTAGACCACTCCACTTACGTTCACACGGCAACCGTCCCGGCCACAGCGAAGTGCGCCCGTAGGAGGTCGTGCCCGTGCGCCCCACCGCCGCTCGATCCCGGTCAACCGCCTTCCTTCTCACGCTCGTTGCCTTGACCTCCGCCGCTCCCGCACTCACCGGCTGCGGCAGCGGATCCGGCAGCGGCCCGAACACGCTGAAGGTCTCCTTCAAGGAGTCCACGGACAACTCGATCCACGTCATGGACGACTATCTCGCCGCCGTGAAGAAGCAGTTCGAGAAGGAGAACCCCGGCAAGAAGGTCCGGCTGGTCCCCATCAAGGCCCCGGACTCGGAGTACTACACCAAGCTCCAGCAGATGCTCCGCTCCCCCAAGACCGCTCCCGACCTGGTCTACGAGGACACCTTCCTCATCAACTCGGACATCACCAGCGGGTACTTGAAGCCCCTCGACCCCTACCTCGCCAAGTGGCGGGACTGGGACCAGTTCATCGGCACGGCCAGGTCCGCCGCCCAGGGCGAGGACGGCAGAACGTACGGGGTGCCGGACGGCACGGACACCCGGGGCCTGTGGTTCGACAAGCGGGTCTTCGAGAAGGCCGGTCTGCCCGCCGACTGGCAGCCGAGGACCTGGGACGACATCCTGGCCGCCGCCCGCACCATCAAGCAGAAGGTCCCCCACGTCACACCTCTGAACGTCTACACCGGCAAACCCGCCGGCGAGGCCGCCACGATGCAGGGTTTCGAGATGCTGCTGTACGGCACGGGCGACGGCACGTCCGATCCCCTGTACGACAAGGCGTCCAGGAAGTGGATCGCGGGCAGCCAGGCCTTCAAGGACGCCCTGGCCTTCGTACGGACGGTGTACAAGGAGAAGCTCGGCCCTGACGTCTCCGACGCCCTCGACCCCAACTTCGCCACGCGCGTCCGCGGGGAGCTCCTCCCGCAGGGCAGGCTCGGTATCGACCTCGACGGCTCCTGGCTGCCCCAGGACTGGCTGCCGGGCAGCGGACACCAGTGGCCGACGTGGTCGCAGGAGCTCGGCCTCGCGTACATGCCCACCCAGCACGGCCAGGCGCCGGGCAAGGTCAGCATGTCCGGCGGCTGGACCTGGGCGGTCCCGGCCAAGGCGGCCCACCCCGGCCTCGCCTTCGACTTCATCAAGGCGATGCAGACCAAGGCCGCTGCCGAGAAGTGGTACATCGCCAACTCCGGCATCGCGGTGCGCAAGGACGTCGCGGCCGACCCCTCGTACATCAAGGCGCAACCGGGCATCAAGTTCTTCACCGATCTGGTGGCCAGCACCCACTACCGCCCGGCCTACCCGGCGTACCCGAAGGTCTCCACCGCCATCCAGGAGGCCATGGAGGGCGTGACGACCGGCGACAGGTCGGTGGACCAGGCCGCGAGCGGCTACGCCGACGCCCTCAAGTCGGCCACGGACAACCAGGTCGTCGAGAAGTGAACGGCGGCGTCCGCCCATGACCGCCGCCGTGCCCCACCGGCCGGGCACCGACGTGCGCGGCACGTCCCCGGGCCCGGCGGCCCGACCGCCCGCGGCGCCGGCAGCCGAACGCCCCCTCATGCGCTCCCTCGCCCGCGCCCTGCCCGTGGCCCCCGCCCTGGTCCTGCTGCTGCTCTTCCTGGCCGGACCGATCGCCTACTGCGCCTACATCGCCTTCACCGACCTGCAGTTGACCGGCCAGGCCCACTCGTCCTTCGTCGGCCCGGCCAACTTCCGAACGGCCTTCCACGACCCGGCGTTCCGCAACGCGGTCTGGCTCACGCTGGTGTTCACGGTGGTGTCCTCCCTGCTCGGGCAGAACACGCTCGGACTGGCCCTGGCCCTGCTCATGCGGCGCGCCTCCAAGCCGGTCCGCACCCTGACGGGCGGGATCGTGATCACCGCCTGGGTGCTTCCGGAGGTCGTCGCCGGCTTTCTGCTCTACGCCTTCTTCCGGCGCGAGGGCACCCTGAACGCGATCCTCCACTGGCTGCATCTGCCCACCCAGAACTGGCTGTTCACGCTGCCCATCCTGGCCGTGTCGTTCGCGAACGTCTGGCGGGGGACGGCCTTCTCGATGCTCGTCTACTCGGCGGCCCTGGGCGAGATCCCCCAGGAGATCACCGAGGCCGCGGAGGTCGACGGGGCGGGCGGCCCTCGCCGGCTGTGGCACATCACGCTGCCGATGATCCGCCGCTCCATCGGCACGAACCTCATGCTCAACACCCTTCAGACGCTCTCCGTCTTCGGGCTGATCTGGGTGATGACGCGCGGCGGTCCCGGCAACCGCAGCCAGACCCTGCCGCTGTTCATGTACGAACAGGCCTTCCAGAACAGCATGATCGGGTACGGGACCGCGGTGGCCCTCCTGCTGCTCCTGGTCGGCTCCCTGTTCTCCCTGGTGTACCTGCGCCTGCTGCGGACGGAGGTCTGAGAACGCCATGGCGCTCACGCTCGCCTCACGCCGCACCACCCGGCGCCTGGCCGCGGACGCGGGCCTGCTGGTCGCGGCGGTCGCCTTCGTCCTGCCGCTGGCCTGGGTGGTGCTCTCCTCCCTCGATCCGCACGCGGACCTGCGGGTGAAGGCCCCCGACGGACTCACCCTGGGCAACTTCCGCGCGATCCTCGACCAGGACGTCACCTTCACGCCGCTGCTCAACAGCCTGATCCTGTGCGGCGGGGGCACCGCGCTGACCGTGGTGTGCGCGGCGCTCGCGGCCTACCCGCTGTCCCGATTCCGTTCCCGTCTCAACCGCCCGTTCCTGCTGACCGTCCTGTTCGCGACGAGCCTGCCGATCACGGCGGTCATGGTGCCGGTGTACGCGCTGTTCGTGCGGGTGAACCTGATCGACACCCTGCAGGGCACCATCCTCTTCTTCGCGGCGTCCCAGCTCCCCTTCGCCATCTGGCTGATGAAGAACTTCATGGACGGCGTGCCGAAGGAGCTGGAGGAGGCCGCCTGGACGGACGGCGCGTCCGCCCTGCAGTCGCTCGTGCGGATCGTGCTGCCGCTGATGGGGCCGGGTGTGGCGGTGGTGACCGTCTTCTCGTTCGTGATGATGTGGGGCAACTTCTTCGTCCCCTTCATGCTGCTGCTCAGCCCGGACCAGATGCCGGCGTCGGTGAGCATCAACGAGTTCTTCGGCAACCGGGGGATGGTGGCGTACGGTCAGCTGGCGGCGTTCTCGATCGTCTACTCGACGCCGGTGGTCCTGCTGTACGTGCTGATCGCCCGGCGGCTGGGGGGAGGATTCGCACTGGGCGGAGCGGTCAAGGGATGAGACCTCCACAACGGTGGGTTCGCACTCCCCGAACTGACCGCCCTCGCGGGCGTGTCGTGGCGTTCCCGGGTGAACTGACCGGCAGGCCGCGGACCCGTCCCTGCCCGACTCGGTCGCCGTCACCGGACGCGAGGCCGGGCTCGCCGAGCTGCTGCGCAGCGCGGTCGGCACCGCGGCGCGGGCCGTGACTTCCTGGACCGCATCGTCGACCACTTCTGGTCGAGGGTCCGCACACCGGCGTGGCCGCCGCCCGGGAGCAGCGGCTGGAAGAAGCGGCTAGAAGACCGACTCCGCCTCGTCCATCCGGTCCTTCGGCACCGTCTTGAGCTCGGTCACCGCGTCCGCCAGCGGCACCATCACGATGTCGGTGCCGCGCAGGGCGGTCATGTGGCCGAAGTCGCCGCGGTGCGCGGCCTCCACCGCGTGCCAGCCGAAGCGGGTGGCGAGGACGCGGTCGTACGCGGTCGGGGTACCGCCGCGCTGGACGTGGCCGAGGATGACGGGCTTGGCCTCCTTGCCGAGCCGCCGCTCCAGCTCGAACGCCAGCGCGGTGCCGATGCCCTGGAAGCGCTCGTGACCGAACTTGTCGATCTCGCCGTGGCCGTAGTCCATGGTGCCCTCGGCCGGGTGGGCGCCCTCGGCGACACAGATCACCGCGAACTTCTTGTGGCGCGAGAAGCGCTCCTCGACCATCTTGACCAGGTCGGCCGGGTCGAACGGGCGCTCGGGCAGGCAGATGCCGTGGGCACCGGCCGCCATGCCGGACTCCAGGGCGATCCAGCCCGCGTGGCGGCCCATGACCTCGACGACCATCACCCGCTGGTGGGACTCGGCCGTGGTCTTCAGCCGGTCCATGGCCTCGGTGGCCACGCCCACCGCGGTGTCGAAGCCGAAGGTGCGGTCCGTGGAGGAGATGTCGTTGTCGATGGTCTTGGGCACGCCCACCACCGGCAGCCCGGCGTCCGACAGCATGCGCGCCGCGGTCAGCGTGCCCTCGCCGCCGATCGGGATCAGCGCGTCGATACCGAACCGGTGGATCATGTCGGAGGCGTTCTCGCAGGCCTCGCGCAGCCGGTCGCGCTCCAGCCGGGAGGAGCCGAGGATGGTGCCGCCCAGGGCCAGGATGCCGCCCACCGCGTTCAGGTCCAGGCTGCGGTAACGGCCGTCCAGCAGGCCCGCGTAGCCGTCCTCGAAGCCGATGACCTCGTCGCCGTACATGGCGACCGCTCGGTGCACGACCGACCGGATCACCGCGTTCAGCCCCGGACAGTCGCCGCCTGCCGTGAGAACTCCGATACGCATCGTGCTGTGTCTCCTGCTCACTGTTGACGCCGGTGATCCTGTCCGATTGTTTCACGTCCCCCGGACGGGCGTCGCCGCCGCCGGGTCAGCCGCATCCCGGCTCCGGTCGCTTCCCGTACTGACGGGCGCCTTATCTACCCTCAGAGGTATTGTCAAGAGGGTTCAGCTCACCTCGGTGGGCGATTTTTGTGACCGCCGCAGCAGCCGACGACGACCAAGGCCCCGACGAACCCCGACGGACACCCGACGAACCCCCGCCGAACCCCCGACGAAACGGAGAGCGCGCGTGACCCGCAGCGTGTACGTGACCGGCATCGACCGCGGCGACGGCCGCCAGGTCGTCGAGCTGGGAGTCATGGAACTCCTGACCCGGCAGGTCGACCGGGTGGGCGTCTTCCGTCCCCTCGTCCACGACGGGCCCGACCGCCTCTTCGAACTGCTGCGGGCCCGCTACCGGCTCTCCCAGGACCCGGCGACCGTCTACGGCCTGGACTACCAGCAGGCCTCGGCCCTGCAGGCCGAGCAGGGCACGGACGAGCTGGTGTCGGCCCTCGTCGACCGCTTCCACCTGGTCACCCGCGACTACGACGTGGTCCTCGTCCTCGGCACCGACTTCGCCGCCACCCAGCTCCCGGACGAGCTGTCCCTCAACGCCCGGCTGGCCAACGAGTTCGGCGCCTCCGTGATTCCGGTGGTGGGCGGGCGCAAGCAGACCACCGAGTCGGTGCTCGCCGAGACCCGCAACGCCTACCGCGCCTACGACGGCCTCGGCTGCGACGTCCTCGCCATGGTCACCAACCGGGTGGCCCGCGAGGACCGGGACGAGATCGCCGGGCGGCTGGCCGACCGGCTGCCGGTGCCCTGCTACGTCCTCCCGGACGAGCCCGCGCTGTCCGCGCCCACGGTCGCGCAGATCACCCACACCCTCGGCGGCAAGGTCCTGCTCGGCGACGACTCGGGGCTGGCCCGGGACGCGCTCGACTTCGTCTTCGGCGGCGCCATGCTGCCGAACCTCCTCAACGCCCTCACCCCGGGCTGCCTGGTGGTCACCCCGGGCGACCGCGCCGACCTGGTCGTCGGCTCGCTCGCCGCGCACAGCGCCGGCACCCCGCCGATAGCCGGCGTGCTGCTCACCCTGGACGAGGTGCCGAGCGAGGAGATCCTCACCCTCGCCGCCCGCCTCGCCCCGGGCACCCCGGTCGTCTCGGTGTCCGGCAACAGCTTCCCCACCGCCGAGCGGCTGTTCTCCCTCGAGGGCAAGCTGAACGCGGCCACCCCGCGCAAGGCGGAGACCGCGCTCGGCCTGTTCGAGCGGTATGTCGACACGGCCGGTCTCAACAAACGCGTCTCCGCGCCGAGCAGCGACCGGGTCACCCCGATGATGTTCGAGCACAAGCTCCTCGAGCAGGCCCGCTCCGACCGGCGGCGGGTCGTGCTGCCGGAGGGCACCGAGGAGCGCGTGCTGCACGCGGCCGGGGTGCTGCTGCGCCGGGGCGTGTGCGACCTGACCCTGCTCGGTCCGGTGGACCGGATCCGCAAGTCGGCCGCGGACCTCGGCATCGACCTCGGCGACACCCAGCTGATCGACCCGGCCGTCTCCGAGCTGCGCGACTCCTTCGCCCAGAAGTACGCGAAGCTGCGCGCCCACAAGGGCATCACGGTCGAGATGGCCTACGACGTCGTCTCGGACGTGAACTACTTCGGCACCCTGATGGTCCAGGAGGGCCTCGCCGACGGCATGGTGTCGGGATCGGTGCACTCGACGGCGGCGACGATCCGGCCGGCCTTCGAGATCATCAGGACCAGGCCGGACTCCTCGATCGTCTCGTCCGTCTTCTTCATGTGCCTGGCCGACAAGGTGCTGGTCTACGGCGACTGCGCGGTCAATCCCGACCCGGACACCGAGCAGCTGGCCGACATCGCCGTGCAGTCGGCGTCGACGGCCGCGCGCTTCGGCGTGGAGCCGCGGATCGCGATGCTGTCGTACTCCACCGGTACCTCCGGCTCGGGCGCCGACGTCGACAAGGTGCGGGAGGCGACCGAGCTGGCGCGCCTGCGCCGCCCGGACCTGAAGATCGAGGGGCCCATCCAGTACGACGCCGCGGTGGAGCCGTCGGTCGCCGCCACGAAGCTGCCGGACTCCGAGGTCGCCGGGCAGGCCAGCGTGCTGATCTTCCCCGACCTCAACACCGGCAACAACACCTACAAGGCCGTGCAGCGCTCGGCCGGCGCCATCGCGGTCGGGCCGGTCATGCAGGGCCTGCGCAAGCCGGTCAACGACCTGTCCCGCGGCGCCCTCGTCCAGGACATCGTCAACACCGTCGCCATCACGGCGATCCAGGCCCAGACGCCCGCCAACTGACGTCGTACAGAGAGCTTTCGAACACCGTGAACGCGACCCGCGTCCTTGTCCTGAACTCCGGCTCCTCGTCGGTGAAGTACCAGCTGCTCGACATGCGCGACGCCCGTCGGCTCGCCGTCGGCCTGGTCGAGCGCATCGGTGAGCAGACGTCCCGGTTGAGGCACACGTGCCTGACCACGGGCGACGTCCGCGAACAGAGCGGGCCGATCGCCGACCACGACGCCGCGCTCAAGGCGGTCGCCGATGAGCTCGCCAAGGACGGCATCGGCCTGGACTCCCCCGAGCTGGTCGCGATCGGCCACCGGGTGGTGCACGGCGGCATGTTCTTCACCGACCCCACGGTCGTCGACGACGCCGTACTCACCGAGATCGAGCGGCTGATCCCCGTCGCGCCGCTGCACAACCCGGCCAACCTCACCGGCATCCGCACGGCCATGACACTGCGCCCGGACCTGCCGCAGGTCGCCGTCTTCGACACCGCGTTCCACACGACGATGCCGGAGTCCGCGGCGCGCTACGCGATCGAGACGAAGGTCGCGGACCGGCACCGCATCCGGCGCTACGGCTTCCACGGCACCTCGCACGCCTACGTCTCCCGGGCGACCGCGGACCTGCTGGGCAGGAGGCCGGAGGAGGTCAACGTCATCGTGCTGCATCTGGGCAACGGGGCGTCCGCCTCGGCGGTCCGGGGCGGACGGTGCGTGGACACCTCCATGGGGCTGACGCCTTTGGAGGGGCTGGTCATGGGTACGCGATCGGGTGATATGGACCCCGCCGTCATCTTCCATTTGCAGCGTGTTGGCGGAATGTCCATGGATGAGATCGACACTCTTCTCAACAAGAGGAGCGGTCTGTTCGGTCTGTGCGGCGACAACGACATGCGGGAGATTCAGCGTCGGATCGACGAGGGCGACGACGAGGCGCGGCTCGCCTTCGAGATCTACATCCATCGGCTGAAGAAGTACATCGGTGCCTACTACGCGGTACTTGGCAGGGTGGACGCGGTGGCCTTCACGGCCGGCGTCGGCGAGAACGCGGCGCCGGTGCGCGCGGCCTCGATCGCGGGCCTGGAGGGGCTGGGCCTGGCGGTCGACCCGGAGCTGAACGCCGTACGAGGCGACCGGGCCAGGCTGATCTCACCGAGGGACGCGCGGGTCGCGGTCGCCGTGGTCCCGACGGACGAGGAAATGGAGATCGCCAGGCAGACCTATGCACTCGTCGGAAAGGGCGGCACGGACAACTGAGGAATTCGACGGCACTCGCCTGAGCGCGAACCCGCCCATTTGTATCTTCCGCCAGACGGAATATTCCGCAGCGAAACAAACCGATAGGATCGCCCCATGCGCCGTTCGAAAATCGTCTGCACCCTCGGCCCCGCGGTCGACTCCCACGAGATGCTCGTCACCCTGATCGAGGCCGGCATGAACGTGGCCCGCTTCAACTTCAGCCACGGCACGCACGCCGAGCACCAGGGGCGGTACGACCGCGTCCGCGCCGCGTCCAAGGAGACCGGCCGGGCCGTCGGAGTCCTCGCCGACCTGCAGGGACCGAAGATCCGTCTGGAGACCTTCGCCGAGGGTCCGGTCGAGCTGGAGCGGGGTGACGAGTTCGTCATCACCATCGAGGACGTCCCGGGCGACAAGCACATCTGCGGCACGACGTACAAGGGACTGCCGGGTGACGTCTCGCGCGGCGACCAGATCCTGATCAACGACGGCAACGTCGAGCTGAAGGTCCTGGACGTCGAGGGCCCGCGGGTGAAGACGATCGTCATCGAGGGCGGCGTGGTCTCCGACCACAAGGGCATCAACCTGCCCGGCACGGCGGTGAACGTCCCCGCGCTGTCCGAGAAGGACATCGAGGACCTGCGGTTCGCGCTGCGCATGGGCTGCGACCTGGTCGCCCTGTCCTTCGTCCGGGACGCCAAGGACGTCGCCGACGTCCACCGCGTGATGGACGAGGAGGGCCGCCGGGTCCCGGTCATCGCCAAGGTGGAGAAGCCGCAGGCGGTGGAGAACATGGAGGACGTCGTGATGGCGTTCGACGGCGTGATGGTCGCCCGCGGCGACCTGGCCGTCGAGTACCCGCTCGAAAAGGTCCCCATGGTGCAGAAGCGCCTGATCGAGCTGTGCCGGCGCAACGCCAAGCCGGTGATCGTGGCGACCCAGATGATGGAGTCGATGATCACCAACTCCCGTCCGACCCGCGCCGAGGCCTCGGACGTGGCCAACGCGATCCTCGACGGCGCCGACGCGGTCATGCTGTCGGCCGAGTCCAGCGTGGGCGCGTACCCGATCGAGACCGTCAAGACGATGTCGAAGATCGTCCAGGCGGCCGAGGAGGAACTGCTGTCCAAGGGCCTGCAGCCGCTGGTGCCGGGCAAGAAGCCCCGCACGCAGGGCGGTTCGGTGGCCCGTGCGGCCTGCGAGATCGCGGACTTCCTCGGCGGCAAGGGTCTGGTGGCCTTCACCCAGTCCGGAGACACGGCCCGCCGGCTCTCCCGCTACCGGGCGTCCCAGCCCATCCTGGCCTTCACCACCGACGAGGGCACCCGCAACCAGCTCACGCTGAGCTGGGGCGTGGAGCCGCACGTCGTGCCGCTCGTCGCCAGCACCGACGAGATGGTCGAGCTGGTGGACCAGGAGCTCGTCAAGCTCAACCGGTTCATCCCCGGTGACACCGTCGTCATCACCGCCGGCTCGCCCCCCGGCGTCCCCGGCACCACCAACATGGTGCGGGTGCACCACCTGGGCGGCACCGGCCGCGACTGACCGGCAGCGGGGCCGCGACCGGCGCCGCGGACCGTCCCGTACGGCGCTGAGGGCGCCCCCTGCGCGGCAGGGGGCGCCCTCAGTCCTGCGGCTCCCGAACGGGCTTGAAGAGGCGTTCAGCCGGTGGTGTACACGTGCATGCCGGGCACGTGCAGGTCTCCGCCGAACTGGCCCGCCTGGACCACCCTGACCTTCGTGAAGTAGATCAGCGGGATGTTCAGCGGCGGCGGGTTGTCCGGGCTGAACGTCACGGGGATCAGTCCGAGCAGGTTGCCGGAGATGCTCTCGGTGTACATCACCGTGTCGCCGTTGCGGATCGTGGACGTCGACCCGGGGGCCGCCTGCACGTGGTACGTCTTGCCGGACTGCGGGTCCTTCACCGTCTGGTGCAGGTCACCGATGTCCGTACCGGCCGAGATGACGTACTTCAGGACCTTCTTGACGGTGCCGTTGGCGGTGCGCACCTCGACGACGCCCTTGTAGTCGGCGCCCTTCAGCAACAGCGAGCTGGCGTCGAGGTACCAGGGGTCGTCCGCGAGGGGCACCTTGTTGTCGACGCCGCCCTGCGCGTCGGTGGCCGCCGGGCAGTCCTTGGAGGCCGTGGTCGAGCTCGCGGACGGGCTGGGCGACGCGGTGGCCGCGCCGGCGGCGTCCGCGACCTTCTTGGTGGTGTCCTCCGCCGCCTTGGACGCCGTGTCGGTCGTGCCCTTGACCGTGTCCTTGACCGTCCCGGTGACCTGGCCGGCCGTGTTCTTGACGGTGTCCGACGCGCTCTTGCCCGAGGAGCCGGAGGAGCTGTCCTTGGCCGAACCGCCGCTGCTCGCGCCGTCCTTGCTCGCGGTCGCGGAGGGCGCGGCGGACGGCGTCGACGAACCGGACCCGGAGCCCGGCTTGGAGCCGCCGGTGAGGATGCTCCCGATCGTGTCCCCGATCGTGTGGAGCAGGCCGCCGCCGCTGCTCGCGGACGCCGAGGGGGTCGCGGTGGAGGTGTCGCCGCCGGAGCCCGAGGAGCCCGCGGACCCGGAGGAACCCGATGCACCCTGAGCCGCGGTGGAGGACGGCTTGGGCTCGGCCGTGGCCTTGTCGCCGGAACCTGAATCCGGCGAAGAGGTCTTGTCCGGGGACGTGCTCTGCGGGGCGGAGGTCGCCGACGGGGTCGGCTCCGCCGTGCTGTCCTTGCCGTCCTTGGCGGAGTCGCTCGCGGAGGCGGACGGCGTGGGCGAGGCCGAGGCCTTGTCCTTGGAGCCGTCCAGCGCCGCCACGCAGTTCTTGTACTCGTCGGCCGTCAGGCTCTTGGCGGTCGGGGTCGAGGAACTGTTGTTGTCGGCGAGGGCCAGCGAGGACGTGAATCCCATTCCCATGAGGACCGCCGTCGGCATCGCCGCCATGGCTATCGCCTTGCCGGCCGGCATGTGGAACCTGGTGAACAGCGGCTTCTTGGGTGCCGCATGGCGCGGCCCGGTTCTCACACGGGACTCGTCCACATCAGTCCCGTGGGTCACCTCGTCAGCCGGCACTGTGCCTCCCGTTCGCCCCGTTCGCCGGGCTCGTTCCTGACAGGTCGTTCGACTCGCTCACCGCGTCCGTCGCCTTGTCGAGGCGGGTCCCGGGAGAACCGCCCTCGCCCGGGGCGGCCTCCTCGGCGCCCTCGGCCGCCGGAGGCAGGCCCGGCGCCCAGGCCACGGCCATCGCACCGCCGACGAGCGCGAACAGGAAGCCGATGACGAAGCCGCCGAAGTTGGAGACGGGGATGGACACCAGGCCCAGCAGGATCGCCGCGACACCCGCGAAGACCCGGATGTGCGTCTGGAACCAGAGGCTGATGCCCAGGACGACGAGCAGCACGCCGATGATCAGGGACCCGGCTCCCGCGGTGGTGGCCATCGCCAGGGTCAGATGGCCGACCTGGAGATGCGCGTACGGGAAGTACATGATCGGCAAGCCGGCGAGCAGGACGAACAGACCGGCCCAGAACGGACGCGTGCCCCGCCAGGCGCGGAACTGCAGCCTCCGGCGGGTGAACTGGCCGGCTACGGCAGGAGTCTCGGCGCTCATGGAAAACAGCTCCCTGGTGCGGCGTTGCTGTGGTGAGGGGTGGTACTTCGTGGTGTGGGGGGTGTGTGAAGACGTGCGCGGAAGGTGGAACGGGCGGGGGCGCCATCGGCTCCCCCGCCCGTCACCGAGTGCCTAGTAGCACTCGTGCGAACCCGTCTGCAGCGACATCTTCAGGCCGCTGAGCTTGAAGGTTCCGGCCGTGGTCGCCCAGGCCGTCTGCTTCACGTCGGTCAGCGTGGCCGAGTCGGCCTGCTGGGCGAACCCGTAGGGGTTGGCCTGCTCGCCGTTGCCCTTCATGCCCGGACCCTTGTTGGCGTCCTTGGCGGCAACACCGATGTCGATGTTGTTGAAGGTGGCGTCGGCGTTGAGGTCGGAGACGTCGATGTAGAGGTTGTCGGCCTCTACCGGCTTGTCACCGCCCGCCTTCAGCACCAGGCTGACCGAGCCGAAGAACGGCACGTTCGGCGTGACGACCGACTGGCACATGTTGTTGATCGTGGCGCTCTTGAACGACGAGACCGCGACCGGGTGAGCCGTCTTCTGGCCGTCGAGGGTGTACCCCGAGTCGATCGCGCCGTACTGCGCGAAACCGTTGCCGACGAGCTTGTCAGCCGTCACCTTGAACGACTGGCCGGACACACTGAACGACGCGGCGAGGGCACCCTGCGCCAGGGCCACGCCTATCGCTGCCGTGGCGGCCACGCTGGGCACCATGACCACAGCGAACCGCTTCCATCTGGTCCCGCCACGCACCTGGGACTCCATGTTTCCTCCTTCTCGGACGTACATCTCCTGGTCTCGGCTCGCCTCCGGACGGCGGCTCAGCCGGGCAGGGATGGGAGAAGTGCTACGTCCTCGGGAAGGAGAGCGCCCGCGCTCGGTGGCGCGAACCGCGCCCGAATCACCGGCGATCACCCCCGAGCGACAACCACTGGTCGCGCCTGACACGCATCACGCACAACCCTGCTGGACAGGCTTCGCCGGGAGACGAAGACCCCCCTGTCCAAGAGCCGACGCCACTGCCGTCGGCTCTGCTCGGTGGGGACCCAGACACTCCGCGGCCCGACCGGCTGTCGGGGTACGGGAATGGACCGAGCGTCGCCGATCGTGGTGCATTCTCGCCGCCCGCACAAGGGGGTTCGTTACTCACTAGTAACGGCCGGATAACCGGGAAACGACTCGCCGGTCTCGGACGACGACGCTCGGTGGCAACTTGGGGCAGGACAAAACTATTGATACTTGGACGGATCCTGACAGGAAATCGCCCGCGACTTACTCGCAGTAACAGCGGCCGCGATTACCAAGATTTGGTAAAGCGCGGCCGCACTGACGCCTCGGTGGCAAATCTTTCACTCGGGCACCACATGCCCTGGCGTTTAGGAACTGGTCAGGACCGGGTCTCCACCGCGGTTCAGAACAGCGCCCGTGCCAACGCCCGGCGCGCGCCCGTCACCCGCGGGTCCTCGGCGCCGACGACCTCGAAGAGTTCCAGCAGCCGCAGCCGCGCCGCGTCCCGGTCCTCACCCGCCGTACGCCGCACGGTCTCGATGAGCCGGCCGAACGCGTCCTCCACGTGCCCGCCCACCAGGTCCAGGTCGGCGGCGGCGATCTGCGCCGGTACGTCGGTGGGCTTGTCGGCGGCCTCCTTGCGCACCTGCTGCGCGTCCAGTCCCTGCACCCGCTGGATCAACTCGGCCTGCGCGAGGCCGAGTTTGGCCTCGGGGTTGGTGGGGTCGTCGACCAGGACGTTCTTGTACGCCTGGATGGCGCCGCCCATGTCGCCCGCGTCCAGGGCCTGCGCGGCCGCGTTCAGCAACGCGTCGTAGGGACCGGCCGCGGCGGCGGTGTCGACGGGCGGGCCGCCCGGCTCCGCGTCCAGGTCGACGCTCAGGCCGGTCAGCCCGAAGCGCTGCTCGGCCACCTGCACCAGCTGGTCCAGGGTCTCCCGGATCTGCGTCTCCGGGGCGGCTCCCTGGAACAGCGGCAGGGCCTGGCCCGCGACCACCGCGAAGACCGCCGGAATCCCCTGGATCCCGAACTGCTGCATCAGGAGCTGGTTGGCGTCGACGTCGATCTTGGCGAGGAGGAAGCGCCCGCCGTACTCGACGGCCAGCCGCTCCAGGACCGGGCTCAGCTGCTTGCAGGGCTGACACCACTCGGCCCAGAAGTCGATGACGACGGGCACCTCGGCGGAGCGCTGCAGGACGTCGCGTTCGAAGGAGGCCTCGTCGACGTCGATGACCAGGTCGGCCGGGGAGATCGCCCCCGTGCCGCCCTGCCGGGCCGCTTGGGCGCGCGCCTGCTCCGCCTTCGCCTTGGCCTCCTGGGCCGCCTTCACCGCGGCGAGGTCGACGACACCGCTCATGGACATGTTCCGTGGCTGCATGCGTCTATCCTCCCCCGTTCTGCGCGCGTGTGTGAAAAGCGCTGTGAAACCCGGGCGGCGTGTGCGGTCGTCCGGTGCGGTCGTAAGGCGCAGTCGGCCCGTCCGGTCCTCCCGGCTGGCGTCTGTGCGGTCGTCTGTGCGGTCGTCTGTGCGGTTCGGCGCCTGGTCCCCACCGGGCGCCGGGTGGTCCTGCTGCGGGTCGTGCGGTGCGTGCGTGTCGTGTTGCGTGGTCGTCGCTCGCGCATGCCGGTCGCCACGACGATGGGCTCGTCGCGGATGCGTGCGGGCATGCTTTCGATACGACTCGTAGCGTAATGGCACCGGGTGCCTCGGCGAAACCACGCGTCGGTGATCTCCCTCACGACCACACAGGAACCGCCGGTTATGGTCGTGGGATGCAGAGCCGCACCCCCGCCGCCCGTGCCGGCCGGCCGCGCAGCGCCGCCGCGGACACCGCGATCCTGGCCGCGACGCGGGCGGCTCTGGTCGAACTGGGCTGGTCGAAGCTCACCCTGGGAGACGTGGCAGCCCGCGCAGGTGTTGCGAAGACGACGGTGTACCGCCGGTGGGCGGGCAAGAACGAACTGGTCGTGGACGCCGTCGCCACCCTCTTCGACGAGCTGGAACTCCCGGACCTGGGCAGTCTGCGGGCCGACGTGGAAGGGGTGGTGCTGCAGTTCGCCGCCCTGCTGGAGCAGCCCGCGACCAAGACCGCCCTGATGGCGGTGGTCGCCGAGGCCACCCACGACGAGCCACTGCGGCAGCGGATCCGCGAGGCGATCGTCGACCGGCAGAAGCGTCTGGTGGTCGAGGGGCGCCGACGGGCCCAGGGCCGCGGCGAGATTCCCGCCGACGAGAGCGACCCCGCGCCGCAGATCGACCTGATCTTCGATGTCATCGCCGGCGCGGTGGTGCACCGCACCCTTGTCTCCTGCGAGGCGATCGACGGCGACTGGGCGTCCCGCTTCACCGCACTGCTGCTCGGCGGGCTGGCCGGGGCGGGCGCCTGACCGCGGCGCACGGCTCCCCGGAGTACCTGGTCGACAGGCAGGCAGGCGGGCACGGCGGGACGGGCCGGCGGAAGTGACCGCCGGCCCGTGTCGCGTCCGGTGTCAGAAGCCCGCGGGCTCCGTGTACACGCCCCACTCGCCGCGCAGCGCGTCGCAGATCTCGCCCAGCGTCGCCTCGGCGCGGACGGCGTCCAGCATCGGCCCGATCATGTTGGCGCCGGAGCGTGCGGCCTCCAGCATGACATCCAGCGCGGAGCGCACCGCGGCCTCGTCCCGGCCGGTCTTGCGCCGCCCGAGCTCCAGGACCTGCTCCCGCTCCACCTCGTGGCTGACCCGCAGGATCTCCAGGTCCCCGGTCACGGACCCGGTGTTGACGTTGACGCCGACCACCTTCTTGTCGCCCTTCTCCAGGGCCTGCTGGTAGCGGAACGCGGACTCGGCGATCTCACCCGTGAACCAGCCGTCCTCGATGCCCCGCAGGATGCCGGAGGTGATCGGCCCGATCGGGTGCCGGCCGTCGGGGTGGGCCCTCAGGCCCCGCTCCCTGATCTGCTCGAAGATCTTCTCCGCGTCCGCCTCGATCCGGTCCGTGAGCTGCTCGACGTACCACGAACCACCCAGCGGATCGGCCACGTTGCCGACCCCGGTCTCCTCCATCAGCACCTGCTGCGTGCGCAGGGCGATCTCGGCCGCCTGCTCGCTCGGCAGCGCGAGGGTCTCGTCCAGGGCGTTGGTGTGCAGGGAGTTGGTCCCGCCCAGCACCGCCGCCAGCGCCTCCACGGCCGTCCGCACCACGTTGTTGTACGGCTGCTGCGCGGTCAGCGAGACACCGGCGGTCTGCGTGTGGAAGCGCAGCCACTGCGCCTTCTCGGTCTTCGCGCCGTAGACGTCCCGCATCCACCGCGCCCAGATGCGGCGCGCGGCGCGGAACTTGGCGATCTCCTCGAAGAAGTCGACGTGCGCGTCGAAGAAGAAGGACAGGCCCGGGGCGAAGACGTCCACGTCCAGGCCGCGGCTGAGCCCGAGTTCGACGTAGCCGAAGCCGTCCGCCAGGGTGTACGCGAGTTCCTGCGCGGCCGTCGCGCCGGCCTCGCGGATGTGGTAGCCGGACACCGACAGCGGCTTGTACGCGGGGATGCGGGCCGCGCAGTACTCCATCAGGTCGCCGATCAGCCGCAGGTGCGGCTCGGGCTGGAAGAGCCACTCCTTCTGGGCGATGTACTCCTTGAAGATGTCGGTCTGCAGCGTGCCGTTGAGCACGGAGGTGTCCACGCCCTGGCGCTCGGCGGCGACCAGGTACATGCAGAACACCGGCACCGCCGGGCCGCTGATCGTCATCGACGTGGTGACGTCACCGAGGGGGATGTCCTTGAACAGGACGTCCATGTCGGCCGCCGAGTCGATGGCCACCCCGCAGTGCCCGACCTCGCCCAGCGAGCGCGGGTCGTCGGAGTCGCGGCCCATCAGCGTCGGCATGTCGAAGGCGACCGACAGCCCGCCCCCGCCCGCCGCCAGGATCATCTTGTACCGCTCGTTGGTCTGCTCGGCGTTCCCGAACCCGGCGAACTGCCGGATGGTCCAGGTGCGGCCCCGGTAGCCGGTGGGATACAGCCCGCGCGTGAAGGGGTACTCCCCGGGCCAGCCGATCCGCTCGAAGCCCTCGTACCTGTCCCCGGGGCGGGGTCCGTACACCGGCTCCACGGGATCGCCGGAGAGCGTGGTGAAGTCTGCGTCGCGCTTGCGCGCGGCGTCGTACCGGGCCTGCCAGCGGCGGCGGCCCTCATCGATGGCGTCTGCGTCCATACCATCGAATTTACTTGGACGTCCTAGTAAATGTCGATGGCGACCGCCGTACGGACCCTCGTACGGCGGTGGAACCAGGGGGTGTCGTTCGGAACGACACCCCCCTAGGCCTCGGCGACCGCCGGAGCGGGGTCGGCGGCCCGGGCCTGGAGCTCGTGGCTGATCCTGCGCTCCACGAAGAACGCGGCGGTCGGGACGGTCCCGGCCAGCAGGACCCACAGCTGCTTGCCGACCGGCCACTTCGCCTTGGAGCCGAGGTCGAAGGCGAAGACCAGGTAGACGACGTACAGCCAGCCGTGGGCGATGGCGACGACCCGGGTGAAGTCGGCGGCACCGCTGATGTCCAGCCCGTACTTTGCGATCATGCTCAGGCACAGCAGCACCAGCAGCACACCGGTGACGTAGGCCATGACGCGGTAGCGGGTCAGCACGCTCTTCTTCATGCCGTCGAGCGTAACCGCCCGTTCCGGGAGATCTTGCCCCGGGTCACTCCTCGTCGAAGTCGTGCGCGGCGATCCGCAGCGGCCGCAGCATCGCGAAGATCTCCGCGCACTCCTCGGAGTCGTACGCCCCGAGCCCGAAGTCCATCGCCATCAGGTCGCGGGTGGCCGCCTCGACGACCTCGCGGCCCTTGCCGGTGATGACGGCGAGCGTGCCGCGCCCGTCGTTGGGGTTGGGCCGCTTGTCGACCAGACCGGACCTGACCAGCCGGTCCACCGTGTTCGTCACGGACGTGGGGTGCACCATGAGCCGCTCACCGATCTTGGACATCGGCAGCTCGCCGGCCTTGGAGAAGGTGAGCAGCACGAGGGCCTCGTACCGCGCGAACGTCAGCCCGTACGGCTTGACCACCGCGTCGACCTCGGCCAGGAGGATCTGGTGCGCACGCATGATCGAGGTGATCGCGGCCATGGAGGGCACGTTTCCCCAGCGCCGCTTCCAGAGCTCGTCGGCGCGGGCGATGGGGTCGAAGGGGAGACTGAGGGGCTTCGGCACGGCATCAGACCCTACCCGCCGGTCATATCGTGGTCAGCCCCGTCTCGCCTTTCGGTCCGCGGATTGCCGGACACCGGCGGCCCGGAGCGCCGGACGCCGCGTCCGCCCGGGGACGGGACGGAGGCCCGCCGCCCGAGCCGGCCGGTCAGCCGGCCAGGTGGCGCTCCACCGTCTCCACCTTGGAGGTGAGGCCGTCGGTCACGCCGGGGCGGATGTCCGCCTTGAGGACCAGGGAAACGCGCGGCGCGCGTGCCTCGACCGCGGCGACGGCGCGCCTGACCACGTCCATGACCTGGTCCCACTCGCCCTCGACGGAGGTGAACATCGCGTCGGTGCGGTGCGGCAGGCCGGACTCACGGACGACCCGGACGGCGTCGGCGACGTACTCCCCCACGTCCTCGCCGACGCCCAGCGGCGTCACGGAGAAGGCGACGATCATACGTTCACGACCCCTTCCCGGCGGGCGCGGGACGCGATCACCGCGTCCTCGGCGGCGCGCTTGAGCTTGCGCTCGGCGAAGAAGCCGCCGGTGGGCAGGACGGAGAGGACGAAGTAGAGGGCGGCGGTCTTCGGCGACCACTTGGTGCGGTTCCAGGCGTCGGCCCAGAAGAGCACGTACAGGATGAACAGGACGCCGTGGATCGAGCCCATCACGGGCACCGCGTTGAAGTCCGTGGTCCGCTTCAGCACCGAGCAGACCAGCAGGAGCAGGAAGGAGACGGCCTCCGGGGCGGAGACCAGGCGGAGGCGGCGGAGGGCGGTGGCGGTCTTGATGTCCACGGAGGTCACCTTCGGTGGGAGAGACGCTGGAGACGCGGGCCGTTTGTGAACGCAGGCACAAACGCCCGTCCATTGTGGCAAACCACCACCCGGCCGCCCGAAGGGGGGCCGGATGAGCACCCGGGCCGCCCGAAGGGGGGCCGGATCAGCACCCGGGGCCCGGCGCGGGCCGGATGCTCACCCGCGGCGAGGTGCCGTGCCGGGCACCGTGGACCCGGGGTGATCCGAACGAACCCCCTAAGGGTCCTGTCAGGGGTCTCTCCGCCCACGGGATCTGTCCGCGGGGGCGGTCCGCCGCTACCTTCGCTCCGTGGCGATGTTCCGACTTCAGAGCAGCAAGGTGCTCGCCGTCGACATGACCGGGGACGCCGTGAAGGCGAAGAACGGCTCGATGGTCGCGTACGACGGGCAGATGGCCTTCAAGAAGCTCACCGGCGGCGGTGAGGGGCTGCGCGGCATGGTGACCCGGCGGCTCACCGGCGAGCAGATGACCGTGATGGAGGTGCGTGGGCACGGGACCTGCTGGTTCGCCGACCGCGCCGCCGAGATCAACCTCGTGAGTCTTCAGGGGGACAAGCTGTACGTCGAGTCGAGCAATCTGCTGGCGACGGACGCGGGGCTGCACACCGGCACCACGTTCACGGGTCTGCGCGGCGCCTCGCAGGGCAACGGACTGTTCACGACGACCGTCGAGGGCCGCGGGCAGGCGGCGATCATGTCGGACGGGCCGGCGGTGGTGCTGCGGGTGAGCCCCCAGTTCCCGTTGATCGTCGATCCGGGGGCGTACATCGCGCACCAGGGGAACGTCCGGCAGTCCTTCCAGTCCGGTGTGACGTTCCGCACGTTCCTCGGGGAGGGCGGCGGCGAGGCCTTCCAGATCCGGTTCGAGGGGGACGGACTGGTGTACGTCCAGCCGAGCGAGCGGAACACCATCGCGGGGGACGTGTGAGATGGCCTTCCGTGAGATCAACTCCAAAATGGTCGAGGCGACGGTCGTGCCCGGGCAGCGCCTGTTCAGTCAGCGGGGCGCCATGCTCGCGTACAAGGGCGACGTCTCCTTCACCCCGAACATCCAGGGCGGCCAGGGCGGTCTGATGTCGATGATCGGGCGCCGGGTCGCCGGTGAGGCGACCCCCCTGATGAGCGTGGAGGGCAGCGGCACCGTCTTCTTCGGGCACGGCGGCCACCACGTCCACGTCATCCACCTCACCGGCGACACCCTGTACGTGGAGGCGGACCGCCTGCTCGCCTTCGAGGGCACGCTCCAGCAGGGCACGATGTTCCTCGGCTCGCAGGGCGGGGTCATGGGCATGGTCCGCGGCCAGGTGACGGGCCAGGGGCTGTTCACGACCACCCTCAAGGGACACGGCTCGGTGGCCGTGATGGCGCACGGCGGCGTCTTCGAGCTCCCGATCACCCCGCAGCGGCCGGTCCATGTCGACCCGCAGGCGTACGTCGCCCATCACGGCGACGTCCGCAACAAACTGTCGGCGGCCCTGGGCTGGCGCGACATGGTGGGGCGCGGCTCCGGCGAGGCGTTCCAGCTGGAGCTGAGCGGCAACGGTGTGGTCTACGTCCAGGCCTCGGAGGAGAAGCTGTGAACGCATACGGGGGCGCCGGGCCCGTGGTGTACGACCCCATGACCCTGCCGGCCGACGACAACGTCAACAAGTACACCTTCTGCGCGGAGCTCAAGGGGAGCCAGTGGTTCCTGCAGAAGGGGAAGATGATCGCCTACTACGGGGCGATGGAGTTCAACGGCGTCGGGCACGGCCGACTGGACCGTCTGGTGCGTACCTCGTTCCATTCGCCACTGCACGCGAGCGACTGGGTCGTGGCCGAGGGCTCGGGCAAGATGCTGCTCGCCGACCGGGCCTTCGATGTCAATTCCTACGACCTGGACGACGGCAATTTGACCATTCGCTCCGGCAACCTGCTCGCTTTTCAGCCAACTCTTGCACTCAAGCAGTCGATCGTGCCGGGCTTCCTCACACTCATCGGAACCGGGAAGTTCGTGGCCGCATCTAACGGGCCGGTGGTGTTCATGGAACCCCCGATCCGGGTGGACCCGCAGGCACTCGTCGGGTGGGCCGACTGCCCCTCCCCGTGCCATCACTACGACCACGGGTACATGGCAGGCGTATTGGGCGGTCTACGTGCGATGACGGGCCTCGGCGGGGCCTCCGGGGAGGAGCATCAGTTCGAGTTCGTGGGAGCCGGCACAGTGCTGCTGCAGTCGACCGAAACCCTGATGGCCGAGCAGGCCACGGGGATGGTCCCCCACGAGCCGGGGGTACCCGGCGGCGGAACGGTGTCCGGAAGCCACGGACAGCAGCCGGGGACACCGCGCCTTCCCGGACAGCTGGGAGACCTCCAGCGTCGCTTCGGGCTGTGAGCGGTAGTCTGCGGAGTGTGACATCGAACGCGTGCGCACAGTCACACCACCCTCACTAGTTCGCCTTTCAACTTTTTAGGTAGACTTCATTCATGGAGACCGAGACGGCCACGCGCTGGCTGACCGATGCGGAGCAGTGCGCCTGGCGCACCCACCTGGAGGTCAACAGGCTGTTGACGTACCAGCTCGAAAAAGACCTGCAGCCGTTCGGCCTGACAATGAACGACTACGAGATCCTGGTGAATCTCTCCGAGTCGGAGGACGTACGGATGCGGATGAGCGACCTGGCGTCCGCCACCCTCCAGTCCAAGAGCCGCCTCTCGCACCAGATCACCCGCATGGAGAACGCGAACCTGGTGCGCCGCGAGAACTGCGAGTCCGACCGCCGTGGGCTGTACGCGGTCCTCACCGAGCACGGCATGGAGACCATGCGCAAGGTCGCGCCGCACCATGTGGCGTCGGTGCGCAGACATTTCATCGACCTGCTGTCGCCCGAGGCGCTGACCGAGCTGGACAAGGCCCTCAAGCCGATCGCCGAGCATCTGCGGGGGCAGCGGGGACGCCCGTAGGCACGCCCACGGCGCGCGCGGCCGCGAAGGACGCACAAGCGGCGGGCGGAGCCCGGACGGGCTCCGCCCGCCGCTTGTGCGGGAACCGACGCCGACTACCCAACGCTCACGCCTGCGTCAGACCCGCCACCAGCTCGTCGGCCGCGCGGTAGGGGTCCAGCTCGCCCGCCACGATCCGCTCCGCCAGAGCGCCCAGGCGGCGATCGCCGTGCAGGTCGCCGATCCGTTCCCGCAGCGCCGTCACGGCGATGGTCTCCACCTCGCGGGACGCCCGGGCCAGTCGGCGCTCGGCCAGCACACCCCGCTCCTCCATCCAGGCCCGGTGCTTCTCCAGGGCCTCCACGACCTCGTCGACGCCCTCGCCGCGCGCGGCCACCGTCTTGACGATCGGCGGGCGCCAGTCGCCCGGGCCGCGGGACTCGCCGAGGCCCAGCATGTGGTTCAGCTCGCGGGCGGTCGCGTCCGCGCCGTCCCGGTCCGCCTTGTTGACGACGTACACGTCGCCGATCTCCAGGATTCCGGCCTTGGCCGCCTGGATGCCGTCCCCCATGCCGGGGGCGAGGAGGACGACGCAGGTGTCCGCCTGGGAGGCGATCTCCACCTCCGACTGGCCGACACCGACGGTCTCGACCAGGATCACGTCGCAGCCCGCCGCGTCCAGCACGCGGATCGCCTGCGGGGCGGCCCAGGCGAGGCCGCCCAGGTGGCCGCGGGTGGCCATGGAGCGGATGTACACGCCGGGGTCGGAGGCGTGCTCCGACATGCGCACCCGGTCGCCGAGCAGCGCGCCGCCGGAGAAGGGCGAGGACGGGTCGACGGCCAGGACGCCGACCCGCCTGCCCTGCTTGCGGTACGCCGTCACCAGCGCCGAGGTGGACGTCGACTTGCCGACGCCGGGGGACCCGGTCAGGCCCACGACATAGGCGTTGCCGGTCAGCGGCGCCAGTGTCGCCATGACCTCCCTGAGCTGCGGGGACGCCCCCTCCACCAGGGAGATCAGCCGGGCCACGGCCCGCGGCCGGCCGTCCCTGGCCTGGGCCACCAGAGAGGAGACGTCCTGCATCACAGCTCCGTTCACGAGAAGAGGTCGGTCAAAGGGAGGCTTACGCCTTCGGTACCCGCACGATCAGCGCGTCACCCTGGCCGCCACCACCGCACAGCGCGGCCGCGCCGACACCGCCGCCGCGGCGCTTGAGCTCCAGCGCCAGGTGCAGCACCAGCCGGGCGCCGGACATCCCGATCGGGTGACCCAGGGCGATCGCACCGCCGTTCACGTTCACCTTTTCAGCGGAGACGCCGAGGTCCTTCATTGACTGCACGGCCACGGCGGCGAAGGCCTCGTTGATCTCGATGAGATCCAGGTCCGAGACCTCCAGCCCCTCCTTCTTCAGGGCGTGCTGGATCGCGTTCGACGGCTGCGACTGCAGGGAGTTGTCGGGGCCGGCCACGTTGCCGTGGGCGCCGATCTCGGCGATCCAGTCCAGGCCGAGCTCCTGCGCCTTGGCCTTGCTCATCACGACCACGGCCGCCGCACCGTCCGAGATCTGCGAGGCGGACCCGGCCGTGATCGTGCCGTCCTTGGCGAACGCCGGGCGCAGCTTGCCCAGGCCCTCGGCCGTGGTCTCGCCGCGGATGCCCTCGTCCTTGCTGAACAGGACCGGGTCGCCCTTGCGCTGCGGGATCTCCACCGGAGTGATCTCGGCCTCGAAGACGCCGTTCTTCTGCGCGGCGGCGGCGCGCTGGTGGGACAGGGCGGCGATCTCGTCCTGCTCCGCGCGGCCGATGCCGAGGCGGGTGTTGTGCTTCTCGGTGGACTCGCCCATGGCGATGCCCTCGAAGGAGTCGGTCAGGCCGTCGTGGGCCATCGCGTCGAGCAGTTCCACCGCGCCGTACTTGTAGCCCTCGCGGGACTTGGGCAGCAGGTGGGGGGCGTTCGTCATGGACTCCTGGCCGCCCGCCACGACCACGTCGAACTCGCCCGCGCGGATCAGCTGGTCGGCCAGCGCGATCGCGTCGAGGCCGGACAGGCACACCTTGTTGATGGTGAGCGCCGGAACGCTCATCGGGATACCGGCCTTGACCGCGGCCTGACGTGCGGGAATCTGCCCCGCACCGGCCTGCAGCACCTGACCCATGATCACGTACTGCACCTGGTCGCCCCCGATCCCCGCACGGTCGAGGGCGGCCTTGATCGCGAAGCCGCCGAGGTCGGCTCCCGAGAAGGACTTCAACGAGCCCAGCAGCCGTCCCATGGGCGTCCGTGCGCCCGCGACGATCACAGAGCTGTTCGTTCCAGAAGACATGAGCTGCGATCCCCTTACCGGCCTGCACAGCCGAGGAGTGAACGAGGGTTTACTTCGAATGTACTGAGGGGTGGTCCGCCCCGTCACCGGGCCGTCGGTGTGATCGCGCGCACGTTGCGTAACCACCCGATGAGCGCTGCACTGAATCCATGCTGACGCGAATCGACCACATCGGGATCGCCTGCCACGACCTCGACGCCACCGTCGAGTTCTACCGGGCCACCTACGGTTTCGAGGTGTTCCACACCGAGGTCAACGAGGAGCAGGGCGTGCGCGAGGCCATGCTCAAGATCAACGACACGTCCGACGGCGGGGCCTCCTACCTGCAGCTTCTCGAGCCGACCCGGGAGGACTCCACCGTCGCGAAGTGGCTGGCCAAGAACGGGGAGGGGGTGCACCACATCGCCTTCGGTACGGCGGATGTCGACGGTGACGCGGCCGCCATTGGCGACAAGGGCGTACGCGTTCTGTACGACGAGCCGCGACGCGGCTCCATGGGGTCACGGATCACCTTCCTGCACCCCAAGGATTGTCACGGTGTCCTGACAGAACTGGTCACTTCGGCGCCTGTTGAGTCGCCTGAGCACTGACCCTCGTACATAAGGGCCGGTAGGGTTGGGGGCGGTCGTCCCTGACGCAGGGGCGACCGCATTCCGGGGTCCGGGTTTCGGGGGACGAGGGCGGGCGACAGCCCGTGCTCCGCCGTTGATCTGACACCATTCCCCGGGGGCCCCGTTCGGCGGATGGACGGAGCTCGTTGGAGAAGCTTGCGACCAGGGGACGGATGGGACCGCGGAGTGCGGGGCTACGAACGCCAGGAGCGAGAGCCGGCGGCTGACGTCGACCACCTCTCTCGGTTCGAGGCCGAGATGGAGCGGCTGAAGACCGAGCGGGAAAAGGCGATCCAGCACGCCGAGGACCTCGGCTACCAGGTCGAGGTGCTGCGCGCCAAGCTGCACGAGGCGCGCCGCACCATCATGTCCCGGCCCGCCTACGACAGCGCCGACATCGGCTATCAGGCCGAACAGCTGCTGCGCAACGCGCAGATGCAGGCCGACCAGATTCGCGCCGACGCCGAGCGCGAGCTGAGCCAGGCCCGGGCACAGACCCAGCGCATCCTCCAGGAGCACGCCGAGCAGGCCGCGCGCCTGCAGGCCGAGCTGCACGCCGAGGCCGTCTCCCGCCGCCAGCAGCTCGACCAGGAGCTCGCCGAGCGCCGGCAGACCGTCGAGTCGCACGTCAACGAGAACGTGGCGTGGGCCGAGCAGCTGCGGGCCCGCACCGAGCAGCAGGCCCGCCGCCTCCTCGACGAGTCCCGCGCCGAGACCGAGCAGGCCATGGCCGCCGCCCGCGCCGAGGCCGAGCGGCTCACCGCAGAGGCCCGGCAGCGGCTGCAGAACGAGGCCGAGTCGGCCCGCGCCGAGGCCGAGCAGATCCTGCGCCGCGCCCGCGCCGACGCCGAGCGGCTGCTCAACGCGGCCTCCACCCAGGCGCAGGAGGCCACCGACCACGCGGAGCAGCTGCGCACCTCCACCGCCACCGAGTCGGACACCGCCCGGCGCCAGTCCGCCGAGCTGAGCCGGGCCGCCGAGCAGCGCATGGCGGAGGCCGAGACGGCGCTGCGCGAGGCGCGCGCCGAGGCGGAGAAGCTGGTCACCGAGGCCAAGGAGGCCGCGTCCAAGGCGCTCTCCAGTGCCGAGTCCACCAACGAGCAGCGCACGCGTACGGCCAAGGAGCAGGTCGCCCGGCTGGTCGAGGAGGCCACCAAGGAGGCCGAGAACACCAGGTCCGAGGCCGAGCAGCTGGTCGCGGACGCCCGTGCCGAGGCCGAGAAGATCGTCGCGGAGGCGGCCGAGAAGGCCCGCACCCTCACCGCCGAGGAGAGCGCGACCCAGCTGTCCAAGGCCGCCAAGACCGCCGAGGACGTCCTGAACAAGGCGTCCGAGGAGGCCAAGAACACCACCAAGGCCGCGGCCGAGGAGGCCGAGCGGATCCGCCGGGAGGCCGAGGCCGAGGCGGACCGGCTGCGCGGCGAGGCGCACGACATCGCCGAGCAGCTCAAGGGCGCGGCCAAGGACGACACCAAGGAGTACCGCGCCAAGACGGTCGAGCTGCAGGAGGAGGCCCGCCGGCTGCGCGGCGAGGCCGAGCAGCTGCGTGCCGACGCGGTCGCCGAGGGCGAGAAGATCCGCGCCGAGGCCCGGCGCGAGGCCGTGGCGCAGATCGAGGAGGCGGCGAAGTCCGCCGAGGAGCTGCTGGCCAAGGCCAAGGCCGACGCCGACGAACTGCGCGGCACCGCCCAGACCGACAGCGAGAAGGTCCGCACCGAGGCCATCGAGCGCGCCACCACGCTGCGCCGGCAGGCCGAGGAGACGCTGGAGCGGACCCGCAAGGAGGCCGAGCGGCACCGCGCGGAGGCCGCCGAGCAGGTCGAGGCGGCCCAGGCGGACGCCGAGCGGGCCGCGCGCGAACTGCGCGAGGAGACCGAGCGGGCGGTGGCGGCCCGGCAGGCGGAGGCCGCCGAGGAGCTGACGCGGCTGCACACCGAGGCCGAACAGCGCCTCGCCGCCGCCGAGCAGGCGCTGACCGACGCCCGTGCGGAGGCCGCGCGCATCCGCCGCGAGGCGGCCGAGGAGACCGACCGGCTGCGCGCCGAGGCCACCGAGCGCATCCGCACCCTCCAGCAGCAGGCGGAGGCCGAGGCGGAGCGCCTGCGCACCGAGGCCGCCTCGGACGCCTCCGCCTCCCGCGCCGAGGGCGAGTCCATCGCCGTACGGCTGCGGTCGGAGGCCGCGGCCGAGGCCGAGCGGCTCAAGGCCGAGGCCCAGGACACCGCCGACCGGGTCCGCGCGGAGGCGCAGGCCGCCGCCGAGCGCCTCGGCACCGAGGCCTCCGAGACGCTGGCCGCCGCCCAGGAGGAGGCCGCCCGGCGCCGCCGCGAGGCCGAGGAACTCCTCGGCGCCGCACGCCAGGAGGCCGACCAGGAGCGCGAGCGGGCCCGCGAGCAGAGCGAGGAACTGCTGGCCGTGGCTCGGGGCCGCGTGGAGGAGGCGCAGGCCGAGGCCACCCGTCTGGTCGAGGAGGCCGACCGGCGCGCCACCGAGATGGTGTCGGCCGCCGAGCAGCACGCCCAGCAGGTGCGGGACTCCGTCGCCGGGCTGCACGAGCAGGCGCAGGAGGAGATCACCGGTCTGCGCTCCGCCGCCGAGCACGCGGCGGACCGTACCCGGCGGGAGGCCGAGGAGGAGTCGGACCGGGTCCGCGCGGACGCCTACGCGGAGCGGGAACGGGCGAGCGAGGACGCGGGCCGGCTGCGGCGCGAGGCGCACGAGGAGGCGGAGGCCGCCAAGGCGCTCGCGGAACGCACGGTGTCCGAGGCGATCGCGGAGGCCGACCGGGCCCGCGCGGAAGCCGCCGAGCACGCCCAGCGGGTGCGCACCGAGGCCTCCGACACCATCGCGCAGGCCGACCAGGACGCCACGCGCACGCGTGCCGAGGCCCGCGAGGACGCCAACCGCATCCGGTCGGACGCGGCGACGCAGGCGGACACGCTCATCAGCGAGGCCCGCGCCGAGGCGGAGCGGCTGCAGTCGGAGACGATCGCCGAGGCCGATCGGCTGACTTCGGAGACCGCCGCGGAGGCCGACCGGGTCCGGGCCGAGTCCGTCGCCAAGGCCGAGAAGCTGATCTCGGACGCCACCGGGGACGCGGAGCGGCTGCGCGCCGAGGCCGCCGAGACCGTCGGCTCCGCACAGCAGCACGCCGAGCGGACCCGCGCCGAGGCCGAGCGTGTCCGGACCGAGGCCGCGGCGGAGGCGGAGCGTGTCGTGTCGAGCGCCCGCGAGGAGGCCGAGCGGACGCTGGACGAGGTCCGCAGGGAGGCCAACAAGCGGCGCTCGGAGGCGGCCGAGCAGGTCGACAAGCTCATCACCGAGACCACGGCCGAGGCCGACAAACTGCTCACCGAGGCACAGCAGAGCGCGGTCAAGGCCAAGGCGGATGCCGAGGCCCAGGCGGACACGATGGTGGGCGCGGCCCGCCGGGAGGCCGACCGGATCCTGTCCGAGTCGACCGTCGAGGGCAACACGCTGGTGGAGAAGGCGCGTACGGACGCGGACGAGCTGCTCGTGGGCGCCCGCCGGGACGCCACCGCGATCCGGGAGCGCGCCGAGGAGCTGCGCGAGCGCATCACCGCCGAGATCGAGGATCTGCACGAGCGCGCCCGGCGCGAGGCGGCGGAGACCATGAAGTCGACCGGCGACCGGTGCGACGCCCTCATCAAGGCCGCCGAGGAGCAGCTGGCCAAGGCGCAGGCCAAGGCGAAGGAGATCGTCTCGGAGGCGAACTCCGAGGCGGGCAAGGTGCGTATCGCCGCGGTCAAGAAGGCCGAGGGGCTCCTGAAGGAGGCCGAGCAGAAGAAGGCGACGCTGGTCAAGGAGGCCGAGGAGCTCAAGGCCGAGGCAATCCGCGAGGCCAGGCGCACCGTCGAGGAGGGCAAGCGGGAGCTGGAGGTCCTGGTGCGCCGCCGGGAGGACATCAATGCCGAGATCTCGCGTGTCCAGGACGTCCTGGAGGCGTTGGAGTCCTTCGAGGCCCCGTCGTCCGGAAAGGACGGGGGCGTCAAGGCGGGAGCGACGGTGGGGGCACCCCGATCGGGTGGCAAGTCGTCAGAGAGCTAGCCAGAAGGGGGCATTCCGGGTTGTCTGGGGGCTTTGACCAACTATTTGGCAAGCCATCCGACGGTCAGCCACTCAAAAGAGGTGTCATTCTCCAGATCAAACACGTATCCGCTCGATGACACACCGCTTCGGCCCCTAGGATTCCCCCTATCACCTCACCGGTCTCATTCGACAGGAACCCCATGAGCGACACTTCCCCCTACGGCTTCGAGCTTGTGCGGCGTGGGTACGACCGCGCTCAGGTGGACGAACGTATCTCCAAGCTCGTCTCCGACCGTGACAGTGCTCTGTCCCGCATCACCGCTCTGGAGAAGCGCATCGAGGAGCTCCACCTCGAAACGCAGAACGCCCAGGCCCAGATCACCGACGCGGAGCCGTCGTACGCGGGTCTCGGCGCGCGGGTCGAGAAGATCCTCCGCCTCGCCGAGGAAGAGGCCAAGGATCTGCGTGAGGAGGCCCGGCGCGCGGCCGAGCAGCACCGCGAACTCGCCGAGTCGGCGTCCCAGCAGGTCCGCAACGACGCCGAGGCCTTCGCCGCGGAGCGCAAGGCCAAGGCCGAGGACGAGGGCGTCCGGATCGTCGAGAAGGCCAAGAGTGACGCCTCTCAGCTGCGGGCCGAGGCGCAGAAGGACGCGCAGTCCAAGCGCGAGGAGGCCGACGCCCTCTTCGAGGAGACCCGCGCCAAGGCCGCACAGGCCGCCGCCGACTTCGAGACGAACCTCGCCAAGCGCCGCGAGCAGTCCGAGCGCGACCTGGCCTCCCGCCAGGCCAAGGCCGAGAAGCGCCTCGCCGAGATCGAGCACCGCGCCGAGCAGCTGCGCCTGGAGGCCGAGAAGCTGCGCACCGACGCCGAGCGCCGCGCCCGCCAGACGGTGGAGACGGCCCAGCGCCAGGCCGAGGACATCGTGGCCGACGCCAACGCCAAGGCCGACCGCATCCGTTCGGAGTCCGAGCGCGAGCTCGCCGCGCTGACCAACCGCCGCGACTCGATCAACGCCCAGCTGACGAACGTGCGCGAGATGCTGGCGACCCTCACCGGTGCCGCGGTGGCCGCCGCGGGCACGCCGGCCGAGGACGAGCCGATCTCCCGTGGCGTTCCGGCCCAGCAGTCCCGGTAACGCCGGGAGCAACGGCCGCTGAACATTCGCGGAGCCCTCCGCCACTGAAGTGGCGGAGGGCTTTGTGCCGTTTTAGCGTGGCCGCATGATCGCGCTGGAGGGGCTGACGAAGCGGTACGGCGAGAAGCTGGCGGTCGACAACCTCACCTTCACCGTCAGACCGGGCACCGTCACGGGCTTCCTCGGGCCCAACGGCGCCGGCAAGTCCACCACCATGCGGATGATCCTCGGCCTGGACCACCCCACCGCCGGAGACGTCCGCATCGACGGCCGGCACTACGACGAGCTGACGGACCCGCTGACGTACATCGGTGCCCTGCTCGACGCCAAGGCCGTGCACGGCGGGCGCAGCGCCCTCAACCACCTGCTGTGCCTGGCCCAGAGCAACGGCATCGCGAAGAGCCGGGTGCACGAGGTGCTGGACGTCGTCGGCCTGACCGCGGTCGCCGGGAAGAAGGCGAAGGGGTTCTCGCTCGGCATGAGCCAGCGGCTCGGCATCGCCGCCGCACTGCTCGGCGACCCGCAGATCCTGATGTTCGACGAGCCGGTCAACGGCCTCGACCCCGAGGGCATCCACTGGATCCGCAGCCTGATGAAGTCCCTGGCCGCCCAGGGCCGTACGGTCTTCGTCTCCTCGCATCTGATGAGCGAGATGGCGCTGACCGCCGACCACCTCGTCGTCATCGGCCAGGGCCGGCTGCTGGCCGACACCTCCATGGCCGACTTCATCGAGCGGAACTCCCGGATCTACGTACGGATCCGCACCCCGCAGCGGGAGCGGCTCCTCGACGTGCTGCACAGGGCCGGGATCACGGCCGTGCAGACCGGCGGCGGGCTGCTGGAGGTCGACGGCGGCAAGGCCGAGCACATCGGTGAGCTGGCCGCCCAGCACCATGTCGTGCTGCACGAGCTGAGCACCCAGCAGTCCTCGCTGGAGGAGGCCTTCATGCGGCTCACCGCCGGGTCGGTGGAGTACCACGCGCACGCGGACACGCCAACCGGGCGGCCGTGGGGCGTCGACTGGAAGACGAAGGGCTGAGCCATGGCGACGACCCAGGTCATCAGGTCGGAGTGGACGAAGATCCGGTCCGTGGCATCCACCGTGTGGACGCTGTCCCTCGCCGGCGTGGTCACCATCGCCCTCGGCATGCTGATCTCGGCCCTGTCGCGCAACGAGTTCGGCGACATGAGCGCGCGGGAGCGGCTCTCCTTCGACCCCACCTACGTCAGTTTCGCGGGCATGGCGCTCGGGCAGCTCGCGATGATCGTGTTCGGGGTGCTGGTGGTGTCCAACGAGTACAGCACGGGCATGATCCGCACCTCGCTGGCCGCGGTCCCGCGGCGCGGTGTCTTCCTGTCCGGGAAGGTGGCGGTCGCGACCGGCCTCGCCCTCGTGGTCGGCATGGCCACCAGCTTCGCCGCCTTCTTCCTGGGCCAGGCGATGCTCGGCTCGCTGCGGACCTCGCTCGGCAGTCCCGGTGTCCTGCGCGCGGTCATCGGCGGCGGCCTGTACATGACCCTCATCGCGATGTTCTCCATGGGAGTCGCCGCGATGCTGCGCTCGCCGATGCTCTCGCTCGGCATCCTGATGCCGTTCTTCTTCCTGATCTCCAACATCCTGGGCAACGTCTCGGCGACCAAGAAGGTCGGCCAGTACCTGCCCGACCAGGCGGGCAGCCGGATCATGCGGGTGGTTCCCCGGATCGGCGACGGCACTCCGTACGGGCCCTGGGGCGGCCTCGGGATCATGGTGCTGTGGGTGGTCGCGTCACTCGCCGGCGGGTATGTGCTGATGAAGAAGCGGGACGCCCAGTGAAGAGACGGGACGCCCAGGATCCCCGGGACAGCGCACCCGGGGCCTGCCCGGCGCGACTGCGGACCCCGTGAGGTGGCCGGATGCTTTTACTCTCTCTTGGGCGGAACCGTGAGCTCCCGGATATCCTCCTAACCCTTACGGGGGCCTGTGCCCCGCTGTCCTGAACCTTTCGATGGGTGCGGAGCATGATCGAGGCAGTCGGCCTGACCAAGCGCTATGGCGACAAGACAGCCGTGCACAACCTCTCCTTCCAGGTACGGCCGGGAGCCGTCACCGGCTTCCTCGGGCCGAACGGCTCGGGCAAGTCGACGACCATGCGGATGATCCTCGGCCTGGACAACCCCACCACGGGCACGGTGACGATCGGCGGCTACCCCTATCGCAAGCTGCCCAACGCCCCCCGCCAGGTCGGCGCCCTGCTGGACGCCAAGGCCGTGCACGGCGGCCGGTCCGCCCGCAGCCACCTGCTGAGCCTGGCGCAGCTGTCGGGCATCCCGGCCCGGCGGGTCGACGAGGTCCTCGGGGTCGTCGGCCTGCAGGACGTGGCCAAGAAGCGCTCGAAGGGCTTCTCGCTCGGCATGGGCCAGCGGCTCGGCATCGCCGCGGCGCTGCTCGGCGACCCGCAGGTGCTGCTGTTCGACGAGCCGGTCAACGGTCTCGACCCCGAGGGCATCCTCTGGGTGCGGAACCTGATGAAGTCCCTCGCGGCGGAGGGACGGACCGTGTTCGTCTCCAGTCACCTCATGAGCGAGATGGCGCTGACCGCCGACCACCTGATCGTGATCGGGCGCGGGCAGCTGCTCGCCGACATGAGTGTGACGGACTTCATCTCCGCCAACTCCGCGGACTTCGCCCGCGTCCGCACCCCCGACACCGACCCGCAGCAGCGGGAGAAGCTGACGTCCGCGCTGACCGAGGCGGGCGGGCACGTGCTGCCCGAGCAGGACGGCGCGCTGCGGGTGACCGGACTGCCGCTCCCCCGGATCAGCGACCTCGCGTACGAGACCGACGTACGCCTGTGGGAGCTGTCGCCGCACCAGGCCTCGCTGGAGGAGGCGTACATGCGGATGACGCAGGCGGCCGTCGACTACCGCTCGACCACCGACCAGAAGGCGGGCCTGATGCAGCCCCTCCCGCCGGGCGCCCAGCCGCCGATGCCGGTACCGGGCCAGGGCCAGCCCGGCTGGTACGCGCCGCCGCCGCCCCAGCAGGGCGGCCGGCCGTTCGCGATGCCCGAGGGACGGCCCGCGGGGCCGTACGGCGCCCCGGCCGCGCCCGCGGGGCAGGCGCACGGCGCGCAGGCGAACCCGTACGCACAGCCGGCCGCACAGCCGGCGCCCGAGCCGCCGCAGGTGCCCGCACAGCAGAGCGGCACCCCGCAGGGCACGCCCGCGGCCCCGGCGCCGGCCGCCGTGCCGCCGCAGGCCGGCGCCCCCGAGCAGCCGCCCGCGAAGCCCGCCGCCCCCGCCCCTGCCGCCGACTCCACCAAGCCCGAGGACGCCCGATGAGCACGCCCCAGCCCCCCATGTCGCAGGCAGCGCCGGCCTGGCAGGCGGCGTCCGGTGCCGCGTTCCCCACCTACACCTCGCCGATCCCGGTCGTGCGCACGCACCTCGGGCACGCCCTCGCCTCGGAGTGGACCAAGATCCGGTCGGTGCGCTCCACGATGTGGACGCTGGGCGTGTTCGTCCTGCTCGTCGTCGGCATCGGTCTGCTGGTCGGCGCGCTGGTCGGCGCCAACTCCTCGGACTCCGACCTGTCCCACCAGAACCCGCTGTCCTTCGGCGTCTTCGGGCTGCTGCTCGGCAGCATCTGCATCATCACACTCGGCGTGCTGACCACGGCCTCGGAGTACGGCACCGGCATGATCCGGACCACGATGGTCGCCTGTCCCACCCGCACACGGGTGCTGGCCGCCAAGGCGATCGTGTTCTTCGCGCTCGCGTTCTCCGTCACGCTGGTCTCGGTCGCCCTGGTCGCGTTCGCCGACGTGGCCATGCTGGACGGCGCCAGGCACCCGTCCGGCGGGGAGTGGCTGAAGGGCACGCTCGGAGTGTCGCTCTACATCGCGCTGCTGGGGCTGCTCTCGCTCGTCGTGGGCTCGATCATCCGGCACTCGGCCGGTGCCATCACCCTCATGATCGGCCTGGTGCTGGCCCCGCTGGTGATCGCGCTGTTCATGTTCACGCAGTCGCTGGAGAAGGTGCGCACCGCCCTGTTCGAGTACTCCATCCCGAACCAGCTCGGCGTCTTCTACGCCAACTCCCTGAGCTCGTCCGGCCCGTCGGGCTGGGACCCGGTGTGGATCATCCTGGGCGTCACGGCCGTCGCCTTCGGCGGCGCCTGGGCGCTGCTGGAGAAGCGGGACGTCTAGGGGGGCCTCAGAACCTCGGCGCGTTACGGGACCGCTGCACCCTGATGGTGCGGCGGTCCTTGGCGTTCCAGCACGCCTTGTGCCAGTGCCGGCGGTCGTCGACGCCCGCGTGCTCGGGCCAGGCCACCACGTGCGGCACCCCGGAGGGGATCACCTGGTCGCATCCCGGGCAGCGGTACGTCTTGCCCTGCGCGCCGGCGCCCGCGACATGACGCACACTCCAGTCCTCGCCCTGCCAGCTCTCCGTGGACTGCCAGCCGCCGTAGCGGCCGCCGGAGTCGGCCTCGGCGCTCCGGCCGGACGGGGCGGAGTCTTTCGCAGCCTTGGGTCGGTTGCGACGCGGGGACACAGGACACCTCACGGAGCTATACAGGATGCACGGGCCTCGTCCAGCCTACGCGGCCGCCACGGGGGTACGCGTAGGGCGCTGATCCCCACAAGTTCCCCTGCCGGGGACCCATTCCCCAGACAATCCGCAAATCTCTTCGCCAGGCCGTGTCCTCGGCACGTGTCGCGCGGTTATGCCCGGTGGGGGAGCTCCGTGTCGGAGCCAAGGAAGCAGGAAATGCAATGCGCGTTGGAAGTTTTGTGCTGGCGGCCCAGTTTCCCGGTCAGGGCCAGGGGGAGGCACTGCACCGGGCGGTCCGTTCGGCCGAGGTGTCCGAGGAGGCCGGGCTCGACGCGGTCTGGCTGGCCGAGCACCACTTCGTGCCGTACGGGACCTGTCCGTCGGCGGTCACCCTGGCCGCGCTGCTGCTGGGCCGTACCCGCCGCATCCGGGTGGGCACGGCGGTGAGCGTACTGCCCACCGCGCACCCGGTCGCGCTCGGTGAGCAGGCCGCGCTGCTCCACGTGACCAGCGGCGGACGGTTCACGCTGGGCGTGGGCCGCGGCGGGCCCTGGGTCGACCTGGAGGTGTTCGGCACCGGTCTTGAGGCGTACGAGAAGGACTTCCCGGAATCACTCGATCTGCTGGTTCGCTGGCTGCGCGAGGCGACCGTGTCCGCTTCGGGGGAACGATTCACCTTCCGTGAGGTCCCTGTCGTCCCCCGCCCCTCGGAGGCGCTGACGGAGGTACCGGGACCCGAGGTCGTCGTCGCCTGCACCTCCCCGGCGAGCGTGCGGCTGGCCGGAGAGCGCGGACTGCCCATGCTGCTCGGGATGCACGTCGGGGACGAGGAGAAGGCGGAGATGATCGCCCTGTGGCGCAGCTGCGCACGTGCGGCGCGGCGGCCGGCCGAGGAGATCCGCGAGGCCGCCCATGTCTCGGCCGGCGTGTGCCAGATCGCGGACCGGCGCACCGACGCGGTGGAGACCCTGCTGAAGGCGATGCCGGGCTGGCTGAAACAGGGGCTGGACGCACATGTCACGGTGGACGGGCGCGATCGCCGGATGCGCGACCCGCTGGCGTACACCGAACTGCTCTGCGGACTGCACCCGGTGGGCACCCCGCGCCTGTGCGCGGACCGGCTGGCGGCGACCTCCGAGCGGACCGGCATCACCCGCTTCGCCCTGCTCGTCGAGGGCTCGGGGGACCTGGCCGCCACGGAGGAGAACCTGCGGCGGCTCGGCGCCGAGGTGCTCCCCCACCTCCGCTGAGCCGGCCGCGTCGCGGGATGGCTTGCCGCTCCACCGGTCCATGCACCTCCCGCGGAAGGAGCGGCAAGCAAGCGACCTACCGCGTCAGCAGTCCCGAAGCTCCGGCGACTGGTTGAGCAGCTGGCTGCGCACCGACGTGAAGCGGGCCAGCGTCTCGTCGGCCGAGGCGTCCAGCGGGAACACCGCCACCCGGTGGCAGTTCTGGAAGGCCAGCCGCACACCGAAGTGCCGCTGCAGCGCACCGCGTATGGCGTCACTCGCGAGCGCACGCAGCAGCTGACCGCGCGCCTGCTCGTCCGGCGGGGGCGTCTGGTTGTCGGCGAACCGGCCGCCGTCAACCTTCAGCTGGGCCACCAGGGAGCTGATCATCTCCCATGCGTAGGGCAGGGAGGTCCGGACGCAGTCGACGAAATCGGCTTCGTCGACCTCGCCTCGCTCGGCCTGTTGGAGTAGGGCCGGTGAGACGTCGAGCGACATGGGTACTCCTCTCGCACCCCCGAACAGCAGGGGTTGCCGGACAGGTAGAGGAGTTCGCGATATCGAACACGCTGCGTACACACATCGCGACCTCCCGTTCCCTACGGTAGGCAACAGAACGAGGGCCCACCAGGAGAATGCACGTACAGGCAGGTCGAGTTGGGCACACAATCGGCCACGAGTGAACACGGGTTATCCAGGGAAAAATGGGGCGGTCCACAGGTCGCCGACGCATGGCCGTACCCGTGGGCTGCCTTGGGCGAATCGCGCACACCGCGCCGCGTCGAGTAGCGTTGCCGACCATGCGTCTCGTCATTGCCCGATGCTCCGTCGACTACGCGGGCCGGCTCACCGCCCACCTTCCGTCGGCGCCCCGTCTGATCCTCGTGAAGGCGGACGGCAGCGTCTCGATCCACGCGGACGACCGTGCCTACAAGCCGCTGAACTGGATGTCGCCGCCGTGCGCGCTCAAGGAGGGCTCCGGTGACGAAGAGGGTGTGTGGACCGTCACCAACAAGGCGGGCGAGAAGCTCATCATTACGATGGAGGAGATCCTCCACGACTCCACGCACGAACTCGGCGTGGACCCGGGGCTGATCAAGGACGGCGTGGAAGCGCACCTGCAGGAGCTGCTCGCCGACCGCATCGAGACGCTGGGCGAGGGCTACACGCTCATCCGGCGCGAGTACATGACGGCCATCGGCCCGGTGGACATCCTGTGCCGGGACGCCGACGGCCGGACCGTCGCGGTGGAGATCAAGCGCCGCGGCGAGATCGACGGGGTGGAGCAACTGACGCGCTATCTGGAGCTGTTGAACCGCGATCCCCATCTCGCCCCGGTCCGCGGCATCTTCGCGGCCCAGGAGATCAAGCCGCAGGCCCGCGTGCTGGCGACGGACCGCGGGATCGGCTGCCAGGTCCTGGACTACGACGCACTGCGCGGCATCGAGGACGACAAACTCCGGTTGTTCTGACACGGCTGCACGACGCAGGGGGCCGGGTCCGTTTCCAACGGGCCCGGCCCCCTTTGCGTCGGCGGGATCAGATCACCGCGCCCGAGCTGCCCCCGGAGGGCGCACCGCTGCTCGCCGGGGCGCCTGCCGAGCTGCTGGACGCTGCGGGGGCGCCGGCCGACTTCGACGTGCCGGGCGAGGCCGGGCCGCTGGCCGAGTCGGACGTCGTCGGCTTCGACGAAGACTGCGATACCGAAGGGGACGATGTCGGCGTCGGCGATGCGGACTTCGAAGGCGAGGTCGAAGGCGTCGGAGGCTTCGTGGAGGTCGTCGGCTTCGACGTCGGCGACTTGGACGGTGGCTTCGACGGCGAGTGCGACGAACCGCCGCCGCCCGGCCCCTTCGTCCCGGTCGGGTCGTCGGAGGGCCTGCCGTCGTCCGACGGCGATGCCGCGTTGCCCGTCGAGCCGTGCGTGCCGTTGGGACCCGGGGCGCTCGGGCGGCTGGTCGCCGTTCCGGTGTCGCCGTTGCCGGCCTTCTGCGGCGTGTCCGCGCCGAGGCCGCCGCCGTCCGCGTCCTGGCTGGCGGACGGGTTGACGTCGACCTTGTCGGAGGGGTTGTTGGCGTCGTTGTGGGAGGTGGCGCCGAGCGTCACCACCGTGCCGAGAACGGCGGCGAGCAGCGCACCCGCGCCGACCGCCACGAGGTTGCGCCGCGCGATGCCCTTGATGCCCACCCGCTGCTTCGGCGTGGCCCCCGGCGAACCCGACGCCCCCGAGAACCCCGCCGACGACGTGCCCGCCGCCGTGGACCGGTACGTCACCAGGGTCGAGTCGTCGCCGACCGGCGGGAGCGAGAAGGGCGCGAGGATGCCGCCGGGAGGCGATGCCGACTCCTCGGTGCGGGCGTCCGGCACCTCCTCGCCCGCGGTGGGGCCGACGCCCGGCAGCGTGCCGAAGCCGGACGCCGCGCCGATGCCCGCCGTGGTGCCGGAGCGGTCGGCGACCAGGGCGAGGGCACGGCGGCCGGCGACGGTGCCGCGCTTGTCGGAGAGCGCGCCGCGCAGGCCGATGGAGGCCTCCAGTTCGGCACGCGCCCGGTCCAGCCGGCCGCCGCAGAGCGCGAGGATGCCCAACTCGTGGTGGAAGTAGGCCTGCTCGCCGACCACTCCGGCGAGCCGGGCGGCCTCGGCGCCGAAGCGCAGCGCCCGGTCCCAGGCGTTCCAGTGCAGTCCGGCGGCGAAGGCGGGTACGGCCGTGCGGGCGAGCTGCACGGCGGTGCTCTCCTCGTCCTCGCCGACCGGCGTGATCCCCGCCACCAGGACGCCCAGGGCGGCGAGCACGGCGTCCGCCTCGGCGCACACCCTCTCGGGCGTCACCGAAGGGTGTCCGGCCCACCAGGCGTAGTGCTGGGCGGCGGTGCGGGCCTGGGCTTCGGCGTCCTCTCCGTATCCGACGGCCTCCAGCTGGGTCAGCACCCCGGCGGCGAGCCGGTAGCGGGAGCCGACGGGCGACACCAGGCCGCAGCTCGCCAGCTCCCCGAGCGCGGCGTCCGCGTGGGTGTCGCCGACCAGCGCCGGCAGGTGCGCCTGGTGCGGCACCTCGCCGCCGAGGGCGACGGCGAACCGCAGGGTGGCGCGGGCGGAGGAGCTCAGCCGGGAGGCGAGCAGCGGAGCGGGCGCGGCGGCCTCGCCCAGCGAGGGCAGCGGTACGTCGTCACCGGCGCCGTCGTCGAGGGGCGTGCCGGGGGCACCTCCCTGCTCGAGCGAAGCCGAGAGCTTGGGAAAGGCCGGCGCGTCCTCGAAGACGCCGAACTCCTCGACCGCGTTGGTGGTGGCCCGCAGTTCGTCGCGCCGGACCAGCAGCGCGCCGGCCTGGACGAACCGCAGCGGCAGGCCCTCGGACTCGAACCAGAGGTCGCCGGCCCAGTTGGCCTCCTCCTCGGTGAGGACGCGGCCCACGGCGCGCTCAAGGATCTCCACCCCGCCCGGCCGGTCCAGCCCGCTGAGGAAGACCTCCTCGATGGCTGAGTCGGCGGACGGCGCGGGTACGTCCGGGGTCGCGCTGATCAGGAAGGCGCACTCGGGGGTGGCGTCGAGCAGTTCGTCGAGGGCGCTCCCGCCGAACTCGATGTCGTCCAGCACGACGACCGCGCCGATCTCCCGGACGAGTTCGAGCAGCTCCTCGTGGCCGGGCCGGTGCAGGGGCGCGTCGTAGACCGCGCGGAAGAGGTCGTGGAGCAGGTCGCTCGTGGTGCGGCGGAACCCGGTGAGGCGGACGACGCCGTCGGGGGCGAGGTCCGAGCAGTCGTCGGCGACCAGGTCCAGCAGGCTGGTGCGGCCGGAACCGCCGGGACCGGTGAGGCGCACCGAGCGGCCGCGGGCGAGCAGCCGTACCAGCCGCTCGCGCTCGTCCTGCCGTTCGAGGAGCGGCAGCGCGGGCCGCGCCGGACCGGGCGGCACGGGCGGCCGGCCCGCGCGGTCCTTGTCTGCGCGCTCCGCCGCGGTGTGCTTCCGCGGCCGGCCGGGGCGGTCTCCGGGCGGGCAGACCTCGATCTCGCTGCCGTCGACCGGGTTGACGGTGAGCAGGAAGTCGCCGGCGACGAGCTGAACCGTGCGGGCCAGTGCCGGTGCGTGCGGTGCGAAGTCGGATACGAGGGAATCCCTGGGCGGGCGCCGGCTCGGCGTGTGGCCGTCGCCGTCGTGGTCCCTGTCCTCGGGCTCCCGGATGATCGGGTCCATAGGTGCAAGCCCCCCAAAAGCGTCGTGTGCTCTTCCAGCCCCTCCCGGCCTTGCTGCACACCGCGCAGTCGCTTCTGGTCCGGGCCCGCTTGAGGGTTGCTTGGGAGCGGGCGACCGAACCCTAAACCTTCGCACAGTATCTACGACAGCCCGGGGTACTGCGCCGTCCGAAGCGTCACAGTCTCGTGAGGATTGCACGCGACGTACGTTTCGGCGACGTGCGCCCGGGTCTCCCGCGTCGCCCGGTTCACACCCGTACGGACGCCATGCACGGGCGGCCCGGTGCGGTCGTCCCTGCGGTGGGGTTCACACGCGGGGCACGGCGGGGCTCACACGCGGGGCAGGGACTCCACGCCGATGCCGCCCTCGATGGCCAGGATCCGGTGCAGCCGGGTGGCCACCAGCAGGCGCTGCATCTGCGGCGGCACGCCGCGCAGCACCAGCCGTCGGCCGCGGCGGCCGGCCCGACGGTGGGCGCCCATGATGACGCCCAGTCCGGTGGCGTCCCAGGAGTCGAGTTCGGACAGGTCCAGCACCAGGTCGCCGGCGCCGTCGTCGACGGCCGAGTGCAGGACCGTACGGGCGTCCGCCGCGCTGCGGACGTCGAGGCGGCCCCCGACGACCAGCTCGGCGTGGTCGCCCCTGATGTACATATGCGCTCCCCGTGAGTGCGGTGGCGTACTCCATGACGGTGGCTGTGCAACGTCTGACTGCCTGGGTGGCAGGACGGTTGCTGTTTGTAGGCGATCCGATACCGAATTCACCCTGACGGGTGACGCCGCCGGGGCTGGTGCGGTCTCAGTGCTTGTAGAAGCCCTGCCCGCTCTTGCGCCCGATGTCACCGGCGTCAACCATCCGGCGCATCAGCTCCGGCGGGGCGAACTTCTCGTCCTGGGTCTCGGTGTAGATGTTGCTGGTGGCGTGCAGCAGGATGTCCACGCCGGTCAGGTCCGCGGTGGCGAGCGGGCCCATGGCGTGGCCGAAGCCCAGCCTGCAGGCCAGGTCGATGTCCTCGGCGGTGGCGACGCCCGACTCGTACAGCTTCGTCGCCTCGACGACGAGGGCCGAGATGAGGCGGGTCGTCACGAAGCCGGCGACGTCCCGGTTGACCACGATGCAGGTCTTGCCGACGGACTCGGCGAACTCCCGCGCCCTGGCGAGCGTTTCGTCGCTGGTCTTGTAGCCGCGGACGAGCTCGACGAGCTGCATCATCGGCACCGGCGAGAAGAAGTGCACGCCGACGACCCGCTCCGGGCGCTCCGTCGCGGCCGCGATCTTGGTGATCGGGATGGCGGAGGTGTTGGAGGCGAGCACGGTGTCCTCGCGCACGATCTTGTCGAGGGTGCGGAAGATCTCGTGCTTGACGTCGAGCTTCTCGAAGACGGCCTCGACGACGACGTCGGCGTCGGCGGCCGCGTCAAGGTCGGTCGTCGCGGTGATGCGGGCGAGGGCGGCCTCGGCGTCGTCCGCCTGGAGCTTGCCCTTGCCGACGAACTTGTCGTAGGAGGCCTTGATGCCGTCGGTGCCGCGCTTCAGTGCCTCGTCGGTGACGTCCCGCAGAACGACGTCCCAGCCCGCCTGCGCGGCGACCTGGGCGATGCCGGACCCCATGAGACCGGCCCCGATGACGGCGAGCTTCCGTGCCACTCCGACTCCCCTTTTGAACGACTGCACGAGCGCTTGAACGACTGGCTGAGCGCTTACACGCTGTTTACGTGTGCCTCTCGGCGGACACTAGCGCCCGGACGGGGCTGTGTGACCGGTAAGTAATGCGCGTCACGTCTCAATTGACGGACATCACACCGGCAGGCGTCACTGGGCGCCCCGGACGGCGTAGTTGAGCACCTTTTCGCTCAACAGGTCCTCGATGTCGTCCAGGAGCACGAGTACCTCTCGTGACACTTCGACCGGTTTGCGCCCCGCGACCATCTCACGGCCGATGGTGACGAAGACGGTCTGGTGCACCCAGCAGATCTGACCGGCCATCAGGCCGGGCAGGGGATCGCCCGCGGCGGCGCCCGTCTCCTCGCGCAGGGCGGCTTCCAGGTTGTCGTGGATCTCCTGTTGCAGACTCCACAGGCGGGAGCGCAGCGGGGGCGCCTCGTGGATGACCCGCATGAAACGGTCGTATCCCTCCATCAGCCCCACCCTGGGCGAGACCGCCTCGACCTCCTCGCGCAGCTCGCGCAGCACCGCGCGCGCGGCCGACTCACCCGCGTCCCGGCCGCGCACCCAGCGTGCCAGCCGGTCGGCGACGCCCGCGGAGCGGTCGAAGAAGAGGTCCTCCTTGGCCGGGAAGTAGTTGTAGACGGTGTTCACGGAGACGTCGGCGGCCTCGGCGACGTCCGCGATCGTCACCGGGACGAAGCCGCGCTCCAGGAACAGTCCGGTGGCCGTGTCCGAGATGCGCTGCCTGGTCTCGCGCTTCTTCCGCTCCCTGAGCCCCTCTGCCATGCGCCCATCGTAGATCCGGATCACCGATCACTGGTGCTCCCCAAAACTTGGTGGCATTGCAAAATTGGTGCGCCTCTGTTTTTCTGGGGTCATGACCATCATCAGTACGGCCGGACTGGCCCGTACCTTCCAGACCAGGCGCGGTGCGGTGGAGGCCGTGCGCGGTATCGACCTCACCGTCCGCGAGGGCGAGATCCTGGGCTTCCTGGGCCCCAACGGAGCCGGCAAGACGACCACGCTCCGGATGCTCACCACCCTGCTGAAGCCGACCGGCGGCGCGGCCACTGTCGCGGGCCGCGACCTGGCGACGGAACCTGCCGCGGTACGGCGGGTGTGCGGCTATGTGGCCCAGTCGGGCGGGGTCGATCCCCGCATCACGGTGGCCGAGGAACTGGTCACCCAGGGCCGCCTCTACGGGCTGACGAGGGCTCAGGCACATGGACGTGCACGGGAGTTGGCCCGTGACCTGGACCTGACGGACCTGCTCGACCGGATGACGGGCGCGCTCTCCGGCGGCCAGCGGCGCCGCCTGGACATCGCCATGGCGCTCACCCACCGCCCGAAGGTGCTGTTCCTCGACGAGCCGACGACCGGCCTGGACCCCGGCAGCCGCGCGGACCTCTGGGATCTGATCCGCCGGCTGCGCGACGAGCACGGCACCACGGTGTTCCTGACCACCCACTACCTCGACGAGGCCGACGCACTCTCCGACCGGCTGGTGATCGTCGACCGGGGCGTGGTCGTGGCGGACGGCACTCCGAGCGCGCTCAAGCTCCGCCACGGCGGGTCGATCGACGCCTCGCTCCAGGACACCTTCCTCGCGATCACCGGCCGCGGCCCGGCCCCGGCCGACGCCGCCCCCGTCGCCGTATGAGGCCCCCCTCCCCCTCCATCGGGCAAGCCCCTCACCCCTCCGACAGGCAGAGAGATGCTCCTCCACGACACCGCACTGATCTACGGGCGCTATCTGCGCCAGTCCCTGCGCTCCCGCTTCGCACTGCTCTTCGGCGTGCTGATGCCGCTGCTGTACCTGATGTTCTTCGGCCCCCTGCTCACGCACCTGCCGCTCGGCGCGCAGGGCACTTCCTGGCAGGTCCTGGTTCCCGGTCTGCTGCTGCAACTCGGCCTCTTCGGAGCCGCGTTCGCGGGGTTCGCCGTCATCATCGAGAACGGTCAGGGGGTGGTGGAGCGGATGCGGGTCACCCCGGTCAGCCGCCTCGCCCTGCTGCTCGGCCGCGTGCTGCGCGACGCCACGGTCTTCGTCTTCCAGGCGGTGCTGCTGGTGCTGGCGGCGGTGGCGATGGGTCTACGTGCGCCGCTGCCCGGGGTGCTGATCGGCTTCGCCTTCGTCGCACTGCTCACGGTCTCGCTGGGCTCGCTGTCGTACGCGCTGGCGATGAAGATCCGCACCCCGCAGGAGTTCGGCCCGACGGTCAACGCGCTGACCATGCCGTCCATGCTCCTGTCGGGCCTCATGCTGCCGATGACCCTCGCACCGGCCTGGCTGGACGTGCTCTCCCGCCTCACCCCGTTGCGCTATCTGGTGGACGCGGTGCGGGACGCCTACGTCGGCTCGTACGCGACGGCGCACATGCTCTACGGCGTGCTGGTGGCCGTCGGCTTCGCCGCGGCGGCCGTGACGGTGGGCACACGGGTGTTCCGGACGTCCGGAGCGTAACTACGCTGGTCCCATGGTCAATCTGACGCGCATCTACACCAGGACCGGCGACCAGGGCACGACGGCCCTGGGCGACATGAGCCGGGTCGCCAAGACCGATCTGCGTATCGCCGCGTACGCCGACGCCAACGAGGCGAACGCGGTGATCGGCACGGCGATCGCGCTGGGCAACCTCGACGAGGAGATCGTCAAGGTCCTCACCCGCGTCCAGAACGACCTGTTCGACGTGGGTGCGGACCTCTCCACGCCGGTGGTGGAGAACCCGCAGTTCCCGCCGCTGCGGGTCGAGCAGTTCTACGTCGACCGCCTGGAGGCGGACTGCGACCGCTTCAACGAGCAGTTGGAGAAGCTGCGGTCCTTCATCCTCCCGGGCGGCACGCCGGGTGCCGCGCTGCTGCACCAGGCGTGCACGGTGGTGCGGCGGGCGGAGCGCTCGACGTGGGCGGCCCTCGAGGTGCACGGCGAGGTGATGAACCCGCTCACCGCGACCTATCTCAACCGCCTGTCCGACCTGCTGTTCATCCTCGCCCGGACCGCGAACAAGGAGCCCGGGGACGTGCTGTGGGTACCGGGCGGGGAACGCTGAGGCGCGCTCCCCGCGCCGGTCAGCGGTCCGTGTCTTCCTGGGCCGCGTTCGAGTCCGCCGCCGCGGCGGCGGACTCGGCGGCGTCCACCTTCTGCTTCATCTGCGCATAGCCCGAGGACGTCTGCGCGGCCCCCGAGGGCGTCGCCGAGGGCGCCGTGGCGGAGGACGTCCCGCCCCCGTGCCCGGTGCAGCCCGCGGTGAGCCCGACGACCAGGGCCACCGCGGCCACCGTCAGCGGCAGGGCCGGAACCCGGCGCATCAGCCCGCCGCCTTCCCGTCGCCGTTGTCCTTGCACCAGGTTCCAACGGCGGCCAGGTCCTTCTGCCGCTGCTGGAGGTTGGTCACCAGCGACTTGCGGAAGTCCAGACGGTCCTGGAGATAGGTGGCGATCTCCGTGTGGCCGGCCTTCTTCGCGTTGTCCACCCGCTGCTGGAGCCGGGCGATCGAACCGCGCGTGCCGGCCCCGGCCTCCAGCCGCTTCAGGGCCCGGTCGATGCGCTGGTCGATCTTCGGCACCCGCTTGCACAACGCCTTGGCGCCGTCACCGGCCGGCCCGGCGGCGGGCGTGCTGTCGGCCGCGGCCGCCCCCGTGGTGCCCGCGAGGACGGCCGTCACCGCGAGCCCCGCGAGCAGCGTGCGCGTCAGTCGTCGTCCGTTCATCTGTCTCTCCTCCGTTCCCGGACGGTCTCGTCGTCCGCCCGATGCGACGGAGGTTAAGGGCCGTCTTTGGGGAAACTCTGTGACCGGTTTGCCCCGGCTGTACCGATCAGCCAGTCCCGCCGCCCGGGGAGCGCACCGCCCCCGGACGGCAACCACACCTCGAAGCGCGCCCCGCCGCCGTCGGGTGAGTCCGTCACCCGGACGCCGCCCCGGTGCAGCGCCGCCTGCTGGGCGACCAGGGTGAGGCCGAGTCCGGAGCCCGCGCTGTCCGCGCCCCGCTGGAACCGCTCGAAGATCCGGCCCCGGGCGTCGGGCGGCACCCCCGGCCCCCGGTCGTCCACGATGATCAGGACCTGGTCCCCGGCGCCCCGCAGACCCACCGCCACGCTCGCCCGGCCCTGTGCGTCACGGCCGTGGGCCAGGGCGTTGCCCAGCAGGTTGTCCAGCAGCAGCCGCAGGCCCGGCTCCCAGCCGTGCACGGTGAGCCCGGGTGCCGCGTCCAGGGTGATCCGCGCGTCCGGGGCACGGCGCCGGGCCTCGGCCACGGCCGCGTCGGCGACGTCGGACACGTCGACGGTCCCCAGCGCCTCCGCCTCGACCAGGTCCCCGCGCCCGAGCTCGCGCAGCATCACCAGCAGACCGAGGAGCCGGGCGTGTTCGTGCCGCAGGTCGGCCAGGACCTCGGTGCGGTCCGGCTCGGGCAGCCGGGGGTGGTCGGCGAGGATGTCGAGGTTGGTGCCCATGCTCATCAGCGGGGTGCGCAGTTCGTGCGCGGCCGCGGCGGAGAAGGAGCGGGCCGTGTCCAGGGCCTCGGCGGTGCGGGCGGCCTGTTCGTCGTAGCGGGCGAGGACGGTCCGTACGGTGGCCGCCAGCTCGTCGACCTCGCTCACCCCGGTCCGCTCGTGCTCCAGCCGGGCGCTGCTGGTGCGCGGGTCCAGGCCGGCGGTGCGGCGGGTGAGGCGGCGCAGCGGGGCGCTCGCGCCGGTCACCAGGCCCCAGGCGAGCAGGCCGGACAGGGGCGCGGCGAGCAGTGCCGTGAAGATCACCCGGCGCCGGACGAGCCGGAGTTGTGCGCGGTCCACGGTGTCGGGTGAGAAGACCCACAGGGTGCCGGAAAAGCCGGGGCCCTGGACCGGCCGGGACAGCGCGCGCCAGCTGCGGCCGCCGGCGCGGACGGTGACCGGTACGCCGGCCTGCGCGGGCAGCGCCACCGCGGCGGCGGGCTGCGGACCGCCGCTGAAGGTGACGCCGGGCCCGACGACCCGTACGCCGACGTCCAGGGCCGCGGTGAACAGCTGCCGTTCCCTGGTGTCGGCCGCTTTGGAGCGGTTGTTGTGCGTGGCCCGCAGCAGGGCACGGGCGTCCGGGGCCACGGCCGCGGCCCGTCGGCGCAGGTGGTCGTCCTCCGCGCGGTGCAGGTCGCGGCCGACCAGGTTCAGCAGCAGCCAGCCGGAGGCCAGCACCAGCAGCGGGACGGTGCAGCCCACGGCGAGCCCGATGCGGGCCGAGAGCCTCACGGCGCGTCCCGCAGGACGAAGCCCACGCCGCGCACGGTGTGGATCAGCCGGCTGCGGCCGTCCGCCTCCAGCTTGCGGCGCAGATAGCTGACGAAGGTGTCGACGGCGTCGGTGCGCACGTCGAAGTCGTAGCCCCACACACGTTCCAGGAGCTGGTCGCGGCTGAGGACCAGCCCGGTGTTGCGGACGAGCACCTCCAGCAGTTCGAACTCGCGACGGGTCAGCTCCAGGGGCCGGCCGTCGCGTTCGGCGGTGCGGGCCGCCGGGTCGATGACCAGGTCCGCCACCCGCAGCACCTCCCGGCCGTCCGGGGGCCGACGGCGCAGCAGCGCGTGCAGCCGCAATACCAGTTCCTGCAGCGCGAACGGCTTGACCAGGTAGTCGTCGCCGCCCGCCTGGAGCCCGGCGATGCGGTCGGCGGTCTCGTCGAGCGCGGAGAGCATGAGCACGGGCAGGTCCTGGCCCTGCGCGCGGAGCCGGGTGCACAGCTCGATGCCGGTCATGCCGGGCATCGACACATCGAGCACCAGCACGTCCGGCGGTGTCCGGCCGATGGCGGCCAGCGCCTCGGGGCCGCTGCCGGCGGTGCGCACCGCGAAGCCGCTCAGCCTCAGTCCGCGCTCCAGGGACCGGCGGATCGCCGCGTCGTCGTCCACGACCAGGACCGCGCCGGGGCGCGCCGTGTCACTCATGCACCCTCCTCATCGCCCGGTCAGCGTACGGCCCTCCTCCTCGCGTGCAGCGGCCGCGGGGGCTTTCTTGGGGAAGAGCAGATACGTCAGCGCGATCAGCCCGTGGATCCCGGCGATGCGCAGCGCCGTCCACTGCCAGGACCGCAGCGGTCCGGCACCGGCCGTGTCACCGACGTACCAGACCGCCACCTGGAGCAGCGCCAGCGCGACGGTCGAGGCGAGCAGCGTGCGCAGCCACAGCCGGCCCTCGTGTTTCGCGCGTGCCCGGCCGTACTCGGGTGGCTTCGCAGGGCGCGGGGCACCTGTCAGGCGGTGGGCGGCGTGGCCGTCGAGCCAGCGGATCGTGCGGTGCCCGTAGGCCACGGTGAAGCCGATGTACAGCGCCGCCATGCCGTGCTCCCAGCCCGGCTTCGCGCCGTTCCTCAGGTCGATCGCCGTCACGGCGAAGAGCACCAGCTCCAGCAGCGGCTCGCACAGCAGCAGCAATACGCTCGTACGGCGCCACTTCAGCAGGTAGCGGACGGCCAGCCCTGTCACCAGCAGGACCCAGAAGCCGACTTCGCAGGCGATGATCAGTCCGACGATCACGTTCGCGCCTCCCCTTTGTCCTCTCCTTTGTCCTCTCCCGCCCAGGCTCGCGTCCGGGGGCGGACGATTCGTCGTCGGCGGTGACGATGTCGCGGTACATCGAAAGATGCAGTTCCGGACCCTTCCCGGGGAGCACGCGAAGGCAGGGATCCGCCGTGTTGGATGGGGGGCATGGCCGTACGACTCCCCCGCCCGCACCGCGACGACGTGCGCATCGCCGTGGGCGGGCTGCTCGGCGGGCTGCTGCTGTGGGCGCTCGGCATCAGTCCCCGGCGTCCCGGGGACCCCGTGGTGCTGTGGCCGGCGCACTGGGCCGTGCTGGTTCCGCTCGTCGTGACGGCCGGCTGTGAACTGCTGCGCCGCACCCGGCCCAAGGCGGCCCTGCTGCTCGGCACCGCCGCAGTGAGCGCCGACACGATGACCGTGGGCAGCCTGGTCACCGTCGTGTTGTTCACCGACCTGATGTACGCGGCGGTCCTGTACGGCACCGACGCCTCCGCCCGGCGGCTGCCCTGGGTGACCGGGCTGCTCACGGTGATCGGGGCGGTGGTGCCCGTCGCGGTCTGGCGCGATCCGCGGGGGCTGCTGATCGGCGCCGGTGTCGGTGTGGTCGCGCTCGCGCCCGCGGCCACCGGCTGGGTGGTACGCAACCACCGGGACGCGGCCGAGGCCGCCCGGCTGCGCGCCGAACAGACCGCGCTGCTGGCCGAGATGGACCGCACGCAGGCCGTCACCGCCGAACGGGCCCGGATGGCCCGTGAGTTGCACGACCTGGTCGCCAACCACCTGTCGGCGATCGCCATTCACGCCACGGCCGCGCTCTCCCTCGGCGACCCGAAGACCTCGCAGGAGTCCCTGACCGTCATCCGCCACAACAGCGTCGAGGGGCTCGCCGAGATGCGCCGGCTCATCGGGATCCTGCGCGACGGCGCCGCCGACCGGGCCCCGGCCGCGACCCCCACCCTGGACGGCCTGGGGACCTTGGCGGACGGCGCCCGCGCCAACGGCCTGGACGTCACCCTCGACACCGACCACCGCGAGGTCCCGGCGCCCGTCGAACTCGCCGCCTACCGCATCGTGCAGGAGTCGCTGACCAACGCCCTCAAGCACGCGCGCCCGGGCCGCGTGAGCGTCTCGCTCACCGAGCGCGACGGCGTCCTGGACGTGCGGGTGACCAGCCCCTACGGCCACCGGGGCGGGCCGCGCGCGCCCGGCTCGGGGGCCGGTCTGGTCGGGATGCGGGAGCGTGCCGCGCTGCTGGGCGGCACGTTCGACGCCGGTCCCGAGGGAGCGTTGTGGACCGTGCGCGCCACCCTGCCCCTCGCCGAAGGCACCGGGCGCCCCACAAGCACCGAAGGAGATCCCGCATGATCCGTGTCCTCGTCGCCGAGGACCAGTCCGCCGTCCGCGCCGGACTCGTCCTGATCCTGCGCAGCGCGCCCGGCATCGAGGTGGTCGGCGAGGCGGCGGACGGCGAGCAGGCGGTGGCGCTGGCCCGCCGGCTGCGGCCGGATCTGGTGCTGATGGATGTGCAGATGCCGCGCCTGGACGGGGTGTCCGCGACCCGGCAGGTGGTCGGCGAGGGACTCGCCGACGTGCTGGTGCTGACCACCTTCGACCTCGACGAGTACGTCTTCGGGGCGCTGCGGGCGGGCGCGTCGGGCTTTCTGCTCAAGAACGCCGAGGCGAAGGATCTCGTGGAGGCGGTGCGCACGGTGGCGCGCGGGGAGGGCGTCGTCGCCCCGGCCGTCACCCGGCGGCTGATCGCCGAGTTCGCCGCCGGGCCCGTGCCGGAGAAGAGGGCCGATCCGGCCGTCCTGGACGGGCTGACCCGGCGGGAGCGCGAGGTGCTGTCCTGTCTCGGGGACGGGCTGTCCAACGCGGAGATCGCCGGCCGCCTGGACATGGCGGAGGCCACCGTGAAGACGCACGTCAGCCGTCTCCTCGGAAAGCTGGGGCTGCGCAGCCGGGTCCAAGCCGCCGTGCTGGTGCGGGAGTTGGGGATCTAGCACGCACCCCGGAGGGGTGGTCCAGACCTATTGACCTATGGTCCAGACCTTTCTATTCTCGCGGCACTGCGGGCGTGATGGCTCAGTCATGCCCCCGACAACAATGCGCGCCCGGTGGGCGCACCTCACAGAGGAGGCGCAGCATGCGCTTCAGACACAGAGCCGCGGCAGGGTTCGCGACCCTGTTGCTTCCCCTCGCCGGCCTGGTCGGCCTCGCGGGCCCCGCCCAGGCCGCGACGACCGCGACGGCCACCTACGTCAAGACCCAGGACTGGGGCACCGGCTTCGAAGGCAAGTGGACGGTGCGGAACACCGGCACCACGACCATCAACTCCTGGACGATCGAATGGGACTTCCCCTCCGGTACGTCCGTCACCTCGGCCTGGGACGCGGACGTCACGTCCTTGGGCACCCACTGGACCGCCAAGAACAAGTCCTACAACGGCACGCTCGCCCCGGGCGCCTCCGTCTCCTTCGGCTTCAACGGCGCCGGCTCCGGCTCACCGGGCAACTGCCGGCTCAACGGTGCCGGTTGTGACGGCGGACCGACCGTGCCGGGCGACAACCCGCCCTCCGCGCCGGGCACCCCGACCGCCTCCGGCATCACCGACACCTCGGTCCGGCTGTCCTGGACCCCGGCCACCGACGACAAGGGCGTCAAGAACTACGACGTCCTGCGAGACGGGCGGACGGTGGCGACCGTCACCACCACCTCGTACACCGACACCGGTCTGACCGCGGGCAGCGACTACTCCTACACCGTCCAGGCCCGCGACACTGCCGACCAGACCGGCCCGGTCAGCGGCCCGGTCGCCGTGCACACCACCGGCGGCGGCACCACTCCCCCGCCCGCCGGTGACAAGGTCAGGCTCGGTTACTTCACCGAGTGGGGCATCTACGGCCGCAACTACAACGTCAAGAACCTGGTCACGTCCGGTTCCGCCGCGAGGATCACGCACATCAACTACGCCTTCGGCAACGTCACCGGCGGCAAGTGCGCGATCGGCGACTCCTACGCCGATTACGACAAGGCCTTCACCGCCGACCAGTCCGTCAGCGGCACCGCCGACACCTGGGACCAGCCGCTGCGCGGCAACTTCAATCAGCTGCGTGAGCTGAAGGCCAAGTACCCGAACCTCAAGGTGTTGTGGTCCTTCGGCGGCTGGACCTGGTCCGGCGGTTTCGCGGACGCGGCCAGGGACCCGGCCGGCTTCGCACAGTCCTGCTACGACCTGGTGCACGACCCGCGCTGGGCCGACGTCTTCGACGGCATCGACATCGACTGGGAGTACCCGAACGCCTGCGGCCTGTCCTGCGACACCAGCGGGGCGGCGGCCTTCAAGAACGTGATGGCCGCGCTGCGCGCCAAGTTCGGCTCCTCCGCCCTGGTCACCGCGGCCGTCACCGCCGACGGCTCCTCCGGCGGCAAGATCGAGGCCGCGGACTACGCGGGCGCCTCCGGATACGTCAACTGGTACAACGTGATGACGTACGACTTCTTCGGCGCCTGGGACGCGCAGGGCCCCACCGCCCCGCACTCCCCGCTCACCTCCTACAGCGGCATCCCGAAGGCCGGCTTCACCACGGCCGACGCGATCGCCAAGTACAAGGCGATCGGCGTGCCCGCCAACAAGCTGCTCATCGGCATCGGCCTCTACGGGCGCGGCTGGACCGGCGTCACCCAGGACGCCCCGGGCGGCACGGCCACGGGCCCGGCCGCCGGTACGTACGAGCAGGGTATCGAGGACTACAAGGTGCTCAAGACGTCCTGCCCGGTCACCGGCACCGTCGCGGGCACGGCCTACGCGCACTGCGGCAGCAACTGGTGGTCCTACGACACTCCGTCGACGATCGCCGGGAAGATGAGCTGGGCCAAGTCCCAGGGGCTGGGCGGCGCGTTCTTCTGGGAGTTCAGCGGTGACACCAGCAACGGCGAGCTGGTGAGCGCCATCAACGGCGGGCTGTCGTAAGGCAGTTCGCGGTAGTCAAGCGACGTTGACGCTCCCCCGGACTTCGTCCGGGGACCCCCACCCAACGAGTGGATGGGGCTACGCCACATTCACTCGTTGTCCGGGCGGGGCTGCCTCCAGCCACGCGAGGAAACCGGTCAGCGCGTCTTCGCTCATGGCGAGTTCCAGGCGCGTGCCCCGGTGCAGACAGCTGAGGATCACGGCATCGGAGAGCAGGGCGAGTTCCTCCTCGCCCTCGGGGAGACGGCGGCCGGCCACCTCGATCGCCGAGCGTTCCAGGACGCGGCGCGGGCGGAAAGCGTAGGAGAAGACGCGGAACCACTCCACGCGGTCGCCGCTGTACCGGGCGACGCCGTAGCTCCAGCCCTTGCCGCTGGTGTCGGGATTCTCGGGCACGTCCCAGCGCAGACTGCAGTCGAAGGTGCCGCCCGAACGCTGGATGAGTCTGCGGCGCAGGCCGAAGACGAACAGTCCCACCACCACGAGCGCGATCACGACTCCGCACACAGTCAGAGCGAGGGCCATCGACACCGACCTCCTCGTCTCCTAGGTAATGGAACGGAAAAAACACCCACATCGGCCTCAGCCGCGGCCGGTACCGGATTGCTCCGGTACCGGCCGCGGCTGAGTGACGTCATCACATGCCGCGATGGGCTCAGCGCGCCGCCTGCGCAGCCCGCAGGCGGACGTCCGCGCGCCGCTCGGCGGCGGCGTCGTCCTCCGCCCTGGCCTGCTCGAGCTCGCGCTCCGTGCGCTGGACGTCGATCTCGTCCGAAAGCTCGGCGATCTCTGCCAGCAGCGACAGCTTGTTGTCCGCGAACGAGATGAAACCGCCGTGCACCGCGGCGACGACCGTTGCACCATCACTCGTACGGATGGTCACCGGGCCCGACTCCAGCACACCGAGCAGCGGCTGGTGACCGGGCATGACGCCGATGTCGCCGGACGTGGTGCGCGCGACGACCAGGGTGGCCTCGCCGGACCAGACCTGGCGGTCGGCGGCGACCAGCTCGACATGCAGCTCAGCAGCCAAGGGTGGCTCCTCGGGTCACCACCCGGTGGTATTACCGGGTGTTGGGGTCAATTCTAGTAGGCGTGGATGAGGGGGCGGGACGCGCCCGCCCCCTCACGACTCGAACCGGCGGGTCCGGGTCAGGAGACGCCCAGCTCCTTCGCGTTCTTCTTCAGGTCCTCGAGACCACCGCACATGAAGAACGCCTGCTCCGGGAAGTGGTCGTACTCGCCGTCGCAGATCGCGTTGAACGCGGCGATCGACTCCTCCAGCGGCACGTCCGAACCGTCCACGCCGGTGAACTGCTTGGCGACGTGGGTGTTCTGGGACAGGAAGCGCTCCACGCGACGGGCGCGGTGGACGACGAGCTTGTCCTCCTCGCCGAGCTCGTCGATACCGAGGATCGCGATGATGTCCTGGAGGTCCTTGTACTTCTGCAGGATGCTCTTCACGCGCATGGCCGCGTTGTAGTGGTCCTGCGCGATGTACCGCGGGTCCAGGATCCGGGACGTGGAGTCCAGCGGGTCCACGGCCGGGTAGATGCCCTTCTCGGAGATCGGACGGGACAGAACCGTCGTCGCGTCGAGGTGGGCGAAGGTGGTGGCCGGGGCCGGGTCGGTCAGGTCGTCGGCGGGGACGTAGATCGCCTGCATCGAGGTGATCGAGTGACCGCGGGTGGAGGTGATGCGCTCCTGGAGGAGACCCATCTCGTCGGCCAGGTTCGGCTGGTAACCCACCGCGGACGGCATACGGCCGAGCAGGGTGGAGACCTCGGAACCGGCCTGCGTGAAGCGGAAGATGTTGTCGATGAAGAACAGCACGTCCTGCTTCTGGACGTCGCGGAAGTACTCGGCCATGGTGAGGCCGGCCAGCGCGACGCGCAGACGGGTGCCCGGGGGCTCGTCCATCTGACCGAAGACCAGCGCGGTCTTGTCGATGACGCCCGAGTCGCTCATCTCGTCGATGAGGTCGTTGCCCTCACGGGTGCGCTCACCGACGCCCGCGAACACCGACACACCGTCGTGGTTGTTGGCGACGCGGTAGATCATCTCCTGGATCAGAACGGTCTTGCCGACACCGGCGCCACCGAACAGACCGATCTTGCCGCCCTTGACGTACGGGGTCAGCAGGTCGATGACCTTGATGCCGGTCTCGAACATCTCGGTCTTGGACTCGAGCTGGTCGAAGTTCGGCGCCTTGCGGTGGATCGGCCAGCGCTCGCCGTCGTACTCGGCGTCGACGTTGAGCACGTCACCGATGGTGTTGAAGACCTTGCCCTTGGTGAAGTCACCGACCGGCACCGAGATCGCCGCGCCCGTGTCGGTCACCGTGGACTGGCGGACCAGACCGTCGGTGGGCTGCATGGAGATGGCGCGGACCACGCCGTCACCCAGGTGCTGGGCGACCTCCAGGGTCAGCGTCTTCTTCTCGCCCGCGTTCGCCGGGTCGCTGACCTCGACGTGCAGGGCGTTGTAGATCTCCGGAATCGCGTCGACGGGGAACTCCACGTCGACGACCGGGCCGATGACCCGCGCGACGCGGCCCGTCGCCGTGGCCGTCTCAGCAGTGGTGGTCATTAGTAGTCACTCCCCGCGGTCGCGTCGGCGAGGGCACTCGCGCCACCGACGATCTCGCTGATTTCCTGGGTGATTTCGGCCTGTCGGGCCTGGTTGGCAAGCCGGGAGAGCGTCTCGATGAGCTCACCGGCGTTGTCGGTGGCCGACTTCATCGCACGCCGGGTGGCGGCGTGCTTCGAAGCGGCCGACTGGAGCAGCGCGTTGTAGATACGGCTCTCCACGTACCGCGGCAGCAGGGCGTCGAGGACGTCCTCGGCCGACGGTTCGAAGTCGTACAGCGGGAGGATCTCGCCCTGCGGCTTGGCCTCCTGAGCGACCTCTTCGAGGCTGAGCGGCAGCAGGCGCGCGTCGAGCGCCGTCTGCGTCATCATCGACACGAACTCGGTGAACACGATGTGGAGTTCATCCACACCGCCCTCCTCCGTGTCCTTCTCGATGGCCTCGATGAGCGGCGCCGCGACCCGCTTGGCGTCCGCGTAGGTGGGCTCGTCGGTGAAGCCGGTCCACGACTCCGCGATCTTGCGCTCACGGAAGTTGTAGTGGGCCACACCGCGCCGGCCGACGATGTACACGTCGACCCGCTTGCCCTCGCGCTCCAGCCGCTCGGTCAGCTGCTCCGCCTGCTTGATGGCGTTGGAGTTGAACGCGCCGGCCAGACCACGGTCGCTGGTCAGCAGCAGTACCGCGGACCGGGTGACCGTCTCGGCCTGGGTGGTCAGCGGGTGCTTGGTGTTGGACCCGGTGCCGACCGCCGTGACCGCGCGGGTCAGTTCCTGCGCGTACGGCGTGGAGGCCGCCACCTTGCGCTGCGCCTTGACGACGCGCGAGGCGGCGATCATCTCCATCGCCTTGGTGATCTTCTTGGTCGCGGTGACGGATCGGATGCGACGCTTGTAGACCCGGAGCTGAGCTCCCATGAGTCAGGTCCCTTCCTTACGTCACTTGGCGGCAGCGGCCGGGGTGTCCTCGCCGAGCAGCTTGCCGTCGGAGGTCTCGAACTGCTTCTTGAACTCCGCGATCGCGTCGGCGACGGCCTGCAGGGTGTCGTCGGACATCTTGCCGCCCTCCCTGATGGAGGTCATGAGGCCCTGGTACTTGCGGTGCAGGAACTCCAGGAGCTCGCGCTCGAAGCGGCGGATGTCGGCGACCGGCACGTCGTCCATCTTGCCGGTGGTGCCGGCCCAGACGGAGACGACCTGGTCCTCGGTGGACATGGGCTGGTACTGGTCCTGCTTCAGCAGCTCGACCATGCGCTGACCGCGCTCCAGCTGCGCCTTCGACGCGGCGTCCAGGTCGGAACCGAAGGCGGCGAACGCCTCCAGCTCACGGAACTGGGCGAGGTCCACGCGCAGTCGGCCGGAGACCTGCTTCATCGCCTTGTGCTGCGCGGAACCACCGACTCGGGAGACGGAGATACCGACGTTCAGCGCGGGGCGCTGACCGGCGTTGAACAGGTCCGACTCCAGGAAGCACTGGCCGTCGGTGATGGAGATGACGTTGGTCGGGATGAACGCCGAGACGTCGTTGGCCTTGGTCTCGACGATCGGCAGACCGGTCATCGAACCGGCGCCCATGTCGTCGGAGAGCTTGGCGCAGCGCTCCAGCAGACGGGAGTGCAGGTAGAAGACGTCACCCGGGTAGGCCTCGCGGCCCGGCGGGCGGCGCAGCAGCAGCGACACGGCGCGGTAGGCGTCGGCCTGCTTCGACAGGTCGTCGAAGACGATCAGGACGTGCTTGCCCTGGTACATCCAGTGCTGGCCGATGGCGGAACCGGTGTAGGGCGCCAGGTACTTGAAGCCGGCCGGGTCCGACGCCGGGGCGGCGACGATGGTCGTGTACTCCAGCGCGCCGTTCTCCTCCAGCGCGCGGCGGACCGACGCGATGGTGGAGCCCTTCTGGCCGATGGCGACGTAGATGCAGCGGACCTGCTTCTTCGGGTCGCCCGAGCGCCAGTTGTCACGCTGGTTGATGATGGTGTCGACGGCCAGGGCGGTCTTGCCGGTCTGGCGGTCACCGATGATCAGCTGGCGCTGGCCGCGGCCGATCGGGGTCATGGCGTCGACGGCCTTGTAGCCCGTCTCCATCGGCTCGTGCACCGACTTGCGCTGCATGACCGTGGGGGCCTGCAGCTCGAGGGCGCGGCGGCCCTCGGTCTCGATCTCGCCGAGTCCGTCGATCGGGTTGCCGAGCGGGTCCACCACGCGGCCGAGGTAGCCCTCGCCGACGGCGACGGACAGGACCTCACCGGTGCGGGTGACCGGCTGGCCCTCCTCGATGCCGCTGAACTCGCCGAGGACGATGGCACCGATCTCGCGCTCCTCGAGGTTGAGGGCGAGGCCGAGGGTGCCGTCCTCGAACTTCAGCAGTTCGTTGGCCATGGCCGAGGGCAGGCCCTCGACCTTCGCGATGCCGTCGCCGGCAAGGGTGACCGTACCGACCTCCTCGCGCGAGGCCGCGTCCGGCTTGTACGACTGGACGAAGTTCTCCAGCGCGTCCCGGATCTCCTCCGGCCGGATCGTGAGCTCCGCCATCTGGGTTCCCTGCTCTCCTTGTTGGGCCCGAAGTTTCACTTGGGGGTATTCCACGAGTCGGGGACTCCCCCCAATAAGAGGTGAATCCTCTGCACGGCCCAACCAGGGCCGTCGTGTACGTCTTGCGTGTTGAGTTGCTGCTAGCTCGCCATGCGGCGGGCGGCGTCGTCCAGCCGGTCCGCGATGGAGCCGTTGATGACCTCGTCACCGACCTGCACCCGGATCCCACCGATGACCTCGGGATCCACGTCCAGGTTGAGGTGCATCCGGCGGCCGTACAGCTTCGCGAGTGCGGCACCGAGGCGCTGCTTCTGCGTGTCGCTCAGCGGCACCGCCGAGGTGACGACGGCGACCATGCGGTCCCGGCGCTCGGCGGCCAGCTTGGACAGGGACTCCAGTCCCGCTTCCAGGCTACGTCCCCGCGGCGCGGTTACGAGGCGCGTCACCAGACGCTCGGTGGTCACCTTGGCGCGGCCGCCGAGCAGCCGGTGCAGCAGCTCCGCCTTGGCCGCCGAGCTCGCGGCACGATCGGTCAGTGCGGCGCGCAGCTCGGTGTTCGAGGAGATGATCCGGCCGAAGCGGAACAGCTCGTCCTCGACGTCGTCGAGAGCGTCGGCCTTCTCCGCGGCGGTGAGGTCGGCGATGTTCGCCAGTTCCTCCAGCGCGTCCACCAGGTCGCGGGGCTGCGACCAGCGGGAACGCACCATTCCGGCCACCAGGTCGACGGCCGTGCCGCTGATCTGGGCGCCCAGCAGGCGCTGGACCAGCGTGGCCTTGGCCTCGCCGGGCTGCGCCGGGTCGGTGAGGACCCGGCGCAAGCCGACCTCGCGGTGGAGCAGCGCGGTGACGGCCGCCAGCTCGTCGGCGAGCTGAGCGGCGTCCACGGACGTGGAGTCCGTCAGCGCGTCGAGACGCTCACGTGCGGCTGCCAGTGCCTCGCGGCTCGCTCCGTTCATCGCGTGGCCTCGGCCTTCTCCTCGAGCTCGTCGAGGAAGCGGTCGATCACACGGCTCTGCCGAGCGTGGTCCTCGAGGGACTCGCCGACGAGCTTGGCGGCCAGCTCGGTGGCCAGCCTGCCGACGTCCTGGCGGAGCGCGGCCGCGGCGGCCTTGCGGTCGGCCTCGATCTGAGCGTGACCGGCGGCGATGATCTCCTCACGCTGCCGCTGGCCCTCGGCCCGCATCTCGGCGATGAGCGCGGCGCCCTGCTCCTGCGCCTCCTGACGCAGGCGCGCGGCCTCGTGACGGGCCTCGGCGAGCTGAGCCTTGTACTGCTCAAGGACGCTCTGGGCCTCGGTCTGCGCGGCCTCGGCCTTCTCGATACCGCCTTCGATCGCCTCGCGGCGCTCCTCCAGAACCTTGTTGATGTTCGGGAGGAGCTTCCAGGCGAGGAAAGCGATGACGATGACGAAGGCGAGCGTGCCGATGACGAGCTCGGGGATCGGCGGGAAGAGCGGGTTCTCCTGCTCGGCCGCCGTGATGAGCAGCTGGCTCATGTCAGTGCCTTTCGTCTAGGGGCTTTCGCTGATCGGCGGATCAGGTGCCGTAGACGAACGGCATGACCAGGCCGATGAGGGCGAGCGCCTCACAGAAGGCGAAGCCGAGGATCTGGTTGGCGCGGATCAGGCCGGCGGCCTCGGGCTGACGGGCCAGGGCCTGGGTGCCGTTACCGAAGATGATGCCGACGCCGACGCCGGGGCCGATGGCCGCGAGGCCGTAGCCGAGCGAGCCCAGCGAGCCGTGAACACCGGTGGTGGCGGCGGCGAGGGTCTGGAGAGCGGACATGCCGATTCTTCCTTCTTCTTTACGGACCGGTGGGGGTTGGCCACCGGACGGTCAGAGGGTCTTGGTGCGGGGCGCTCAGTGGTGCTCGGCGAGGGCGCCCTGGATGTAGGTGCACGTCAGGAGGACGAAGACGTACGCCTGCAGTGCCTGGATGAAGAGCTCGAAGGCCGTCATCACGATCGTCATGAGGAAGCTCACGCCGGCGTAGGCGATGCCGATGCCGTTCAGCAGGTACCAGCTGGCGATCGTGAAGAGCAGCAGCAGCGTGTGGCCCGCGAACATGTTGGCGAACAGTCGCACGGCGTGCGTGAAGGGCCGCACCAGCAGGTTCGAGAAGAACTCGATGGTCATGGACAGCGGGAGCACCGCGCCCAGCGACTTGTCGTAGCCCGTGACGTTCTTGAAGAAGCCGACGAAGCCGTGCCGCTTGAAGGTCAGCGAGACCCACAGCACGTAGACGATCAGTGCCAGGACCGCCGGGTACGAGATGATCGCCGTCACCGGGAACTGGGCGACCGGGATGATCGACCAGAGGTTCATCATCCAGATGAAGAAGAACAGCGAGACGATCAGCGGGACGTACTTCTCGCCTTCCTTCTTGCCGAGCGTCTCGTAGACGACCCCGCGGCGGATGAAGTCGTACCCCGCCTCGGCGACCATCTGGAGCTTGCCCGGGACCACCTTCGGCTTGCGGAAGGCCGCCCAGAAGAAGCCGATGACGATGACGGAGCCGAGCAGCGCCAGCAGCATCGTCTTGTTGAAGTACAGGTTGCTGTCCGCGTCGCCCCAGAGGGGCTTGAACAGGAACGAGTGCAGGCCGGGAGCGGGAAAGCCACAGCCGGAGAAGATGTGGCAGTCGGTCTCGAAGGCGAGCACCTGCGTCGGGTCAGCACTCACCGCGGGCTCCTTCAGCGTGGCGCATAGGTACGGCAACCTCGTTGTGTCGGCGCGGCGTGCGGCCGCGGTTCGGCACGGGACTGGTGTTACGGATGTGGGGGCGGCTGTGGGGCATCTCGCCTCGCGTTCGAGCAGGCGTCAGCTCGGATGCCCGCGCCCGCGATGCCGCAGTTGGCACCGGACGATAGCAGGATCTCTCACGCGCCTTTATCCCGGCCCTACCCCTCACGACGAGTGCCCCGTCTTTTCGGGCTTGCCGCCCGCCGAAGACGTGGTGGGATCGGGCTCGACGTAAAGGATCTTGGACTTCATGTGGGCACGCGTCTGCGCCGCGATCCATGCCAGCGTGGCGGCGACCAGCGTGAACGCGAAGGCCTTGGGGTTGAACAGCGTCGTGTGCTTGAACGCGGCCATGAAGATGAACAGCAGCAGGATCTGCGCCCCGTAGAGCATCAGGCCCATCGCCTGGAAAAGATGCGGAAGCGATTTGGCAGTGCGCTGCAGCACGTAGAGGCCGATCCCCATGAAGAGGATCACCACCAGCGCCGCGACGACCGCCCCGATCGCCCCCTTGCCACCGGCGACCACACCGCTCACGACGGCGGCAAGCGCGCCGACGGCGGCAGTGGGCACAGCGGCCTGGGCCAGGATCCGGACGTCATTGGACGGCATGGCGGCAACTCCGCTTTCACAGGGGGCAGGGGTGTCGTCATGGACGAGCGTAGTCCCGGACCGGGAGGTGGAGACCTCGCGCCAAGCGACCGTCGCGTCACGGCCTTCGACTCCATCCGGGGTTCTCGTGAACCGTATCACAAACTATTTGATGAGGTCTTTACCTGGGGGGTGTGCTTGCTGTCACACATGAGAGTGACCGTGCGCGTCTGTGCAGAAGTCGGGCCATCTTGTCTGGTATTAGGGGCCTTTGCACCCCCACGAGTTGGCAACGCTTTAGTCAGATTCTTACCTTGAGCGTCAGCGTGACGTTCCGGCTTTGCGCCCATCCAGGAGACGCGAACGAGGGCCGATGGCCGTTGCTCCGTTGACCCCCGCCACGCCGGCGGGGAGCGGCGCGCGGTGCTCGTGCGTCTCCTCGGCCTCGTTCGCCGCCTGAGCCGTCCCGCTCGCCTCGGCATCGGCGGGCACGGTCGCGGGCGTCGAGGCGCCCGGCGCCGCGGCCGGGCGACGGCGGCGGTAGCGCGGGGGCACGAACTGCTCGGCCCAGCGCGGGGCGCGCGGGGTGAACCGCGGCAGCAGGAGCAGCACCAGCCCGATGAAGCTGAGGAACACGATGCCCAGCACGATCCACATGGACGCCGAGTTGACCGAGTAGGCGAGCGCGCCGAAACCGATCAGCGCCGCCCAGAAGTACATGATCAGTACGGCCCGGCTGTGCGAGTGGCCGATCTCCAGCAGGCGGTGGTGCAGGTGGCCCCGGTCCGCGGCGAACGGCGACTGGCCGCGCCAGGTACGGCGCACCACCGCGAAGAAGAAGTCGGCGGCCGGGATCGCGATGATCGTCAGCGGCATCAGCAGCGGGATGTAGACCGGCACCATCTGGTGAACGGTGTTGCGCTCGGAGCCGGAGAACAGGTTCATCACGTCCGGGTCGAGCTGCCCGGTGACCGAGATCGCGCCGGCCGCCAGCACCAGACCGATGAGCATCGAGCCCGAGTCGCCCATGAAGATCCGCGCGGGATGCATGTTGTGCGGCAGGAAGCCCAGGCACATGCCCATGAGCACGGCCGCGAACAGGGTGGCCGGGGCGGCGGCCTCGATGCCGAACGAGTACCAGATCCGGTACGTGTACATGAAGAACGCGGCCGCCGCGATGCACACCATGCCGGAGGCCAGGCCGTCCAGCCCGTCGACGAAGTTGACCGCGTTGATGGTGATGACGACCAGCGCCACCGTCAGCAGGGTGCCCTGCCACTGGGTCAGCGCCACCGTGCCGACGCCCGGCACCGGCAGCCACAGGATCGTGAGCCCCTGCATGACCATCACGCCGGCGGCGATCATCTGCCCGCCCAGCTTGATCAGGGCGTCGATCTCGAACTTGTCGTCCAGGACACCGATCAGCCAGATCAGCGCAGCGCCGGAGAGCAGCGCCCGCGGCTCGTTCGACTTCTCGAAGACCTCGTTGAGGTTGGTGAGGTGGTCGGCGACCAGCAGCCCGGCACACATGCCGAAGAACATCGCGATCCCGCCGAGCCGTGGAGTGGGCTCCCGGTGCACGTCACGTGCCCGGACCTCCGGCATCGCTCCCGCAACGATCGCGAACTTGCGTACCGGCCCTGTCAGCAGATACGTCACCGCGGCCGTGATGCAGAGCGTCAGCAGGTATTCACGCACGGGCTTCCCCACAGGTCTCGCTGGCCATCTCAGCCCCACACCCTAGCGACGCAGACATATGTATGGGGACTTCCGGGTAGCGACGATGGTTGCACGTGTGGCTGTGCACGACGGTGTGCCTACCCCGCCTCAGCCGGGATACGGCGGAAATCTACCGGTGAGCTCGCGCACGTCCTCACGCGCCCTCGCCCCGTCCACCTCGCCCCGCAGGACCTTGCCGAACAGCACAGCGATCGACTCCATCTCCTGCGGGCCCATGCCCTGCGTGGTCACCGCGGCCGTGCCGAGCCGCAGCCCGCGGGCGTCGGTGTGCGGCAACGCACAGCAGTCGAGGACGATACCGGCGGCGGCCAGCCGCCCGCGCGCGGTGCGCCCGTCGACGCCGAGCGGCGCCGGATCGGCGGTGATCAGGTGGGTGTCGGTCCCGCCGGTGGTGACGGCCAGGCCTTCGGCGGCCAGCCATGCCGCGAGGACACGGGCGTTGGTGACCACCTGATGGGCGTAGCGGCTGAAGTCCGCCATCCCCGCCTCGCCGAACGCGACGGCCTTCGCAGCGATCGTGTGCATCTGGGCGCCGCCCTGGGTGAAGGGGAACACGGCCCGGTCGACTCGGTCGGCCAGCTCGCGCCCGCACAGGATCATTCCGCCGCGCGGGCCGCGCAGCACCTTGTGGGTGGTGGCGCACACCACGTCCGCGTACGGCACGGGGCTGGGGGCCGCTCCCCCGGCGACCAGGCCGATCGGGTGCGCGGCGTCCGCGATGAGGTAGGCACCGGCCTCGTCGGCGACCTCCCGGAAGAAGGCGTACTCGATGTGGCGCGGATAGGCGATGGAGCCGCACACGATCGCCTTGGGCCGGTGCGCGCGGGCCAGGGTGCGCACCTGGTCGCGGTCGACGAGACCGGTCTCGGCGTCCACCCCGTAGCCGACGAAGTCGAACCACCGGCCGGAGAAGTTCGCGGGCGAGCCGTGCGTGAGGTGCCCGCCGTAGGGCAGGCCCAGGGCCAGTACGGTGTCGCCGGGGCGCAGCAGGGCCGCGTACGCCGCCAGGACCGCCGACGAGCCCGAGTGCGGCTGCACGTTGGCGTGCTCGGCGCCGAACAGCCGCCGCGCCCGCTCCATGGCCAGGCGTTCGGCCACGTCGACGATCTCGCAGCCGCCGTGGTGCCGGGCGCCGGGGTAGCCCTCGGCGTACTTGTTGGCGAGCGGCGAGCCGAGCGCGGCGAGCACCGCCGGCGAGGTGAAGTTCTCGGCCGCGATCAGCTGCAGCGTCGTCGCCTGCCGGTCCGCCTCCCCGAGCAGGATGTCGGCCAGTTCGGGATCCTGCCGTCGCAGGACATCGGCCTGGGGGACGGGGATGACCGACATGCTGGGCTCCGGACGGTCGGCGGTGCGGCGTACGTCCCAATGTAGGCCGGTGACCGGGGCGACGCGCGGCTGCCGTGTCCCAGGGAGTACGCCCGCGCCGACGCGGCCGTACGGCCACCGGGCACGCCGGAGAGCGCGCGGCCGTCAGGTCCTCGCGGGTACGCCGGTGAGAGCCGTGACGACCGGGTCCAGCGCCTGGTGTATCTCGTCCCCGATCGCCCGGAAGAACGACAGCGGCGCCCCGTAGGGGTCGTACACCTCGTCCGCCTCGGCGGTCGGCGCCAGCAGCCACCCGCGTAGAGCGGCGGCCGCGCGGACCAGGGCGCGGGCGCGTTCGACCACGCCGTCCTCCACCGGGGGCAGCGTCGCCGGGTCTATCGCCTTCACCAGGCGGGTGAACTCCTTGAGCGTGAAGGTCCGCAGGCCCGCCGAGTGGCCCATGGAGATCACCTGGGCGCGGTGGTCGCGGGTCGCGGTGAGCACCAGGTCGGCCCGGATGACGTGCTCGTCCAGCAGCTCCCGGCCGACGAAGCCGGAGGCGTCCGCGCCGAAGTCGGCCAGCACCGCCTCCGCGTTCGCCTCCATGGGCGCGCCCTCGTGGCCCCAGGTGCCCGCGCTCTCCACCACCAGACCGCTGCCGGGACGCGCCCCGGCACAGCCGGGGACAGGACCGCCGAGCCGGTCCGCGAGGAAATGGCGGGTCAGCCGCTCGGTGATCGGCGAGCGGCACACGTTTCCGGTGCTGACGTGGAGGATGCGGAAGGCGTCGCGGGACAGACCCGGCTCCACCGGGCTCCCCGTCACGTGCCCGTCGCCTATGCCTCGCATGGGGGTACCCCCTGCTCATGGGGGTGCCCCCGCTCGAGCGGAGCCGAGAGCGGGGGACCGGCCGAGAGCCCGGGGGAGTCAGGGGCCGTCAATTCGCCACCTCGAGGTCGGGTACGACCTTGCGCAGCTCGTCCGGCGACAGGGCACCCTCGCGCAGCAGCACGGGCACCCGGCCGGTCACGTCGACGATGGAGGACGGGACGTTGCCGGGGGTGGGGCCGCCGTCCAGGTAGACGGAGACGGAGTCGCCGAGCATCTCCTGCGCGGCGTCGCAGGTCTCCGGGGCGGGGTGGCCGGTGAGGTTGGCGGACGAGACGGCCATCGGGCCTACCTCGGTGAGCAGTTCGATGGCGACCGGGTGCAGCGGCATGCGCACGGCAACCGTGCCCCGGGTGTCACCGAGGTCCCACTGCAGCGACGGCTGGTGGCGGGCGACGAGCGTCAGGGCGCCCGGCCAGAAGGCGTCGACGAGCTCCCAGGCCATCTCGGAGAAGTCCGTGACCAGGCCGTGCAGCGTGTTCGGGGAGCCGATGAGGACGGGCGTGGGCATGTTGCGGCCCCGGCCCTTGGCGGTGAGCAGGTCGGCCACGGCCTCGGAGGAGAACGCGTCGGCGCCGATGCCGTACACGGTGTCGGTCGGCAGCACCACGAGCTCGCCCCGGCGGACGGCGGACGCGGCCTCACGCAGACCCGTCACACGGTCGGTCGCGTCATTGGTGTCGTATCGCCGTGCCATTGTCAGCGGGCCTCCTCGTACGCGTACTGCTGGCTTGAAGTCATGGTGGGGATCACGGCATCGCCTTACGTGCGGTGGCGAACCGCGGCCGGTTGTTGAGGTCGGGGTGGTCGGCGGCGTCGGCCCAGCCCCGCTCCTCGGTGAAGATCCACGGCACCTGTCCGCCCTGGGTGTCGGCGTGCTCGATGACGACGACGCCGCCGGGGCGCAGCAGCCGGTGGGCGGTGCGTTCTATGCCGCGGATGAGGTCCAGTCCGTCCTCGCCGGAGAACAGCGCCATCTCGGGGTCGTAGTCCCGCGCCTCGGGAGCGACGTACTCCCACTCGGTCAGCGGGATGTACGGCGGGTTGGAGATGACCAGGTCCACCTGGCCGTCGAGGTCCGGGAAGGCGGTCAGGGCGTCGCCCTGGCGCAGGTCGACGCGGGACCCCTGCACGTTCTTGCGGGTCCACTGGAGCGCTTCCTCGGACAGCTCCACGGCGTGCACTCGCGAGCGCGGCACCTCCTGGGCGAGGGCCAGCGCGATGGCGCCCGAGCCGGTGCACAGGTCGACGATGCACGGCTCCACGACGTCCATGGCGCGCACGGCGTCTATGGCCCAGCCGACCACGGACTCCGTCTCCGGGCGCGGGACGAACACACCGGGGCCGACCTGGAGCTCCAGATAGCGGAAGTAGGCCCGCCCGGTGATGTGCTGGAGCGGCTCGCGCTGCTCCCGGCGGGCGATGACCTCCCAGTAGCGGGCGTCGAAGTCCGAGTCCTTCACGGCATGCAGCTGGCTCCGCTTGACACCGTGCACGAACGCGGCGAGCTCCTCCGCGTCGTTGCGCGGCGAGGGCACGCCGGCGTCGGCCAGCCGCTGGGTGGCCTGGGCCACCTCCGCGAGCAGCACGCTGCGGGGGCTTGGGGGTCGCCCCCCAAATTCTTGCTGCACGCTGGTCCTCCGGTACTCGTCCTCGTGCTACGTGTGCCTTACGCGGCCGCGAGCTTGGCGGCCGAGTCCGCGTCGACGCAGGCCTGGATCACCGCGTCGAGGTCGCCGTCCAGGACCTGGTCCAGGTTGTACGCCTTGAAGCCGACGCGGTGGTCGGAGATGCGGTTCTCCGGGAAGTTGTAGGTGCGGATCTTCTCGGAGCGGTCGACGGTGCGGACCTGGCTGCGGCGGGCGTCGGCGGCTTCCCGCTCCGCCTCCTCCTGCGCCATGGCGAGCAGCCTGGAGCGCAGGATACGCATCGCCTGCTCCTTGTTCTGCAGCTGGCTCTTCTCGTTCTGGCAGGAGGCGACGACCCCGGTGGGCAGGTGCGTGATGCGCACCGCGGAGTCGGTCGTGTTGACGGACTGGCCGCCGGGCCCGGAAGACCGGTAGACGTCGATACGGAGGTCGTTGGGGTTGATCTCGACGTCGACCTCCTCGGCCTCAGGGGTGACGAGGACACCGGCGGCGGAGGTGTGGATACGGCCCTGGGACTCGGTGGCCGGCACACGCTGCACGCGGTGCACGCCGCCCTCGTACTTCAGGCGGGCCCACACGCCCTGGCCGGGCTCGGTCTGCCCGCGGGTCTTCACGGCGACCTGGACGTCCTTGTAGCCGCCCAGTTCGGACTCGGTGGCGTCGATGACCTCGGTCTTCCAGCCGACGCGCTCGGCGTAGCGCAGGTACATGCGCAGCAGGTCGCCGGCGAACAGGGCGGACTCGTCGCCGCCCGCGCCCGCCTTGATCTCCAGGATGACGTCCTTGTCGTCGCTGGGGTCGCGCGGGATCAGCAGCAGGCGGAGCTTTTCGGTGAGTTCCTCGCGCTGCTTGTCCAGTTCCTTGACCTCGGCGGCGAAGTCCGGGTCGTCGGCGGCCAGTTCGCGCGCGGTCTCGATGTCGTCGCCGGTCTGCCTCCAGGAGCGGTACGTGGCGACGATCGGGGTGAGCTCGGCGTAGCGCTTGTTCAGCTTGCGCGCATTGGCCTGGTCGGCGTGGACCGACGGGTCGGCGAGCTTCTTCTCCAGGTCGGCGTGCTCACCGACCAGTTCCTCGACGGCCTCGAACATCTTTTCGGCTCCTGTACTGCGGGGAAAGGGGAAGGCGGGCGACCAAAAACGCCGGTCCCGGGCACACCCCGGCGAGGGGCGCGGCCGTGGACCGGCGAAATGGGGCTCGCTACTTCTTGGAGCCGGCGGCCTTGCCGAAGCGGGCCTCGAAGCGGGCCACACGGCCACCGGTGTCGAGGATCTTCTGCTTGCCCGTGTAGAACGGGTGGCACTCGGAGCAGACCTCGGCCCGGATGGTGCCGGACTCGATGGTGCTGCGAGTGGTGAACGACGCGCCGCAGGTGCAGCTGACCTGCGTCTCGACGTACGCGGGGTGGATGTCGCGCTTCAAGGTGTCTCCTATGGATCGGGAGGGCGCCGGGTCGCAGCCGCGGGATGCGGACGCGTGAACCGGAGCCGACGTACCAGTCTGCCAGGACTGGGGCCATCCCCCAAAACCGGGGGCCGGGGTCGTCTATTCCCCCCGGCCGTGCGGGCGGGCCCGCGTCCCTTACGAGGCGCTCACGACGCCCTTGGCTTCGCCGGTGGCCGTGCCCTTCGTGGCGCTCGCCGGGATGGGCCGGTCGTTCCTGAGCGCGTTCCACATCAGCTTCGCCTTGGCCTCTTCGATCACGACCCGGTTGGCGTTGCTGCTGTCGTACTGAACCGGCATCGTCACCATGTTCATGTTCGACGAGCTGATGCCCTTCAGTCCGTCGGCGAAGGACATCAGCGAGTTCACCGAGCCGAGGTCGGAGTCGGTGGTGACGGCCTTGGTCGCGGTGTCGGCGAGGTCGTACAGCTTCTTGGGGTTGGTGAACAGGCCGATGTGCTTGACCTGGTTGACCAGTGCCTTGACGAAGGCCTGCTGGAGCTGGATGCGGCCCAGGTCGGAGCCGTCGCCGACGCCGTGCCGGGTGCGCACCAGGCCGAGGGCCTGCTGCCCGTCGAGGGTGTGCGTGCCGGACTTGAGGTCCAGATGGCTGTCCGGGTCGTGGATGTTCCTGGTCGTGGTGACCTGGACGCCGCCGAGCTCGTCGATGAGCTTCTGGAAGCCGCTGAAGTCGACCTCCAGGTAGTGGTCCATACGGATGCCGGTGAGCGCCTCGACGGTCTTGACGGTGCAGGCGGCGCCGCCGGTGGAGTACGCCTCGTTGAACATCACGCCGTGCGCGGCGGGGTGCTTCGTGCCATGGGTGTCGGTGCACACCGGTCGGTCCACGAGGGTGTCGCGCGGGACGGAGACCACGCTGGCCTTCTTGTGTCCCTCGTACACGTGCACGATCATCGCCGTGTCGGAGCGGGCGCTGCCGTCGTCGATCCCGCCACCCAGCTTCTTGTTGCCGCCGGCGCGGGTGTCCGAGCCCAGGACCAGGATGTTCTCGGAGCCGTTGTCGACCTTGGTCGGCCGGTCGGTGCCGAGGGCCTGGTTGATGTCGACCGTCTTGAGGTTGTCGTTGAGCTTGAAGTACACGTAGCCGGCGCCGGTGCCGCCGATCACGACGATCCCCGCAGCGGTCCAGGCCGTGACCCTCAGAGCCCTGCGCCCGCCGGTGGGCGGCTTGCGGCGGCGGCCCTTGGCGCGGCGGCTGGGGTTCGTCAGGCCGGTCTCTCCCGGTATCGCGGGGTCCGGCGTGCTCTCGGCAGGCATGCGCTCCTCGGTTCTCGTATACGGTCGGCTACCCCCTGCTTCCAGGGTCAGGCCCGGTCCGCCCAGACCGGCACGTACCGCACCATCGTCGCTCGTACGGTCAGACGGGGGAACTCGGGAAAGGGTTGCACAACGCACGGTGGCCGCCACGTGCACGAATGGACACGCCCCGTGTCCCTGTCCACCGTCGCGGCCCGGCTCACCTGCGGTTTCAAGAGGCCGGGACGGACCACACCAAGTCGGTACCGACCGCAACACCTGTGGCAAAGGTCTCGCCCGGCCCGCGCAGACGAAGAGGCCGCCCCCGTGACCGGAGGCGGCCTCGGCGCACCGGTCAGGGGGCGCGGACGCAGCAGAGCGCCTAGTCGCCGTTGCCCGGCGCCGGGGTCGTCTTCTGGATCTGCATCAGGAACTCGACGTTCGACTTGGTCTGCTTCATCTTGTCGAGGAGCAGCTCGATCGCCTGCTGCTGGTCGAGCGCGTGCAGCACCCGGCGCAGCTTCCAGACGACGCCCAGCTCCTCGGCGCCGAGCAGGATCTCTTCCTTACGGGTACCGGACGCGTCCACGTCCACCGCCGGGAAGATGCGCTTGTCGGCGAGCTTCCGGTCGAGCTTGAGCTCCATGTTGCCGGTGCCCTTGAACTCCTCGAAGATCACCTCGTCCATGCGGGACCCGGTGTCCACCAGGGCGGTGGCGAGGATGGTCAGCGAACCGCCGTCCTCGATGTTGCGGGCCGCACCGAAGAAGCGCTTCGGCGGGTACAGGGCGGTCGAGTCGACACCACCGGACAGGATGCGGCCGGAGGCCGGGGCGGCGAGGTTGTACGCACGGCCCAGACGCGTGATCGAGTCGAGCAGCACGACCACGTCGTGACCCAGCTCCACCAGGCGCTTGGCGCGCTCGATGGCGAGCTCGGCGACCGTGGTGTGGTCCTCGGCCGGGCGGTCGAAGGTCGAGGAGATGACCTCGCCCTTGACCGACCGCTGCATGTCGGTGACCTCTTCCGGACGCTCGTCGACGAGGACGACCATCAGGTGGCACTCGGGGTTGTTGTGGGTGATCGCGTTGGCGATCGCCTGCATGATCATGGTCTTGCCGGTCTTCGGCGGGGCCACGATCAGACCGCGCTGACCCTTACCGATCGGCGAGACCAGGTCGATGATGCGGGTGGTGAGGACGCCGGGGTCCGTCTCCAGGCGCAGGCGGTCCTGCGGGTACAGCGGGGTCAGCTTGTTGAACTCCGGGCGGCCACGGCCGTGTTCGGGCGCCATGCCGTTGACGGAGTCCAGCCGGACCAGCGCGTTGAACTTCTCGCGCCGCTCGCCGTCCTTGGGCTGGCGGACCGCGCCGGTGACGTGGTCGCCCTTGCGCAGGCCGTTCTTGCGGACCTGGGCGAGGGAGACGTACACGTCGTTCGGACCCGGCAGGTAGCCCGAGGTACGGATGAAGGCGTAGTTGTCGAGGATGTCGAGGATGCCCGCGACCGGGATCAGGACGTCGTCCTCGGCGATCTGCGGCTCGGAGACGTCGTCGCGGCCACGGCGGCCACGGCGGTCCCGGTAGCGGCCGCGACGGCCCCGGCGGCCGCCCTCGAAGTCGTCGTCGTCCTGCGGACCGGCGTTGCGGTCCTGACGGCCGCCGCCCTGCTGCTGGTTCTGCTGCTGGCGCTGGCCGCCCTGGCCCTGCTGCTGGTCGTCGCCCTTGCCGCGGCGGTCGCGGTCGCGGTCACGGTCACGGCCGCGCTCACGGCGGTCGCGGCGGCGGCCCTCGCCGCCGTCACCGGCGTCGCCCTTGACCTCGGCCTGCTGCTGCGGCTGGGCGGGCGTCTCGGCCTTCGGCTCGCTCTTCGCCTCGGCGGCGACCGTCTCGGGGCTGCCCGCCTCGGCGGTGGCGCGGCGCCGGCGGCGCTCGGCCGGGGCGTCTTCGCTGGCCGGCTGACCGGGGATCTCGATCTGCTGCTGGGACACGGCCTTGTCCGCGGGGGCCTCGGCCGTCTTCTTCTCCGCGGCGGAGGCGTCGTCACCCGTACGGGCGCGGGAGGTCGAGCGGCGCTTCGGCTTCGTCTCGGTGGCGTCCCCGGCGGCGGACTCGGCCTTGGCGGCGGGGGCACCTCCCCCAGCGCCTCCGGCCTGGGCGGTACCCCCGGCCTGCGCCTCCTTGATGACCTCGATCAGCTGGCTCTTGCGCATACGCGCCGTGCCCCTGATGCCAAGGCCCGATGCGACCTGCTGCAGCTCGGCCAGCACCATGCCCTCGAGGCCGGTACCGCGGCGCCGCCGGGAGCCGGCACCAGTGGCAGGCGCGGAGGCGTCCGTGGCGGGCGCGGCAGCGGTCTCCTCGACACGTGCGCCCATCAGATCGGTGGTGTCGCTCACGAAGGGTCCTTCCCTGGAGCGGACGTCGGCCTGTCTGGCTCGGCGACCGGTTGTGCTGTCCGGCGAGGTCCTTGCTCTATGGACCGTGCCGGGGCGGTGGTCCGCCAAAGCGGCGGAAGAGATATCTGGTGATGGCGCTTCCACCAGCCGTGGCACCCAGTGTCACGTGGCGTGGTCGCACCGATTCCGGAGCGTGTCCGCCGGACCGCTCAGTGTCCGCGTACGACGTACTGCCCAGGTACGGCGTACACCACACAGTGCGGCTTGGGGGGCTCCCGGAAGAATGTCTGTCCCGGACGGGGACACGAGGCACCTCGCCATGGTGGGGTCGGGTGCAGACTTGAGGTTAACACTACCGGATCCAACAAACATTCCCCCTCTCCAAATCCGGCAAGCGCACGTTTTTAATCCACACTGGGAGCCGCGAGCGGCAGCACGCTCGCTCCCTGCAGGTCGAGACTCAGCCGGTTGGCGGCCCAGTCCTTGCCCGCCAGCTGCTCCACCTTGTCCGCGGTGCCCGCGTCCACCAGTGCCATCACGGTGGGTCCGGCGCCGGAGATCACCGCGGGGATGCCGTCCGCGCGCAGCCGTTCCACCAGCGCCGCGCTCTCCGGCATGGCCGGGGCGCGGTACTCCTGGTGGAGACGGTCCTCGGTGGCGGGCAGCAGCAGTTCGGGGCGCCGGGTGAGGGCTTCGACGAGCAGCGCGGCGCGGCCCGCGTTGACGGCGGCGTCGACGTGCGGCACGGTGCGCGGGAGCAGGCCGCGTGCGGTTTCGGTGAGGACCGGCTTTCCGGGCACGAAAACCACCGGAACGATGGAATCGGAGGGCTCCATCGCGATCGCCCGGGCGGCACCGCGCTCCATCCAGGACAGGGTGAAGCCGCCCAGCAGACAGGCCGCCACGTTGTCGGGGTGGCCCTCGATCTCGGTGGCCAGTTCGAGCAGGGCCGTGTCGTCGAGCTTGGCCTCGCCACCTATGGTCACGGCGCGGGCGGCGACGATGCCGGCGCAGATGGCGGCGGACGAGGAGCCGAGGCCGCGGCCGTGCGGGATGCGGTTGGCGCAGACGATCTCCAGGCCGCGCGGCTGTCCGCCGAGGACGTCGAAGGCGGTGCGCAAGGAACGTACGAGAAGGTGGCTTTCGTCGCGCGGCAGCGTCTCGCTGCCCTCGCCCGCGATGTCGATGTGCAGCCCGGAGTCGGCCACCCTGACGACCACGTCGTCGTAGAGCCCCAGCGCAAGGCCCAGGGCGTCGAAGCCCGGGCCGAGGTTGGCGCTGGTGGCGGGAACGCGCACCCGTACGGCGGCGGCGCGGAAGGCTGGACCGGCCATCGCTCGATGACTCTCCTTGAACTGCGTGACTGTCGAAGACATTCGATGGGAACGGGAGGACCCTCAGGCCGCAAAGACGGCGCGGCACCGCGCCATACGCGAGGGCATATGCGGCGGGCGGGTTCAGTACAGCCTATCGAAGGAAGGTTCTGTGGCGACATAGGGCGCACAGGAGGCGCACGATGCGTGTCGTAAGCCCCCTGTGCACCCCTCCCGAAGGTCCCACCATGAGGACGCTCCGGGAGGTCGCCCGGTTGCGCGACCAGGGGCGACCGGGTGCGCGGCCGCAGCAGGGCGGCGGGCGAAGCGCCCGGCAGCCGCCGGGTGGCGGGGCTGCCGGATGCCGTGGGGTGGCCCGTGGCGCAAGGCGTCCGGCACGCCCGGTGCCGCCGGGCGTCCGGCCCTCGTGGCGTGGCCTGCGCGGAGTTCCTCGGAGGCCGCGAAACGCCCTGCCCAGGGCTCCTCGGAGGCCGCGGGACGCCCTGCCCCGGGCTCCTCGGATGCCGTGGCGCGGGGCCGCCGCCCGAGCGTCTCGGCCGCCGCCGTACGGCCTGACCGGCGCCCGGATGCCGTAGCCCGGCCTGGCCGCGAGCCGGGCGATGCCGTAACCCGGCCCGACCGGGCGCCCCGAGCCGTGGCGCGGCCCGACCGGGCTCCTCTCTCTGCCGCCGGATCAGCCCAGGCCGAGGCGCTCCGCCGCCGTCGCCGCGTCGACCGGGACGGTGACCGGCTGCGGGGCGCCGGCCACGGCCCAGTCGGGGTCCTTCAGGCCGTTGCCGGTGACGGTGCACACGATGCGCTGGCCCGGGTCCACCCTGCCCTGCTCGGCGGCCTTCAGCAGACCGGCGACGGACGCGGCGGACGCCGGCTCGACGAAGACACCCTCCTGCGCGGCCAACAGACGGTAGGCCCGCAGGATTTCACGGTCCGTCACCTCGTCGATGACGCCGCCGGACTCGTCCCGCGCGGCGAGGGCGTACGTCCAGGACGCGGGGTTGCCGATGCGGATCGCGGTGGCGATGGTCGACGGGTCCTTGACCACCTCGCCGCGCACGATCGGTGCACTGCCGGAGGCCTGGAAGCCCCACATGCGCGGAGTGCGCCCGGCGACGCCGTCGGCGGCGTACTCCTGGTAGCCCTTCCAGTAGGCCGTGATGTTGCCCGCGTTGCCGACCGGCAGGACGTGGATGTCGGGCGCGTCACCGAGCATGTCGACGATTTCGAAGGCGGCCGTCTTCTGGCCCTCGATGCGCACCGGATTGACCGAATTGACCAGCGCGACGGGGTAGTTGTCGCTGAGCGCGCGGGCGAGGGTGAGGCAGTCGTCGAAGTTGCCGTCGACCTGGAGGATCTTCGCGCCGTGCACGAGGGCCTGGCCCATCTTGCCGAGCGCGATCTTGCCCTGCGGCACGAGAACGGCCGAAACCATGCCGGCCCGTACGGCGTAGGCGGCCGCGGACGCGGAGGTGTTGCCGGTCGAGGCACAGATGACGGCCTTGGCACCCTCCTCCTTGGCCTTGCTGATGGCCATGGTCATGCCGCGGTCCTTGAAGGACCCGGTCGGGTTCGCGCCCTCGACCTTGAGGTGGACCTCGCAGCCGGTGCGCTCGGAGAGCACCTGCGCGGGCACGAGGGGCGTGCCACCCTCCCGGAGCGTCACGACCGGCGTGCTGTCGGACACCGGCAGCCTGTCCCGGTACTCCTCGATGATTCCGCGCCACTGGTGGGTCATTGCTGGTTACTCTCCTTCAACCCGCATGATGCTGGCGACACCCCGCACGGTGTCGAGGCTGCGCAGCGCCTCGACGGTCCCGTTCAGGGAGGCGTCGGACGCACGGTGGGTGACGACGACGAGGGAGGCCTCGCCGTCCTTGCCCTGCTGGCGAACAGTGTCGATCGAGACCCCGTGCTCGGCGAACACGGTGGCCACCTGGGCGAGGACGCCCGGTTTGTCGGCGACGTCGAGGCTGATGTGGTACCGCGTGACTACATCGCCCATGGGTGACACTGGCAGGGCGGCATACGCCGACTCGCCGGGCCCGGTGGCCGCGCTGAGCCGGTTGCGGCACACGGCGACGAGGTCACCGAGCACGGCGGAGGCGGTCGGCGAACCGCCGGCGCCCGGCCCGTAGAACATGAGCTGTCCCGCCGCGTCCGACTCGACGAACACGGCGTTGTACGCGCCGCGCACCGAGGCCAGCGGGTGGCTGAGCGGAATCATCGCGGGGTGCACGCGCGCGGTGACGGACCCGCCGTCCTGCGCCCGCTCGCAGATGGCGAGCAGCTTGATGGTGCAGCCCATCTCCTTGGCGGAGGCGAAGTCGGCGGCGGTGACCTCGGTCATGCCCTCGCGGTAGACGTCGTCGAGCCGTACGCGCGTGTGGAAGGCGATTCCGGCGAGGATGGCGGCCTTGGCGGCGGCGTCGAAGCCCTCGACGTCGGCGGTGGGGTCGGCCTCCGCGTACCCGAGCGCGGTGGCCTCGTCGAGGGCCTCCTGGTAACCGGCCCCCGTCGAGTCCATCTTGTCGAGGATGAAGTTGGTGGTGCCGTTGACGATGCCGAGCACCCGGTTGACCTTGTCACCGGCGAGCGACTCGCGCAGCGGCCGGATCAGCGGAATGGCACCGGCGACGGCGGCCTCGTAGTACAGATCCCGGCCGTTCCCCTCGGCCGCCGCGTGCAGGGCGGCCCCGTCCTGGGCGAGCAGGGCCTTGTTGGCGGAGACGACCGACGCCCCGTGCTCGAAGGCGGTGGTGATGAGCGTCCGGGCGGGCTCGATACCACCGATGACCTCCACCACGACGTCGATGTCGCCACGTTTGACCAGGGCGGTGGCGTCGGTGGTGACGAGGGCCGGATCGATGCCCTCACGCACCTTGGAGGGCCGGCGTACGGCCACCCCCGCGAGCTCCACGGGGGCGCCGATGCGGGCGGCGAGGTCGTCGGCGTGCGTCGTCATGATGCGCGCCACCTCTGAGCCGACAACCCCACAGCCCAGCAGCGCCACCTTCAGCGGACGCGTACGCATCATCCGACCTCGTTTCCTCATACCGGCTACGGTTGGACCAGTCTCACTCAACGAACGGGAGTTTCTGCCCTTTGTCCGGATCGTGAGACGTTTATTTCATTTTGGCAGGGGCGGAAGACAGGAGATCTTTCGGCGCCGTTCCTGGCCTCGCGTGTTTTGACGGGGATGTGCCGTTTGGGCCCCCGTTGGGGGATGCGGAGACCGGTCCCCCCGACAGGGAGACCGTCGCGCACGATGCAGCAGACCCATTCTGCGGAGGCCTTCCCGTCGAGGCCGGCCCGCATGACGGGGAGCCCGGCCCATGGTGGCCGTCGCAGAGGCCGCCCACAACGGGAGGGCCGTCCCTTCGCACAGCGGGAAGGCCGCGCCCCTCCACACAACGGGAAGGCCGCCCCCTCCCACAACGGGAAGGCCGCCCCCACCACACAACGGGAAGGACGCCCCCACCCACAACGGGAAGGCCGCCCCCTCCCACAACGGGAAGGCCGCCCCCACCACACAACGGGAAGGCCGCCCGGCGCCACGGGAGGCCGGGCCGCGGAGGCCATCGCGTAGAGACCCCACGCCGCGGAGGCCGTCCGCGCGTCGCGGAGGGCGCCCCGCGGCAGCCGTACCGCACAACGCGGAAGCCGTACCGCGACAGCCGTACCGCACAACGCGGAAGCCGCCCCGCACAACGCGCTGCCCCGCGCCAGCCGTCCCGTGCCACGCGGAGGTGGCCGGTGGCCGGCGGCCGTCATCCGACGTCCAGACGCAGGAGATCCTCCTCCGTCTCGCGGCGGAGGATGACCCGGGCCTTCCCGTCGCCGACGGCGACGACCGGCGGGCGCAGCGCGTGGTTGTAGTTGCTCGCCATGGACCGGCAGTAGGCACCGGTGGCCGGTACGGCGATGAGGTCGCCGGGCGCCAGGTCGGCGGGCAGGAACGCGTCCTTCACCACGATGTCACCGCTCTCGCAGTGCTTGCCGACGACCCGGACGAGCATCGGCTCGGCGTCGGACGTCCGGGAGACGAGGGCGACGCTGTACTCGGCGTCGTAGAGAGCGGTCCGGATGTTGTCGGACATGCCGCCGTCGACGGAGACGTACGTGCGCAGCCCGTCGAGGGGCTTGACGGTCCCGACCTCGTAGAGCGTGAACGTGGTGGGCCCGACGACGGCCCGCCCCGGCTCGACGGAGATACGGGGAGTACGCAGCCGGGCGGCGTCGCACTCCCGGCTGACGATCTCGGTCAGCGCCTTGGCGATCTCGTGGGGCTCACGGGGATCGTCGTCGCTGGTGTAGGCGATGCCGAGACCTCCGCCGAGGTCGACCTCGGGGAGTTCGATCCCGTGCTCGTCGCGAACGTCCTTGAGCAGCCCGACCACACGATGTGCGGCGACCTCGAACCCGGACATGTCGAAGATCTGCGACCCGATGTGGGAGTGGATCCCGATCAGCTCCAGCCCGTCCAGCTGCAGGGCACGCCGTACGGCCTCGGCGGCCTGTCCCCCGGCGAGCGGGATGCCGAACTTCTGGTCCTCGTGCGCGGTGGCGATGAACTCGTGGGTGTGCGCCTCGACGCCGACCGTGACCCGGATCTGGACCCGCTGCCGCTTGCCGAGGGAGGAGGCGATGTGCGCGACCCGCACGATCTCCTGGAAGGAGTCGAGGACGATCCGCCCGACACCGGCCTCTATGGCCCGGGTGATCTCCCCGGTGGACTTGTTGTTGCCGTGGAAGGCGATGCGGTCGGCGGGCATCCCGGCGGACAGGGCGGTGGCGAGCTCGGTGCCGGAGCAGACGTCGAGATTCAGCCCCTCTTCGTGCAGCCACCGCACGACGGCGCGGGAGAGGAACGCCTTCCCGGCGTAGAAGACGTCGGCGTCGTGCCCGAACGCGGTACGCCAGGCGCGGGCGCGGGAGCGGAAGTCGGCCTCGTCGAGGACGTAGGCAGGGGTGCCGAACTCCTCGGCGAGCCGCGTGACGGGGATGCCGCCGACGGTCGCGACGCCGTCCTCGTCACGGGTGACGCTCTGGGCCCAGACCTTCGGGTCGAGGGTGTTCAGGTCGGCGGGCGGCGCGGAGTAGTGCCCCTCGGGGAGGACATCGGCGTGACGGGGCCCGGCGGGATGTGCGGAACGGCTCATGTCGGTGTGGCTCTCTCTGGCTCTCTCAGAGGTGGTCGGGTGCGTCGATGCCGAGCAGGGACAGGCCGCCGGCCAGCACCGTCCCGGCGGCTTCGGCAAGGGCGAGCCGGGCACGGTGGGCGGCCGAGGGTTTCTCCTCACCGCGCGGAAGGACGGTGGCGAGAAAGGGCGGCACGGCATCGGCGACGGTGACGAGGTGCCGGGCGAGACGATCCGGGGCGCGGTTCGCTGCCGCTTGGGCGAGGACGCGGGGGTGGTCGGCGAGGGCGGTGAGGAGGGTGACGGTTGCCGACTCGGGGCCGGAGGTGTGGCCCGGCTCGGGGAAGAAGCCGAGGTCGGCGGCGTTCCGGAGGATAGCCCGGGTGCGGGCGTGGGCGTACCGGACGCGGAAGAGGGGGTTGCTCTCCCGCTGGACGAGGTGGTGATCGTCGATGCGGGGCCGATCGTGGGCGGCGGGATGGAGCAGGGCCCATCGGGCGGCGTCGCGACCGAGCGGAAGGGGATCGGCAGGGGCGGGGACGGGCCGGATGTTGACGTCGAGGGGGGCGGGGGCCCCGGGCCGTCCAGCAGCCTCCACCCGGGCTCCGAGCACGGTCTCCCACTCGGGCGGGGGCGGGCCCTCACAACTGGTACGGACGAGGGCGCCCTGGGACCGGAGGAGCCGGGCGACGGTGTCCATGACGACGACGGAGCGGACCTCGCGGGCACAGTGAAGCTGGAAGCGCTCGCCGGTGGGCTGGTCGGCGTGCCCGTACTGCGGGCCGCGCAGCAGGATCTCGTCTACGAGCCGAGTGGAAGCGGCGCCGACGTCACGAAGGCTGATGTTGAGAAAACCGGGCCCGGTGACGGAGACGTCGCCGATACCGTCGAGGGCGACGAGGTGCGCCCGGAGGACCTCGGCCACGCGCTGGGCCGGCTGCCCGGCCGAGCGGGCCAGCTGAAGGGCGACGTTCGTGGCGTAGTCGCCACACCCTCCCGGCCCGGGAACGGTGACCACGACCCGCTCCGGCACGCTCACCCCCAGCTCCCCCTCGTCGACAGCACGGCGCACCGCGCGCAGCACGGTACGGGAGAGCTCGACGGGGGTCACGGGACAAGCGTAGGGGAGGAGGGGGGTGGGTAGGCGAGCCGGTTTGGCAAGGGGTCCGGGATGTGGACGGCGGGTCGCCGAGGCCGGGGGCGGTGGGCGCACTCGGCCATTGCCCAACCAGCAGGGAGAGGCACCGGGGGCCGGAAGCCGCGCTGGGGACTGGGAGACGGGGACTGGGGACCGGGAAGCGCGGACCGGGAAGCGCGGACCGGGAGCGCGGACCGGGTAACGGGAACCAGGAACCGAGAGGCACGGACCGGGAGCGCGGACCGGGTAACGGGAACCTGGAACCGAGAGGCACGGACCGGGAGCGCGGACCGGGTAACGGGAACCTGGGACAGCGGGCCGGGGACCGAAAACGAACTGGGGACAGGCGGACGGAAACCGCGCGGCACCGACGGACGATCAACCGCCGGTATGCCCGGCCCGCTCGGCCTCCCCCGGCGCACCACTCCCCTGCCCGTCGATCAACTCCCGCACAAGCCGGACGAGTTCGGCAGGCTCGAAGGGCTTCGCCAGAAAGGCATCGACGCCGACATCAAGCCCGGCGTCGACCTCGTACTGCGTGCAGGCGCTGATGATGGCGAGGGGAAGATCACGAGTGCGGGGATCGGCACGGAGCCGCGCGGCAGTCCTGAGCCCGTCGAGCCGCGGCATGACGACATCGAGGGTGACGACATCGGGCCGCACCTGATGCACGACATCCAGACACTCGGCACCATCGGCCGCGGTCACGACCTCGATACCCTCCAGCTCGAGATTGACCCTGATCAGCTGCCGGATGACCTTGTTGTCGTCCACAACAAGCACCCGCCCCGAAGCGCCTGGCACAACTCGAGAGTAGGTCGGGCCCAGCCATCGCGTCCCGGTTTTCCCCACTTCCAACCCGGCCGAGCGACGCCACCCCCACCCACACGGCACCGCCGGGAAAACGTTCATGACCACCCCGCCAGAGCTGGTAGTGTTCTACCCGTCGCCGCGCAGAGAACGCGCCCGACCCGCCCCCGTAGCTCAGGGGATAGAGCAACGGCCTCCGGAGCCGTGTGCGCAGGTTCGAATCCTGCCGGGGGCACTCGCCGAGGATCAGCAAAAATCAAGCGCTGACCAGGGCGGATGCCGACAGAAGAGGGCGGGAGTCAGTCTCACTGACTCCCGCCCTCTCTCGTTGTCTCTCATTGTTCGCGACACACCTCCGACACACCCGCGAACCCAGTTGCTCGCTGGCCCGTGCTGCCCTGTCGTGCTGCCCGCCCTGACGAGATCTGGAAGATACGAGACCGACACGAAGCCCCACTGCTACGCTGCCGGACGGCAAGCGCGTAATGCCACCCGCCGTCAGCTCCCACGCAGTAGGCGATCACGGGTCAAGGCCCCAGCGGGCCCGCGTTCCCTTTGACTGAGTGTGCATCCAGCAACAGGGCGGGCATGGCGTGGGCGGGGCCTGCCAGACTGCGAGAACACGATGCCAAAGCGCCAGTCCCGCTCAGCCAACCTGGCCCGCCAGATCCAGAACGCCACTGGCCTCCGCTACACCGACGCCCTGAAGATGTGCGCTCCCACCCCGAGCTGGATCGCCCTTGCCGACGAACTTCGGGCGGTGGGCCTCATCGGGGCAGCCACATCCCTGACCAGCGTCGCCTCATCTGCGCGGAGGCCAGCGCCTGGTACGAGGCGTACGGCGCGATCGAGAACGCCTACTACGAGACCGACTATGCACGGGTGAAGAGGGCGAACACTGTGTGCGGGGATGCAGCCGAGGCTGCGCTTCGCCGTGCAGGGTTCGAGACGCACTCCTTCGGCACGGATGCGGAGGTGTATCACGCCGCTTTCATCGCCCTGTCAAAGGCTGGAACTATCCATGACGGCCGGCCCCTCGCACGTGCCGCGCTCGGCGTCCTCAGCCCAGACCCGCTGCGGTGCTCCGACGTGATTCGCACCCGTGGCCGCGCTCCCTTCACCTACGAGACCGCCATCTCCCTTACGGGTCCCGAGACACGCCTTGCCATGGCCGCTCGTCATGCCGCGCGCGCGATGGCCGCCGCATCTGCCGTCAGGTTCAGCGGAGACTAGCAGTGGCGCAAAGCCGCCAGCCTCATGGTGGAGGCCGTCTGGTACATGAGCGTGGCCGCTGGGCTCCCACCGCTGCACAACCGTCGCGCATACCAGGATTTCTATTCGTCCTACATGGACGGCTCCCTCCCCACAAAGTCCTGAGCCCTGCAGCGAAGGCACAGACGGCACAGGGATCGGAAGCCGTGTGCCGGGAGCGCTGAGAGACAAGAGAAGAGGGGCGGGGAGTCAGTGAGACTGACTCCCCGCCCGGTCGCACTGGCATCGGGCGGCCGGCTCCTGCGCTCTTCTGCAGCATGGCCATCACGTGCGCCGGCCCGGGTGCCCGGACGCAGCTAGTGCTGTGACCGGAAAGGTTCACCGGCTCGCGACGACCAGCACGGCAATTCGCCGCGTTGCCGCAAGGAGAAGGACCTACGCCCCCCTCCTGGCGCAGGTCCTTCTCCTTGCTGCGGCGCGTTATGCCTGCGTACCCGCCTTGCGACGGCGCACGATGATCAGCGCACCGGCGCCGGCGACGACGGCCGCGCCACCGACCAGACCGATGACGGGAAGCGCGGAGCTGGAACCGGTGGAGGCGAGGCTGCCGGTCGGCGGGATCTCCTTGACGCCGCCCTGCGGCTCCTTGCCACCGACGGGCGCGGTGTGATTCTTGCCGGGCTTGGCCTGACCGGGGTTGTCGTTGCTGCTGCCCGGCTTGAGGACGGTGAACTCGTAGGAGTCGAACGAGGTGCGCTCGCAGATCTTCTCGGGGTCGAAGTAACTGCCGAAACCCAGGCTGAAGGCGTCGCCCGCGGGGGCCTTCGCGGTGATGTCGACGCGCAGCTGGATGTCGACCGTCTGCTTGGGGCCGAGCGGTGTCTCACCGAAGTAGACACCGTTGCCGAACTTGTCCGCGACGGACTCCCACTTCTTGGACTGGGGGTTGAAGTACTCGAGCCGCGCGTAGGTGATCAGCCAGTCCTTCTCGTTCTCGCTCATCGAGTCGTTGTCGATGACGGCCAGCCACCGCACCTGGCCGAGGGACTGGTCGCTGTGGTTGGCCGCGGTGAGCTTGAAGGTGTGCCAGCCGCTGCCGGCGACGATCTTGCCGGGCAGGCCGGAGACCGTCATGGTCAGCTTGGAGTTGGGGTCGACCTGGCGGTCGTCCGCGGTGCAGGGCGTCGGTTGGACACTGGGAAGCGCCGGCTGGCTCGGCGACTGCGACACGGAGGCGGAGGCGGAGGCGGAGGCGGAGGCGGGGGCCTTGCTCGCCTGGCTCAACGCGGTGGCCGAGCTGGAGGCGGGCGTGCTGCTCGGCGTGGTGACCGCCGACGCGCTGCTGCTCGGAGTGGACGCGGGCGTCGACGCGGGTGCCGAGGAGCTCGGCGAGCCGCTGGGCGTCCCCTCGGCAAAGGCAGCCGGAGCCGACAGCAGAGCCAGGGGGGCTATGACAGCCGTCGCGGCTGCCGCTGCCATGGCACGGCGAAGCTTCATGAAGACCTCGGGAAGTCCAGGCGTACTGCGACGGCGCAGTACGAACGGTGGGTGAGGCCTCCGCGTGTGGGGCGCGGGTGTGGCCCGTGGTTCTGATGGTGCGACACAGGAAGCGTGCAAATGGTTGCACTGATCTTCACATCATTTTTATATGGCGTGCATCACATGGGAGTTCGTCCGGTGTGCGGGCCGCAACCGTTTGACCCAGCCTTGTGCATTTCTCTGTTTTCCGCCGGCCGGCCCCGGGCGGGCGGACAGGTTGTCCAGAAGCGCCTCGCGATCAACGGTCATGGCGCGGCTCAAGTCCCGCGGGGCCCTTCGCCTGCCTGTCCCTTCGGACCCGCACACTGGGCCACCCCCGAACCCGTCCGGCGCACGATCTGCTGCAGCTTCCGCCCCTCCTGGTCAGTCAGCCTGCGCACACGGACAGGGTCAGCTACCCCACACCCCCCAGCAGTCGCACGGACTTCTCCGGATACCCAACCGCCGGAATCACGAACCCGGCCAACCTTCCCGGTCAGAGCACTAGTTGCCGGCGGGAGGGAGAACCTTGACGTCTTCAGAGTCGATGTCCCACTGAACGCCTTGCGCCAGTGCGCCGGTACCGACGGAGGTGGCTGGCGGAGCGGGGAACGGGTCTGATGATCCAGTGGCTCCTGCCGGGATCATCGGCACTGTGACCGTGCGGCGGACGTTGGTCGGTCCGGCGACTCGAGGGCTGAACTCAAGGGTGATCCGGTATGCATGCGGCGCGTCGTCGCTGTTGTGCAGGCCGGTGAAGCGGCAGGTGAAATTTCCACCGAAGTCCAAGGTGTTCCTAGGGGAACCGCAGTCGACTGCCGGCACCGTATCCAGAAGATCGTCACCTGAGTACGGTGGAGGAGTGATGATTGGCGCGGCGGCCTCGTTGGCAACCTTGGCCTCGAGCGCGTCTTTACAGCCCGATTCCCAGGCCGTGTGTTGGTCTTCATATGCAGCGTACGACTTGCTCACGTCGGCGTTCGATATTGCGTTGCTGCATTCAGTCCTGGCGGTCGCGTCCATCCCCTCAGGAACACTGGCCCAGCCGAGGGAAAGCAGGTTTCCACCCATCCGGTAGCCCGCAGCATAGGCGACCTGAGCCCGGGCTTGCAGCGAGTTCGTCGGCGAGGGAATTGCCGCGATGTGCTGCCCAGGATCATGCACCGCCGATTGTGATGTGGCGCATCCGGTGACCAGAGCCAGAAGAGGCGCAATCCCTGCAAACCCTGCAAGGGTTCTGTACTGCAACGTGTCATCCTTTTAGCTGTGTTCAGTACCTGATGGCACGCCAACTTCCCCAGATGAGCCGAGCATCGGCGGGCCGATTGTGACGCCGCTGAGGCTCTGACGCACCAGGAAGCTCCCGGACGACGAAGCATCCGGGAACCGCTGAGCGGGGCGCGTATGGAGTCGACTATGGGTTGCTGAGTAGGACGCAGCACCGATCAGCGCAGCATCGTAGAAGCTGGCTCTGGGAGGGTCCGGGTGTTGTCGCTGCGGTTTCGCTTACTGCCCGAGCCGCCAGACAAATTCTCCCTGGCTATTCTGAACGGTCACCGTGGCCATCGCCGTACTCCCATCCTGCGCAGTGACGACGCACTGGAAGCTCTCACCCGTTCGGACAGTCACCGATGACGGGCACTGGACCGTAACCGCAGTCCCCGTCTGCTGCTGTACGCCCTGCTCGATCTGTCTTTGGACGGCGCTCGTGTCCATCGACACTCCGAGCGTATTCCCAATAATGCCGGCGCCGCCGAGAGATACCAGGAACGTCACGCACCACACGATCGGGATCGCATAGCTCTGGCGAAGCCGGCCTTGGCGCTGGAACAGGTATACGGGAACAAGGAGAGCTGCCAGAGCAGCGGGCAACTCGTGACCGGCCGCGCGCACGCGGCGGTGATCAGCCAGCGCCAGACTGACGTTAACGCCGATGGCGACGAGGACGGCTAGCGCAGCTTGGGGCCCGCTAGCCATCCCCGTGGCTGCCAGAAGGCCGTCAAGGAGAACAAGGAGTAGCGGAGCGAAAGCCAGTGTCCAAGCGAAGGAGTTGTCTACGGCCATCGGTGGCATCGACGGTCCCGTGAACGGGGTGTATGGGGGCGGGGGCGGGAACTGGGGAGGAGGCGGAGATTGAGGTCCAGCCTGCTCTGACGTAGGGCAATGCTGTGCCTGTTCCTCTGGCGCCGGTCTCCAGCCGTTGGCCTGACCTGTCATGTCCCCTCCCCTGTGTAGAACCCGTGAAGATCCCGGGCGGGGCAAATCTAGTACAGGGTGGCGACTGTTTGCATAGACCACTTATTTGTTTTTTGGGCACTTCTTTGCCTCGGGTCCAGCTTGCGCTTGATTGGCAGCCGCCAGGGATCGGTTGACTGATGGATATCGAAGGTCGGCAAAGCTGGTGAACAACTCATTCGAGGGCAAGCACTCCATAAAGTCACTATTTAGGACACGAGGTGAGTTTCATCGCCGTCTTCCTCCAGCGCTCGCGCAATCTTGGCGTTGGCGGCTTCCTCATGGCCGTCGATGCAGCCGTGATACCGGCGATGGATCACCTCGGGGGAGTTACCGACTCTGCGGGCTACCTCAGCAATGGGCACCCCGGCGTTCAACCATCGCGTGATGCACGCGTGTCGCAGGTCGTACGGCCGCCCTGCCAGTGGCGAATCGGCTCGTTCAGGCGGCAGGGCATACTCCCGCGCTTCCTCCCACACCCGCCAGTAGGTGGATGAGCCGACCACTCCTCCACGCTCATTACCGAACACTCGGCCCTCCTTCGCGGTCCCAAACTGCTGCAGGTGAGCTCGAAGGATCCCAACAAGCACGGGCGGGATAGGGACCGGCCGGTCCGTCGACGCCTCGCGGGCTTTCAGGCCCCGGCGATCGTGCCGCTCGCCGGAGTCCGTCCACTGCTTGCCGGAGACGGGGCGTGTCTCTCGCAGCGTGAGTGTGCCCCAACCCGTCCCCGGCAGGTGGCAGTCAGACCGTCTCAGTCCCACCGCCTCAGCGGGCCGCAGTCCTGCGTAGTACAGGACCGCGTAGAAAGCCGCCAGGCGCCGTCCGCGGCAGCGATCCCATGACCCGACGTAGGAGACTGCCGTGAGCAACTGCCGGGCCTGTACGGCGTTCACGAGGACGCGGCGGTCTACTACGTCGTTGGAGCCGACGTGCTTCCGGCGGACGCGCTGTAGCGGGTTCTCCGGGAGCTCCCCCGCGACCACAGCCTGTTCGAGGGCGGTGTTCAGAGCGCGGCGGCGCCGCTTGTACGTGTCGCCCGCGGCTGGGGTACCGTCCAGCTTGTAGCTGAGGCGGTACAGCACGTCCCCGAACACCTCGGGGTCGGCCAGATCACCCAACGGCCGGTCGGCCGTCGTGACCCAGCCGTATGCGGCCTTGAGTTCGGCCGGCGGGTCTTCCCCCGCGTTCGCGGGCACGATCCCCCACCGAAAGGCCAGCCGAAGGGACTCATCCTCAGGAACTCCATCCCCGCGCTTAACCACGGCGAGCGTCACGGCCGCAAGGCCGTCCGCCATGCCCTCACGGGTCTTGGCTGCGCTCGTGCGCCACCGCCCGGCCACGTACTTCCGGCAGAACTCAAACCACCGCAACGGCGGCGCGGCGTCCCCTGCCTCGGCAGCTTCGGCCGCCGCGCGTACCTCGGACTCCGGCAGTCCAGATTCGATCTGGAACGCTTCACCGCGCCGGTTCATGGCCTGCCACAGCTCGGACCGTCGGCTCTCGGCAAGAGCCGACGTGGTGAACGTCTCGCCGTGCACTCGCCCTGCGACCACCCACCGAAGGCGCCACGGGCGGGACTGGCGCCCGGTCTTGGTCACCTTCCACAGCTTGACGTCGAAGGAGTAGCCCGGCCGGGCCGACCCGCGACGGCTCCCGGCCGGGGTGTCATTCTCGGTGCTCACGCAGCGTCCTCCCGCTCCGCGAGCCAACGCTCGTACTCCGACCGCCGGATCCGCACGTCGCCGTTCGGGAGCTTGATCGCGCGGGGTCCCTTCCCGAGCTGGCGCCACCGGTAGAAGGTCGACGGAGCGACCTTCAGATCAGCGATGACCTCCTTGACGGTCATCTTCTCGTCCCGCGTCCGGGCGCTCATTTCGCCATCCCTTCGGCTTCGTCCGCACCGGACAGGCCGGACAGCTCCAATTCCGACTGTCCGGGGTCTTCGCGCTGGTCAAAGGTGGTAACCGGACAGCCGGACAGTGCGGACACCTCTTGGGCGCCCTGCGTCCGGGTTCCGGTGTCCGGGTAGTACCGGCCGCCGGCGTCCTTGCTGAGCTGTCCGGCGTCGGCCATGCGGTTGCAGGTGCGGCGGATCGTGTCGAGGTCGACGTGCGGCAGGTCGCCCGCCATGTCCTTGGGCTTGGCGCCGGGGTGGGCGCGGACGTACCGCAGGATCGCGGCGCGAGTGTCGCTGACTGTGTGGTCGGAGACCGGGCCGTCCAGCAGGTGCCATGCGCCGGAGGCGGGTTGGAAGCTGAGGGCGTACTCGGCTTCGTCCACATCGCGGCCGGTGACGTGCAGGATGCCGTCCGCCTGCCCACGGGCGCGCTTCAGCACGAGCGTGGCGTCTGCGGCTCCGGCGATGCCGTTGGTGCCGGAGACCTCGGTCAGGAAGTCCTCGGAGCCTGCCTTGCGGACGTGGTGGACGAGGACGACGGCCACGCCGTAGTGGTCGGCGAGCCGCTTGGCGTAGCCGACAGCGACATAGTCCGCGTCATACGCCGATACGCCGGCCGGGGCCTGGCCGCGCATCTTGGCGAACACGTCGATGACGACCATGCGGGCGTCGGGGTTGCGCTCCAGCCACTGGGCGATGGCCTCCATGCCGCCCTGGGGGAAGGGCGGGCATTCGGTGACCAGGGTCAGACCGGCGGGGGCCGGCTCTCCTCCGAGGATCTTGCCCATGCGGGTCTGCAGACGGCGCGGGGTGTCTTCCAGGGCGAGGTAGAGCACCGGCCCGCTCTGGACGGGCACGGAGTCGAACGCCGTGCCGCCGGCCGCGACCGACAGGCCCAGTCCGAGGGAGAGCCAGGACTTGCCGACCTTGGGCGGTCCGGCGAGCACGTTGACGCCTTCGGCGAGGATGCCGGGCACGGCCCATTTCGGCTCGGGGAAGTGCGCGGCCATGAGCTGATCGGCCGTCCATGCCGTCCGTGGGCGCTCCCGCTTCGGCGGCGCGATGGGGGGCGCCTCGGGGTCGCTGGGCACGGAGTACAGGTGCAGGGGCGGGATGGGGTTGGTGGTCATGCTGCGACCGTCCGGGGGCGACGTGCTCCGGCACGCAGGCCGGAGGCGATGGTGCGCCGTGCCTCGCGCTCGCCCTGGCCGACTTGGAGCGCGGCCGTCAGGAGCCAGCCGGTGACGTCGGCTTCGCTCAGCTCGCCTCCGGCAACGAGCTGTCCGAGGGCGACCGCGGCGATGTAGAGGCTGTTGTTGTGCTCGTGTGAGCCGGAGCCGGTGACCCGCTGCACTTCCCCGTTGATCGCGGAGCGGAGGAACGCGGTGCGCCGTCCGTGACCGGTGAGGGCGACCGTGACGGGTGTCTGCGGGGGCAGCGGGGCCGGGCGCAGGAGTTCGGCTTGCCAGTCCGGCAGGGGCGCCACGGGGCCGTGGTGGGTGACCTCGTACGGGTGTCCGCCGAAGGTGCTGCCCGCGCCGACCACGAGTCCGCCCCACGCACGGGTGTCGACCTTCCAGCCCAGCCCGCGAGCACTGTCCCCGGCGGTGTTGCGCAGAGGCTCGCCCTCGGGTGCGAGAAAGTACAGGTGCGTGCCGCCGCTCCACGTGCGGACCGTGTAGGTGTCGGCGGGGAAGGGCTGGCCGTGGCGCTCGTCCTCGAAGATCATGGCCCCAACGTCGTGCTTTACCGGGCAGGTCCACGGACTGCCCGACGCGCAGGAAGCTTACGGGGCCATGATCACTCGCGCCGAAGCAGCTCCCGGCCAAAGTCGCTACGCCGCCCGCGTGGGCAACTAGATCGGCCGCCTGGTCAGGCAGAAGGGATGACCGGCCGGGTCTGCGAGAACCCGCCACCTGTCGTCACCCGGTTGATGTTCAGGCTTGGCCGCGCCCAACTTCAACAACAGGGCCTCAGCCTCATCGAGGTCGTCCACTGCGAAGTCGAGGTGGAGTTGTTGCGGCACGGTCTGATCGGGCCAGCACGGAGCCTGATAGTCATCGACCCGTTGGAAGCCGATGAAGAGCCCATCGTCGCCATTGAGCCCAACGAAGTCACCGTTGGACTTGGGGTGCAGCTCAAGCCCGGTGGCCCGCCGATAGAACGCGGCCAGCGCCTCCGGGTCAGGGCAGTCGAGTGTTATCGCCGTCAGCTTCATCTGCAGTGACATCGTCACACCATAGTGAGAATCACTTCAATGACCGCTCCGATGACGCCCGACGATCACTTTCCGGGGCCGTCCCCGGGCCGTCCGAGGGGGCACAACGACGACCAACGCTGACAACCAGGGACAGCTAAGTCGCAGGTCGCAGCGTTGATCGATAACCCGGCCGCAGGTCAGGAGCCCGGCCCTTCACTTCTTCGGCTACTGATCGCATCCCAGCCCACCGACCGCGCGATCAAGGTTACCGAGGCATGCCACAAACGTGCCAGATCGAGCGGGGAACGAGGGGGAATGACGGTGCCTCGCAACCGAACCAAACGAGATCGACCCCCGGCCAAACGTGCTGGTCAGGGGCCGATTCCCACGAGCGTGGCGGCGCCAGGAATCGAACCTGGGAAGGCGAAGCCGGCAGATTTACAGCGGGCTCAGTTCATCTCCTACAAGCTGCGGCTTTCCGTTTGCCCGCCGTTGTCGGGGGACACCTGGGGGAAGCAGAACTAGTGCCCCGGCAGGCAACGTTCGCCCGTCAAGGAGTGACGTCCGGTGCGTGCTCTCGGCGTGCCGGCCGGAAGTCCTCGTACTGGACGTACT
>NZ_JBEYZY010000025.1:0-125032 GCF_040646295.1 Streptomyces sp. NPDC046197 | reverse complement strand
TACGTCCAGTACGAGGACTTCCGGCCGGCACGCCGAGAGCACGCACCGGACGTCACTCCTTGACGGGCGAACGTTGCCTGCCGGGGCACTAGTCATGACCAGCACCACCGAACCACTGCCCGCCGACTCCTACGCCGACTCCCGCCGCACCGGCTCCTTCATCCTGATCGACCCCCACGACGGGACCACCCTCACCGCCGGCATGGTCGGCGAGTCGATGGGTGCTGCGCAGCCGCGGACTCCTCGCCAAGGGCTGACCCTCATGCATCACGACATGGGGGGAGCTCCAGGGGACTGCTCGGCAGCGGCGTGACCCGAGCATGGCTGAGCCCCCGGTGCGGAAAGTGGCGCCGGGGGCTCGCGAAGGGCGTGGGTGCGGGTCTCAGCCCGAGTACGGCTCGGCCTTGAGGATCTTCACCGAGGCCTTCTTGCCGTTGGGCAGCTCGTACTCCGCGTCCTCGCCGACCTTGTGCCCGATCACGCCGGCGCCCAGGGGCGACTGCGGCGAGTAGGTCTCGATCTCGGTACTCGCGTACTCGCGTGAGGCCAGCAGGAAGGTCAGCGTGTCGTCCTCGTCGCCGTCGAAGGCGATCGTGACGACCATGCCCGGCGCGACCTCACCGTCCGCGGAGGCCGGGGCCTCCCCGACCTGGGCGTTCTCGAGGAGCTGGGTCAGCTGGCGCACACGGAGCTCCTGCTTGCCCTGCTCCTCCTTGGCCGCGTGGTACCCGCCGTTCTCGCGCAGGTCGCCCTCCTCGCGCGCGGCCGCGATCTTGGCTGCGATCTCCGTGCGCGCAGGACCAGTAAGGTGCTCAAGCTCATTCTTGAGCTTGTTGTACGCCTCCTGGGTCAGCCAGGTGACGTTCTCGCTGGTCTGGGTCACAGGTGCTCCTCGTCGGTACTGGGAATACAAAGCATCGCCCTACCCAGAAGAATGTTCCCTCTTGGATGGGCGAAACCACGAGCCTAACAATTCAGCGGCCAAAGGGGGAGGACATAAGCCATCAGAATCACGTCGGTGCAGGTCAGCGGGTACGTATTTTCGGGGCCGGGGCCGGGGCCGGGGCCGGGGCCGGGGCCGGGGCGGGGAGGGCCGGTGGTCAGTCCGCGTGGCAGCCGAGCAGCTCGGCCGTCGTGCCCCGGGACGTCGTACGCAGCGTGACGACCTGGTCGATCCGTGTGGCGTGCCCGTCGAAGCGGAAGTCCGCCCGGCCCACCTCGTCGCCGTTCGCCGCCTGCGAGCGCAGCGTGCAGTAGCCGCGGACCCCGGCGTCCTTGTGGACCTCCAGATGCGCCTGCACGGCGTCGTCGGACGCCTGGAAGGCGATCACCTGGGCGCTGATCCTGCTCTGCCCGACGTAGTGGTAGGCGAAGTAGCCGACGAGGGCGAGCAGGGCCGCCCCCAGCACGACGCCGGCGATCCTGAGCCTGCGGTCGGCACGCTCGTCCGAGGAACGGCCGTAACGGCCCTCCGGCAGCCGGGTGCTCGCCGTGCTCATGATCGTCCTCTCCGCAGGGGCGGGCCGAGGGTCCCGCGAAGGCTCCCGGAGCCGTGCCCCGGAATTATTCGCCCCCCGATTCGGTCACTATAGAAGCCCCCGCCCACCGCACGACCGTCACCCCGGGATGATGGCCCCGAGGGGGACGGCAACTGCTGAACGCCCGCCGACACCGGGCGCCGACTTGACCTGAGGATTGAGCCTTGACTGAGCAGCTGCGACTGATGGCTGTGCACGCGCACCCCGACGACGAGTCGAGCAAGGGCGCGGCCACCATGGCGAAGTACGTGTCCGAGGGGGTGGACGTGCTGGTGGTGACCTGCACGGGCGGAGAGCGCGGCTCCATCCTCAACCCCAAGCTCCAGGGCGACGCCTACATCGAGGAGCACATCCACGAAGTACGCAAGAAGGAGATGGACGAGGCCCGCGAGATCCTCGGCGTCAGGCAGGAGTGGCTCGGCTTCGTCGACTCGGGGCTGCCGGAGGGCGACCCGCTGCCGCCGCTGCCGGAGGGCTGCTTCGCCCTGGAGGACGTCGACAAGGCGGCCGGCGAGCTGGTCAAGCAGATCCGCTCGTTCCGTCCGCAGGTGATCACCACCTACGACGAGAACGGCGGCTACCCGCACCCGGACCACATCATGACCCACAAGATCTCCATGGTGGCGTTCGAGGGCGCGGCCGACAGGGAGAAGTACCCGGAGGCGGAGTTCGGTCCCGCGTACCAGCCGCTGAAGCTCTACTACAACCAGGGCTTCAACCGCCCCCGCACCGAGGCGCTGCACAACGCCCTGCTCCAGCGCGGCCTGGAGTCGCCCTACGGGGAGTGGCTCAAGCGCTGGGACCAGTCGGGCCACAAGGACCGCACGCTCACCACGCACATCCCCTGTGCCGACTTCTTCGAGATCCGCGACAAGGCGCTGATCGCGCACGCCACCCAGATCGACCCCGACGGCGGCTGGTTCCGCGTGCCGATGGACATCCAGAAGGAGGTCTGGCCGACGGAGGAGTACGAGCTCGCGAAGTCCCTCGTGGACACCTCGCTCCCCGAGGACGACCTCTTTGCGGGTATCCGGCAGTCCTGAGGGACAATGCCTGACATGAGCGCGAGCCTGGCAATGACGCACCTGGTCACCCTCGCCGAGGTCGATCAGAACAAGGTCACCCCTGGCGTCCTCGGTTTCATCGTCTTCGCGGCGATGGCCCTGGCGGTGTGGGCCCTGATGAAGTCCATGAACCGCCACATGGGCAAGGTGGACTTCAAGGAGAGCCCGGACCCCAAGGCGGAGTCCAAGGCACCCCCGGCGGACCCCAAGGCCCACCGGGGCTGACGACAGCAGACGCACCGGGCGGACACCGGACCCAGGGCGGTCGCGCAGGGCCGTCACTCAAGGCCGTCACGCAGGGCGGTCGCGCAGGGCCGTCCTCACTGCCCGGCCGGCACCGCGACTCCCATCACCTCGCGCGCGTGCCGGTCCGGCACCATGCCCAGCCGCCAGGCCTGCCAGCCCGCCTCCAGGTTCACACCGCGTTCCAGGAGGAGCTGGTAGGCCCCCGCGTAGTCGTCCAGCTTCTCGTCGCGCAGCGGGTGACGGGCGCGGACGAGCCGGCCGAGCTCCTCCTGCGCCACCGCCGTACCGACCTCCACGCCGCCCGGCGCCGCATACGGCAGCAGGGTGCAGCGCAGGAAGCCGGCCCAGTCCTCGCCCCGCCGGTCGCCGTAGGAGCCGAACAGGCCCGCCGCCTCGTCGCACAGCGCCAGCGCCTGCTGCGTGCGCGCGTTGCCCGCGTCGACCACCGCCAGCTCCAGGCAGGTCCAGGCCTCGCCATGGGCGACACCGATGCGCTGGAAGTCGGCGCGGGCGTCCACCAGCAGCTGGCGGGCGAAGCCGGAGTTGCGCAGGGAGCCCGTCTGCGCCGCCCGCTGGTCGCGGGTCACCCGGGCCGAGTGATGGCGCGCGCAGGCCAGACCGTAGACGTCCCGCATACGGGAGAACATCGTGCGGGCCCGCTCCAGCTCCCGCACCGCCTGGTCCAGATTCCCGGTCTCCTCCAGCGCCTGGCCCAGGTAGTACAGCGTCCAGGCCTCGCCACGCACGTCCTCGTTGTCCCGGTGCCGGGCCGCCGCCTGCCGCAGCCCGTCCACCGCCTGCGACCCGTCACCGGCCACCAGGCGGGCCCGGGCCAGCTGGGTCATGGCCCAGGCCTCGCCGCGGGCGTCACGGGTACGGCCGTAGCGCTCCAGGGCCTGCCGCAGGTCCGCCTCGGCCCGCGGTACGTCGCCCATCCGCAGGGCCAACTGGCCCAGCTGGAAGTGGGCCCAGGCCTCACCGTGCACCGAGCCGCCCTCCCGGTGCAGCACCAAGGACCGCGTCAGCAGGTCCAGGGCCTCCGCCAGATGGGCCCGGTCCCGCTCCACCGCAGCCAGCGCGTGCATGGTCCAGGCACGGTCGGTCGACAGCTCCGGGACCGCCTGGAGATCGAGGGCCTCCCGCAGTTTGGCCGCCGCCTCCGTGAGGTTGCCCTGGTGGTGCAGGGTGATGCCGAGGGAGGTCAGGGCGCGGGCCGCGCCGGCGTCGTGATGGGCCTGCATGTACAGATCCACCACGGAGGTCAGCGTGGTGCGCGCCTTGTCCAGCTCGCCCAGCTGACGGGCCGCGATACCGGTACGCCACTGCACCGACCGGACCAGCAGACCCTGGTCCACGGCCTGGGTCAGCTCGCTGATCTCGCCCAGGCGGTACAGGTCGCCGCGCAGCAGGCAGTAGTCGCACAGCGCGCCGAGCAGGTTCAGCACGGCCGCCTGGTTCACACCCTCGGCGTGCCTGAGAGCCGCCGTGATGAAGCTCGACTCGTCGTCCAGCCAGCGCAGCGCCTCGTCGAGCGAGGTGAAGCCGTGCGGGCTGAAGCGGTCCGACCGGGTCGACATGTTGCCGTCGACCAGACGCAGCACCGAGTCGGCGAGCTCCGCGTAGTTCACGATCAGCCGCTCCTGCGCCGCCGCCCGCTCGGCGGGCTCCTCCTCGTCCAGCAGGCGGGCGTGGGCGAAGGAACGCACCAGGTCGTGCAGGCGGTAGCGATTGCCGCGTACATGGTCGATCAGGCCGGACCGGTCGAGCGTCACCAGCTGCCGGGTGGCCTCCGCCTCGTCCGTGGCCAGCAGCGCGGCGGCCGCCGCGACACCGAGCGAGGTACGGCCGGCCAGGGCGAGTCGCCGCAGCAGGCGTCGGGCCTGCTCCGGCTGGTCGGTGTAGCGCAGCCACAGCACGCGCTCGACCGGCTCCACCGGGCCGTACGCCCCGAGGTCCGAGGCCAGCTGCCGGGGTGAGCGCGGGCCGAGACACGAGCCCGCGACCCGCAGCGCCAGCGGCAGGCCGCCGCACAGCTCCCGGATCCGGTCGGCCGATTCCGCGTCGTACGGTCCCGAGCCGTCCTGGGCCACCGCGCCGAGCAGTTCCTCCGCACCCGCCGCGTCCAGCGCCTGGACGGGCAGCTGGTGGACCTGGGCCAGCAGCTCGGCCGGCAGCTCCAGGGGTGTGCGCGCGGTCACCAGTACCAGGCTGTCGGAGTGCTCGGGGACCAGTGCGCGGACCTGCTCGGGGTCGCAGGCGTCGTCCAGCACGATCGTGACCGGCAGAGCCGTCAGATGCTGGTGGTACTGCTCGGCCAGCCGCTTGACCTGCTGTTCGGGCGAGGAGCGCTCGCGGAACAGCAGCTGCTCGCGAGGCGCGCCGAGCCGGTTCAGCAGGTGCAGCAGGGCGTCCCGGGTCGGCAGCGGCGGCTCCGTTGGACTGTCCCCGCGCAGGTCGACGACCACCGCGCCGCGGAACTGGTCCTTGAGATCGTGTGCCGCGCGGACCGCGAGGGTGCTGCGGCCGGAGCCGGGCGCCCCGTGCAGCACGACGACGGTCGGCCGGGTGTGGGTGCTCGCCCGGCCCGCCTGGACCCACTGCCGGATCCGCGCCATCTCCTGCCGCCGCCCGGCGAACGCGCCCACCGGCTCGGGCAGTTGGCCGAAGGACTGCTCAAGCACACTGCGCCTGCGGGCCGCCGCGCTCTTGTCCGCGCCGCGCAGCCGGGGCGCCGTCTTCTTCGGGCCGGTGGAGGCGCTCAGCACCCGCTGCTGATCGAGGAACGGGCGGATGCCGCGCACCTCCAGGGCGGTGAGCCACTGCAGGCGCAGCTGCTCCGGGCCGCCGGGCTGGCCGGCCGCTCCCGCGCGGTGGTGCGCGGCGGGCAGATGGGCGGCGGTCACCTTCACCACGGTGGCCGCCGCGCCGACGACACCGGCGGTGACACCCGCGCCGACGGCGGTGCCCGCGTCGGTGCCCAGCGCCACGTCGGCGACGGCGGCCGCGAGCGCCGCAACGACAGCCACCAGTAAAGGGGTTCCGGCGCCCTCCTTCGCATACCGCTGCGCGAACGTGAGCTGCCCGGCCTCCGTCTCGTCCAGAGCCCGGGTGTAGGCGTCGTACTCCTCGGCCGCCGACTCGGCCATGGCGTCCAGCGCGCCGCGGGCCCGGGACAGCAGGACGGCACCGTCCACCCGCCCGCCCGAGCGGCGCACCTCCTCCTCCACGGCCCGACCCAGCAAGCGCTCGGCCTCACCCCGATGACTGTCCCGCATGTCCCGTCCCCCTCCGGCGGCAACTCCTTTGTCTATGAGTGTCCTTCGGGCCGGGCGCCGATGCGAGAGGGCGGCGATCACCGGATGGGCGGCTGGGCGAGCCGGCGGGGCCCGGGGGTTCCCGAAAGCGCCGTACCGGTGGCGGAGCGTCGGGCCGGTGTCACGGTCCGTGCCCGGCCGGCACCGGTGAGGCAGGATGGGGTTATGCCGAACCGACTGGCCCATGAGACGTCCCCGTACCTGCTCCAGCACGCCGACAATCCGGTCGACTGGTGGCCCTGGTCGGGCGAGGCCTTCGAGGAGGCCCGCAGGAGCGACAAACCGGTGTTGCTCAGCGTCGGCTACAGCAGTTGCCACTGGTGTCACGTGATGGCTCACGAGTCGTTCGAGGACCGGACCACCGCCGACTACCTCAACGAGCACTTCGTCAGCATCAAGGTCGACCGCGAGGAGCGTCCCGACGTCGACGCCGTCTACATGGAGGCCGTGCAGGCGGCCACCGGGCAGGGCGGCTGGCCGATGACCGTGTTCCTCACCCCCGAGGGCGAGCCGTTCTACTTCGGTACCTACTTCCCGCCCGCCCCCCGCCACGGCATGCCCTCCTTCCGGCAGGTGCTGGAGGGTGTGCGGCAGGCCTGGGCCACCCGGCGGGAGGAGGTCACCGAAGTCGCCGAGAAGATCGTGCGGGAGCTGGCCGGGCGCGAGGTGAACTTCGGCGGCACCGAGGCCCCCGGGGAGCAGGAGCTCGCGCAGGCCCTGCTCGGTCTGACCCGCGAGTACGACCCGCAGCGCGGCGGGTTCGGCGGCGCCCCCAAGTTCCCGCCGTCCATGGTGATCGAGTTCCTGCTGCGCCACCACGCCCGTACGGGTGCCGAGGGGGCCCTGCAGATGGCGCGGGACACCTGCGAGCGGATGGCGCGCGGCGGCCTCTACGACCAGCTCGGCGGTGGCTTCGCCCGCTACTCCGTCGACCGGGACTGGGTGGTGCCGCACTTCGAGAAGATGCTGTACGACAACGCGCTGCTGTGCCGGGTCTACGCTCACCTGTGGCGCGCCACCGGTTCCGACCTCGCGCGCCGGGTCGCCCTGGAGACCGCCGACTTCATGGTGCGCGAACTGCGCACCGCCGAGGGCGGTTTCGCCTCCGCGCTCGACGCCGACAGCGACGACGGCACCGGCAGGCACGTCGAGGGGGCGTACTACGTCTGGACTCCCGCGGAGCTTCGCGAGGTGCTCGGCGAGGAGGACGCCGAACTGGCCGCACGGTACTTCGGTGTGACGGAGGAGGGCACCTTCGAGCAGGGCGCCTCCGTCCTGCAACTTCCGCAGCTGGAAGGGGTCTTGGACGCGCAGCAGGTCGCGTCGGTGCGGAGCCGGCTGTTCGAGCGGCGCTCCCGGCGTCCCGCTCCGGGCCGGGACGACAAGATCGTCGCCGCCTGGAACGGTCTCGCGATCGCCGCCCTCGCCGAGACCGGTGCGTACTTCGACCGCCCGGACCTGGTGGAGGCCGCGGTCGGCGCCGCCGATCTCCTGGTACGGCTGCACATGGACGAGCACGCCGGCTTGTCCCGTACCAGCAAGGACGGCCGTGTCGGACCGAACGCGGGCGTGCTGGAGGACTACGCCGACGTCGCCGAGGGCTTCCTCGCGCTGGGCTCGGTGACCGGTGAGGGGGTGTGGCTGGACTTCGCGGGGCTGCTGCTCGACCACGTCCTCAACCGGTTCACCGACGACTCCGGTGCGCTGTACGACACCGCCGCGGACGCGGAGCAGCTGATCCGCCGTCCCCAGGATCCGACCGACAACGCGGCGCCCTCCGGCTGGACCGCCGCGGCCGGGGCGCTGCTGAGCCATGCGGCCCATACCGGTTCGCAGTCCCATCGCGTCGCGGCCGAGAAGGCGTTGGGTGTGGTCAGGGCGCTGGGCCCGCGCGTCCCGCGCTTCATCGGCTGGGGCCTGGCCGTGGCCGAGGCACTGCTGGACGGGCCGCGCGAGGTCGCGGTGATCGGGCCCTCACTCGACGACGCCTCCGCAAGGGCCCTGCGCCGTACGGCACTTCTGGGCACCGCTCCCGGCGCGGTCGTGGCGTACGGCACCACGGACAGTGACGAGTTCCCGCTTCTCGAGGGCCGTCCCCTCGTGGGCGGTGCGGCGGCGGCGTACGTCTGCCGGAACTTCACGTGTGACACCCCGACGACCGACCCGGAGCGGTTGCGCGCGGCGCTGACCAGCTGACCGGCTATGACGGCCGACCAGCCGAGGGCCGACACGCCATGGACGCAACTGTCCCGAACGTGACCAGAGTCGGTATTGCTCACTCAGGAGCCTCATTGTGACGAAACACGCTCTTCACTGAACTGGCCGGTGCCCTTCACGGACCACTCATAACCTCTCCAGGGTGACGCGCGCGGCGCACAACTACCGTGCGTGACAGGGGGTTTCTGAGATCTGGGGGGATCTGTTTGCTGACGTCCGTCTTCGTTGCCGCCGTCTCGCTGGCCCTGTTCTGGATGGCGGCCTTCACCCTGTGGTGGCAGATGCACGCCTGGCGCACGCCGGAGGTGCTGGCCTCCACCCGGTTCAGCAGACCGGACGGCGACGAGCACCTGTCCTTCTCGCTGCTGCTGCCCGCGCGGCACGAGCAGGCCGTGCTCGACCACACCATCCAGCGGCTGCTCACGTCCACGCACACCGACTTCGAGATCATCGTCATCGTCGGGCACGACGACCCGGAGACCACCGAGGTCGCCACCCGGGCCGCGGAGCGCGACGAGCGGGTCCGGGTGGTCGTCGACACCCACGAGAAGAAGAACAAGCCGAAGGCCATGAACACCGCGCTGCCGCACTGCCGCGGCGACGTCGTCGGGGTGTTCGACGCCGAGGACCAGGTGCACCCCGAGCTCCTCGCGCACGTCGACCACGCCTTCCGCACCACCGGCGCGGACGTCGTCCAGGGCGGGGTGCAGCTGATCAACTTCCACTCCAGCTGGTACAGCCTGCGCAACTGCCTGGAGTACTTCTTCTGGTTCCGCTCCCGGCTGCACCTGCACGCGCAGAAGGGGTTCATCCCGCTCGGCGGCAACACCGTCTTCGTACGGACCGACGTGCTCAGGGAAGCCGACGGCTGGGACCCCGACTGCCTGGCCGAGGACTGCGATCTCGGCGTCCGGCTGTCCAGCGTCGGCAAGAGGGTCGTCGTCGCCTACGACTCCGACATGGTCACCCGCGAGGAGACCCCGGGCACACTGATGTCGCTGCTGAAGCAGCGCACCCGCTGGAACCAGGGGTTCCTGCAGGTCTACCGGAAGAAGGACTGGCGGCAACTGCCGGGATTCCGGCAGCGGTTGCTCGCCCGCTACACCCTGATGACGCCGTTCCTCCAGGCGTTCTCCGGCGTGGTCATCCCGCTCAACGCGGCGATCGCGCTCTTCCTCGACGTGCCGGTCGGCATCGCCTTCCTCACCTTCCTGCCGCTGGTCACGGCGGCCGTCACCTTCGTCTTCGAGGTGGTCGGCCTGCACGACTTCGGCCGGCAGTACGGTCTGCGCGTCCGTCTCGTCCACTACGTGAAGCTCGTCGTGGGCGGGCCCTTCTACCAGGTCCTCCTCGCGGGGGCCGCGATCCGCGCCGTGTGGCGCGAGCAACGCGGCCGCAACGACTGGGAGCTGACCACGCACGTGGGCGCCCACCTCACCGAAACCGCCGTGATCCGAGAGGACGTTGCCGCGTGACCTCCACACTTCCCGCGGCGACCGGTGCCCAGGTCCCCGCGCAGCGCCGGCCTGTGCCGGAAGCCGGTTCGACCGGTCGGACAACACCGCCCGGCCCGCCGCCGGGCCGCTTCCGCTCCCTGCGCCCGGACCTTCTGCTGTGCGGCGCGATCCTCGTGGCGATCCTGGTCGTGCAGGGCTGGAACATCGCCGACTACCCGACCCTCAGCGACGACGAGGGCACCTACCTCGCCCAGGCCTGGGCCGTCCAGCACGGCAGGGGCCTGGCCCACTACACGTACTGGTACGACCACCCGCCCCTCGGCTGGATCCAGATAGCCCTGCTGACCTGGATCCCGTCCGCGATCAGCCCCGGTGCGATGACGGTCGGCACCATGCGGGTGGCGATGCTGCTGGTCAGCGCGGTCAGCGCGGTGCTCGTCCACGTCCTGGCCCGCCGGCTCGCACTGCCCCGCTGGGCGGCCGGGCTCGCCATGGTGCTGTTCGGGCTCTCGCCGCTGGCCGTGGTCCTCCAGCGGGAGATCTTCCTCGACAACATCGCGGTGATGTGGACGCTGCTGGCGTTCACCCTGGCCGCCTCGCCGAGCCGCCACCTGTGGCACCACTTCGGCGCGGGGCTGGCGGCCGCGGCGGGCGTCCTCACCAAGGAGACGATGCTCGTCGTGCTGCCCGCGCTGTTCGTCACGATGTGGCGGCACAGCCACCGCGACACCCGCAAGTTCGCGCTGACCGGTGCGGTCACCGCGTGCGCCCTGATCGGCCTGTCCTACCCGCTGTTCGCGCTGCTGAAGGGCGAGCTGTTCCCGGGCAGCGGCCATGTGTCGCTGTGGGAGGGGCTCACCTACCAGATGACCAGGCCCGGCTCGGGCTTCATCCTCGACGCGGGCTCCGGCTCGTGGGGGGTGCTGCACTCGTGGCTGTACTACGACCGCGTCCTGCCCCTCGGCGGTCTGGCCGGCGCGCTGCTGCTGCTGGTGACCTGGCGCTGGTCGGTCACCGCCCGCGCGCTGGCCGGACCGGCCCTGACCGTGGCGATCCTCGCCGCCGTGGCCCTGCGGCCCAACGGCTACCTGCCCGCCATGTACGTCATCGGGGCGCTGCCGTTCCTGGCCCTGGTGCTGGCCGGAGGAGCCGCCTCCGTGACGCACCTCGTACTGCGCCGGTGGCGGGCGGAGGGCGAGAGGCGGATCCTCACCGGCGGGCGGTACGCCCTCGCGACGGTCCTGGCCCTCGCCGCCGGCGCCTGCGTCGTCCCCCGCTGGTACGACGGCGACCGTACCGCCGTCACGGCCGACGCCAACGCCCCCTACCGGGCCGCGTCGGCGTGGCTCGGCAGCGAGGTCGAGCATCCCGAGGACACCCGCGTCCTCGTCGACGACGCCCTCTGGCTGGACCTGGTGCACGCCGGGTACCGGCCGGGTCTCGGTGCCGTCTGGTTCTACAAGGCCGACCTCGACCCGGCGGTGACGAAGACGATGCCGCGCGGCTGGCAGGACGTGGACTACGTGGTCGCCTCCCCGACCGTACGCCGTGACGCCCGCGACCTGCCCAACGTCCGGAACGCCATCCGGCACTCCACTCCGGTCGCCACCTTCGGCACCGGAGCGGACCGCATCGAGATCCGCCGGATCCAGCCGCAGACCGCGGGAGGCACCCGATGAGCCACGAGTCCACCGTCCCCGGCGAGCTCGGCGACCCGTCGGTCCGCACCACCGAGATACCCGAGCCGGGCGCCGTCACCATCGTCGTACCGACCTTCAACGAGTCGGCGAACATACGGGAGTTGCTGCGGCGGATCACCGAGTCCGTGCCCTCCCGGCTGCCGTGCGAGGTGGTGTTCGTGGACGACTCCACCGACGACACGCCCCAGGTCATCGGGCAGGCGGCTCAGGACTGCCCGTTCCCGGTGACCCTGCTGCACCGCCGGGAGCCGGTGGGCGGGCTCGGCGGGGCGGTCGTCGAGGGCATGAAGGCCGCCTCCTCGGACTGGATCGTCGTCATGGACGGCGACCTGCAGCATCCGCCCGCCCTCGTCCCGGAGCTGGTCGGCACCGGCGAACGGACAGGCGCCGGGCTCGTCGTCGCCTCCCGCTACGTCAAGGGCGGCAGCCGGGCCGGGCTCGCCGGCAGCTACCGCGTGGCCGTCTCGCGCGGGGCGACCTGGCTGACCAAGGCGCTGTTCCCGGGTCGGCTGCGGGGCATCAGCGACCCGATGAGCGGGTTCTTCGCGATCCGCCGGAGCGTGGTGAGTGCGGAGGCACTGAAGCCGCTCGGCTACAAGATCCTCCTGGAGCTGGCCGTGCGCTGCCGTCCCCGCGAGGTCACCGAGGTGCCCTTCGTCTTCCAGGACCGGTTCGCGGGGGAGTCCAAGTCGACCGCGCGGGAGGGATTCCGCTTCCTGCGCCATCTGCTCGGCCTGCGCACCGCCTCGCCGGTCGCACGCATGGTGGTCTTCGGCCTGATCGGCGCGAGCGGGTTCGTTCCCAACCTGCTGGGCCTGTACGCCTTCACCGTCCTCGGGATGCACTACGTCCCCGCCGAGATCGTCGCCAACCAGCTGGGCGTCGCCTGGAACTTCCTGCTCATCGAGCAGTTGCTGTTCCGCGACCGGCGCGCGCACCGGCGCTGGTGGGACCGCCTGGGCCGGTTCGCGCTGCTGGCCAACGCCGATCTGGTGCTGCGCATCCCGCTGATCGCGCTGTTCGTCGACCGGTTGGGGATGGGCGCCCTGCCGGCCACCGCACTCGCGCTGGTGACGACGTTCGTCCTGCGCTTCGCCGGGACCGAAGCGCTGGTCTACCTGCCGCGCCGCGGGGGTCGCACAACCTCCAGGAGAGCCGCGTGAACAAGCACCGCAGACGGACCGCGCTGGTCGGGGTGGGGGCCCTGACCGCCGGTCTGCTCCTGACCTCGCCGCACAGTGCCGAGGCCGCCAACCTCGTCAGGAACCCGGGCTTCGAGACCGCGGGCACCGGGGCGGGCGCCGACTTGCCGTACTGCTGGGAGAAGTCCGGCTGGGGCGACAACGACTTCGGCTTCGAGACCACCTCCGACGCCCACTCGGGTGCCAAGGCCATGAAGGTGACGCTGACCCGCCGGGGCGACGGCGACCGCAAGGCGCTGATCACCGAGTCCACCGAGTGCGCGCCGGTGGTGACCGTCGGCAAGCAGTACGACCTCGGGCTCTGGTACAAGACCACGACACCCGACGCCAACATCACCCTCTTCCGGCACGACGCCACCGCGGGCTGGCAGTACTGGACCGATCTCAAGACCCTGGACATGCAGCCGGACTGGACCCGGGCCACGGTCCGCACCCCCGAGATCCCGTCCGGTACCGACCGCATCACCTGGGGGGTCTCCGTCTACGGCACCGGCTCGGCGACCACCGACGACTACACCATGGACCAGGTACCGGACACGCTTCCGCCCGCCCGGTGCACCGGCACCGCCGACCAGTGCGCGAACGGCAGCTGGTCGGTGCTGCCCACGCAGAACCCGGTCCGCTCCATGCACTCCGTGGTCCTCGACAACGGCAAGGTGCTGCTGATCGCGGGCTCCGGCAACAGCGAGGAGAACTTCATCGCCGGGACCTTCACCTCCGCGGTCTACGACCCGGCGAACGGCACCTACAAGGTGATCCCCACGCCGAAGGACATGTTCTGCGCCGGGCACGTGCAACTCCAGGACGGGCGCGTGCTCGTGATGAGCGGCAACAAGGCGTATCCGGTCGCCGGGGGGCACGGCTACGAGGGCTTCAGGGACTCGTACGTCTTCGATCCCAGGACCGAGACCTACAGCAGGACCAACGACCTGAACGACGGCCACTGGTACCCGTCGGCGACCGAGCTCGGCAACGGGGACGTGATCTCCTTCGGCGGGCTGCGCGAGGACTCGACCGGCTCGGTGACCAACGAGCTGTGGTCCGACCGGGACCAGCAGTGGCTGCCCCTGTGGAAGGTCAACCAGACCTGGTCCTACTGGGGTCTGTATCCGTCGATGATCCTGATGCAGGACGGGCGGCTGTTCTACTCGGGCAGCCACGTGTTCGGCAACAACATCCCGGGCACGGGTTCGGCGGTCTACGACTACGGCGCCAACACGGTGACGCAGATTCCCGGGCTGCGGAACAAGGACGAGCGGGACCAGTCCGCGAGCGTGCTGCTGCCCCCGGCGCAGGACCAGAAGGTCCTCACCCTCGGCGGCGGCAACATCGACTCCAACCCGGACGCGAACCGCCTCACCGACCTGATCGACCTCAAGCGGGCCGACCCGTCCTACGTCGCCGGGCCGCCCATCCCGCAGGGCACGGTCGACCTCGGCAACGGGCCGCGGCCGGAGACCGGCGACCAGGGCAAGATGTACGTCTCCGCCGTCCTGCTGCCCGACGGCAAGGTCCTGGAGACGGGCGGCGCGCTGCACAACCGGGCCGACCCGGTGCACGAGTCCTCGATCTACGACCCGGGCACCAACACCTTCGATCCCGTCGCCGCCGACCCCGAGTCCCGCGGCTACCACTCCTCGGCGTTCCTGCTGCCCGACGGCCGCGTGATGGCCACCGGCGACAACCCGGGCAACGGCACCTGGAACCACAACGTGTCGATCTACACCCCGCCCTACCTCTACCAGGGCACCCGCCCGACGATCACCTCGCTGATCAACCAGGAGTGGAGGTACGGCGACACCCAGCGGATCACCGTCGACCGCCCGATCGCCAAGGCGGAACTCATCCGCCCGGCAGCGGTCACCCACTCCTCCGACCCCAACCAGCGCTTCGTCGACCTCCCGCTGTCGGTGGACGGCAACAACGTCGACCTGAACGTGACGAGCAATCCCAACCTGGCGCCGCCCGGCTGGTACATGCTCTTCGCGGTGGACGCGGCCGGGGTGCCGTCGGTGGCGAAGTGGGTGCACCTGACGGGCCCGGCGGCCCTCGGCGCCGCCACCGCGTCCCCGCACATCCACTCCTTCGCCGGCTCCCTGTCCGGCAAGGTCTCCGGACCCGCCAGGAAGCGCACCGCACAGCAGGTCGGCCCGGCCGTCTCCGGCTGCGACCGCCACTACGGCTCCGTCAACGTCTGTGTGCCGACGGTCTTCCCGCCCGAGGTGAGGAAGACGGCCGCGGCCCGCTGCGCCTGGCTTCGGCAGAACCACTACGGCCGGCTGAAGGTCAACGGCGGCGACGACCCACTGGGCCTGGACCGCAACCGGAACGGTGTCGCCTGCGACCAGGAGGACGTCGGGCGCCGCTGAGGACCACCGCACCCGGGGCGAGCAGCGCTCCGGTGCTCAGCTCCCCTGGGTGCGCATGGTCAACGCCCGTTCCACGATCGCCTCCAGCTGGTCGTGGTGGGCGCCCTTCCAGTACGCGCGGCCGCAGTCACGGCACTGGGCGAAGACGTCGTACGTGCGGTGCGTGCCGTGCTTGAGCTGAGCGGCCACCTCGTCCTTGGTGGCGTCCCTGAGCAGGCCGTTGCAGGCGGTGCAGCGGGTCCAGGGACGCAGCTCGGGACGGAAGCGGTCGAGGACGTCGCGGAGCTGGTCCTCCGGGCGGGTGCTGTAGACGAAGGCGCCCGCCCACAGTTCACGGCGGCGCAGCAGCCCCCGGTCGCGGCTGAGCATCACCCGCTTCTCGGCCGCCGAGCGGGCGGCGAGCGCCGGGTCGCCGATGTCCGTCGACTCGTACGCCGTGTCGACGCCGAGCAGACGCAGGCGGCGGGCCAGCGTGCCGAGGTGGACGTCGAGGAGGAAGCGCAGGGGAGCGCCCGGGACCTGCTGGGGACGTTCGACGGCACGTACCTCCACGGTCTCCGCCGCCCGCGGGACGTGCGACACCGGCACCTCGTGGCCGTCCACCACCAGCGTGCCGACCTCGGTGAGCGGGACGCCGAGGGACTCGACGACATGGCCGAGCGTCGAGACGCCGTCGGTGACGACCGGCGTGGCCCCCCGGCGGCGGGCGTGCGGGACGAACAGGCGCAGGCCGGGGGCGAACTCGACGTGGATCTCGGGACCGTTCACCCGGCCAGGATGGCACGGGGAAGGGGTGGGACCTCAGCGGTTTTCGGCGGGCAGGCCGTTCTCGAGGACATCCAGGGTGCGGTCGAGGAGGTCCTCGAAGTCCTCCCGGTGGCCGTTCTCGGCCCAGTACATCGAGGTTTCCATCAGGCCGCCGATGAGGGACATCGCGTACACCCGCACTTCCAGGCCGTCCGGGTCACGGCCGGTGCGCTCGCCGATGGCCTGGCAGAGCATGCGTCCGGTGGACGACATGCTCTCCATCATCCGGGAGCGCACCGCGGGCACGTCGACCATCAGCCGGGTCCGCAGTCTGGACACCTCGGGGTCCTCGTTCATGCCCAGCTGGACGGCCCGGTGCATGACGTACCGCAGGGACGCCGGCCACGGCTCGTCCGCCGGCCGGGTCCGCAACTCCGCGAGGATGACCGGGTCCCACTCGTCCGTGAGGACGATGTCCTCCTTGGTCGGGAAGTAGCGGAAGACGGTCGACGGCGACACCTCGGCCCGGTCGGCGATCTGCTCGATCGTCGTGGCGTCGTACCCCTGCCTTTCGACCAGTGCGTACGTCGCGGCGCGGATCGCCTCGCGGGTCTTGATCTTCTTTCGCTCCCGCAGCCCCAACTGGGGGCGGTCGGCGGGGGTCGTGGAACGTGCGGCCGTCATGACGCTCATTGTCCGGCATCGGATCCGGAGCAGGCCGTCGCCGGGGCCTGGTCGGCCTCGTCGCGCCCGGCCGGCGCGGTATCCGGAAGCAACGCGGCCGCCGGCAGGGCGGCAGCCGCCGATGATCGGGCCGAGCGGCAGGCCGAGCGCCGAGGCGGCGGAGACGATGAAAAATGGCAGTAGCGTTCACAATCTACGGCCTGTCAATAGGAAGTGATTCGCGGCATAGTGAAATGGCCACGGCTCGTGAGCCGTGGCCGGGAAGGGGGCGCGGGGGTTACGCGTGCTGGTAGGCCACCAGGGAGATGCCGACGTAGTGCACCACGAAGGCGGCGAGGGTGAGGGAGTGGAAGACCTCGTGGAAGCCGAACCAGCGGGGTGAGGGGTTCGGCCGCTTGATGCCGTAGACGACCCCGCCCGCGCTGTAGAGCAGGCCGCCCACGACGACCAGGACCAGGACGGCGATGCCGCCGGTGCGCAGGAAGTCCGGCAGGAAGAAGACGGCCGCCCAGCCCATGGCGATGTAGCACGGGGTGTACAGCCAGCGCGGGGCGCCGACCCAGAAGACACGGAAGACGATGCCCGCGGCCGCCGCGGCCCAGATGCTCCACAGCAGCCACCGGCCCTTGCCGTGGGGCAGGAGCAGCAGCGTCAGGGGCGTGTAGGTGCCCGCGATGATCAGGAAGATGTTGGCGTGGTCGAGGCGGCGCAGGACGCCGTCCATGCGAGGGCTCCAGTTGCCCCGGTGGTAGAGCGCGCTGACGCCGAAGAGCAGGCAGGCGGTGAGGGCGTAGATCCCGCAGGCGATCCGCCCGCGGGTGGAGTCGGCCAGGGCGGTGAGCACCAGGCCCGCGATGAGTACGGCCGGGAACATGCCGAGGTGCAGCCAGCCACGGAGCCGGGGCTTGATCGGATGCGGCAGGGAGGGCGCGACCGGACCGCGGCCGGCGGCCGGCGTGTCCAGGGGCGCGTCGGAGGCGGACGTAGTCATGCGCGCATGGTACCTACGGCACCGTAAGTCGGGGGTCAGCGCACGGCGATGACGGGCCGGAACGCAAAAAGTCCTTCCGTTGAACCCAACATGGACGCAAAGAATCACGGAAACCGTGGGATTCCTCACGTCGCTCACCTGTGATGCCCTCTGGACAGATGCGCACTAGAATCGGATGATCAAATGAGTGCGGTCGGCACCGGATGAGCGGCTACGAAGCATCCGGGTCGCAGCCCCCACGGGGCGAACAAGACAAAAATCCCTCATTTAGGAGCAATCGTGGCGCGCGACATCGCGGCTCCCCCCGTCATCCCCACCAACCACCAGGAACTGATCTCGTGGGTCAACGAGATCGCCGAACTGACGCAGCCGGACAACGTGGTCTGGTGTGACGGATCCGAGGCCGAGTACGAGCGGTTGTGCGAGGAGCTCGTCCAGAAGGGCACCTTCCGCAAGCTCGACCCGATCAAGCGCCCCAACTCCTACTACGCGGCATCCGACCCGACCGACGTGGCCCGGGTCGAGGACCGGACCTTCATCTGCTCCGAGCAGGAGCAGGACGCGGGCCCGACCAACCACTGGAAGGCGCCCGCCGAGATGCGGGAGATCTTCCAGGGCAAGGACGGGGACGGCGGCATCTTCCGCGGCTCGATGAAGGGCCGGACTATGTACGTCGTCCCGTTCTGCATGGGCCCGCTCGGTTCGCCGCTGTCCGCGCTCGGCGTCGAGATCACCGACTCCGCGTACGTCGCCGCGTCCATGCGCACCATGACCCGCATGGGACAGCCGGTGCTCGACGAACTCGGTGACAGCGGCTTCTTCGTCAAGGCCGTCCACACCCTCGGCGCCCCGCTGGAGCCCGGCCAGGAGGACGTGCCGTGGCCCTGCAACTCCACGAAGTACATCTCGCACTTCCCCGAGACCCGTGAGATCTGGTCCTACGGTTCCGGCTACGGCGGCAACGCCCTGCTCGGCAAGAAGTGCTACGCCCTGCGCATCGCCTCCGTCATGGCGCGCGACGAGGGCTGGCTGGCCGAGCACATGCTGATCCTCAAGCTCACGCCCCCGCAGGGCGAGTCGAAGTACGTCGCAGCGGCCTTCCCGAGCGCCTGCGGCAAGACGAACCTCGCCATGCTGGAGCCGACGATCTCCGGCTGGACCGTCGAGACGATCGGCGACGACATCGCGTGGATGCGGTTCGGCGAGGACGGACGGCTGTACGCGATCAACCCCGAGGCCGGCTTCTTCGGTGTCGCGCCGGGCACCGGCGAGCACACCAACGCCAACGCGATGAAGACGCTGTGGGGCAACTCCGTCTTCACGAACGTCGCCCTCACCGACGACAACGACATCTGGTGGGAGGGTATGACGGAGGAGACCCCGGCCCACCTGACGGACTGGAAGGGCCGCGACTGGACCCCGGACTCCACCGAGCCCGCCGCGCACCCCAACGCCCGCTTCACCACCCCCGCCTCGCAGTGCCCGATCATCGCGCCCGAGTGGGAGGACCCCAGGGGCGTGCCGATCTCGGCGATCCTCTTCGGCGGCCGCCGCGCCAGCGCGGTGCCGCTGGTGACGGAGTCCTTCGACTGGAACCACGGCGTCTTCCTCGGCGCGAACGTCGCCTCCGAGAAGACCGCCGCCGCCGAGGGCAAGGTCGGCGAACTGCGCCGCGACCCGTTCGCCATGCTGCCGTTCTGCGGCTACAACATGGGCGACTACATGGGCCACTGGATCGACGTGGCCAAGGGCAAGGACCAGTCCAAGCTGCCGAAGATCTACTACGTCAACTGGTTCCGCAAGAACGACGAGGGCAAGTTCGTCTGGCCCGGCTTCGGCGAGAACAGCCGCGTCCTGAAGTGGATCGTCGAGCGCCTGGAGGGCAGGGCCGAGGGCGTCGAGACCCCGATCGGCATCCTGCCGGCCAAGGACGCCCTGGACACCAGCGGCCTGGAACTGTCCGAGTCCGACCTGGACTTCCTGCTCACCGTCGACAAGGACGTGTGGCGCGAGGAGGCCGCCCTGGTCCCCGAGCACCTCAACACCTTCGGCGACCACACGCCGAAGGAGCTGTGGGACCAGTACCGCGCGCTGGTCGAGCGCCTGGGCTGAGCACCCGGCTGAGGACTCCGCGGCCGGTCGCCGTGCCCTGACCAGCGATCGTCACGGCCGGCCGCGGTGACAACCCCGAGGCCCCGCACAACGGCGTGCGGGGCCCTCGTGCTGTGCAGGGCTTCGTGCGCCTCGGGTACCCGGCCGTCGCCAGGGGAAGGAGGGACGGCTCCATGGCAGGCGGCAACGACTTCTACTCGCAGGACCGTCCGGAGAATCCGCGCCTGGCGGAGGACCGTCCGCGCGGCGGAGGGCCCGAGGACCGGCCCCGCACCGGTCACCGGCATGTGTGGATCTGGTGGCTCGCGACGGCGGTGGTGATCCTGATCCTGATCCTGATCCTGTTCTTCATTTTCATCTGAGGATCTTCGTCTGCGGATTCTGCGGATCCTCGTCCGACGCCCGTGCAATGGCGCCCGGTCCGCGCGTCGCTGCGGGTGCACGCGGACCGGGGCCGCTTGGGAAGCCCTCGGCGGAGGGCTACGGGGTGGAGCTACGGGGTCGCGCTGCTCAGTCCCTGCGGCACGGCCGACGCGGTGGCGTGCGCGTCCATCCGCTCCGCCGCGAGAATCGCCGCCGCCGTGTCCGCCCGGGACGCCGCCACGACGAGGGCGCGCCCGGCGAGTGCGTGTGCCCGCTGGTGCAGGGCCGACGGCTCACGGAGGGCGTCGGCCGTCGCCATACGGACCGGCGCACGACCTCCCCGCAGCCGGGCCACCTGCCCGGCGAGCCGTTCCGCGGCCGTGTCCAGGTCGGCGGAGGGGGTCAGTGCGCGCAGTTCGTCCGTGACGGCGAGCAGCGCCGCGAGATGTCCCGCGAGCTGGATGTCCAGCTCCTCCTCGCGGGAGCGGTGCGGGAAGTCGGAGGTGTCGCAGGTGGTGCCGGCCATCGTGTGGACCGACTTGGTGCGGATCGGTTCGTACATGGGATGGCCTCCTGTGCGCTGACAGAAGCCATCCTAGCTTAGAACGCGTCTAAAGTTGAGCCGGTTCGCGAATCGGATCGTTCGGGCACCCAGGGTGAGCGTCACGTCTGGCCGTAGCCGTCCAGGAAGGTGCCGATCCGCCCGACCGCGTCCCGCAGGTCCCCGACCGTGGGCAGGGTGACCACGCGGAAGTGGTCCGGTTCGGGCCAGTTGAAGCCGGTGCCCTGGACGACCATGATCTTCTCCCGGCGCAGCAGGTCCAGGACCATCTGCCGGTCGTCCCTGATCTTGAACACCTTCGGGTCCAGGCGCGGGAAGAGGTACAGCGCTCCCTTGGGGCGTACGCAGGTCACGCCCGGGATCTGGGTGAGCAGGTCGTGGGCGACGTCCATCTGCTCCTTCAGCCGCCCGCCCGGCAGCACCAGGTCGTTGATGGACTGCCGCCCGCTCAGCGCGGCGACCACGCCGTGCTGCCCCGGCATGTTGGCGCACAGGCGCATGTTCGCCAGGATCGTCAGGCCCTCGATGTAGGAGTCGGCGTGCGCGCGGGGGCCGGAGACGGACATCCAGCCGACCCGGTAGCCCGCCACCCGGTACGCCTTGGACATGCCGTTGAAGGTGAGCGTGAGCAGGTCCGGCGCGACCGCCGCCGTCGGGGTGTGGGTGGCCCCGTCGTAGAGGATCTTGTCGTAGATCTCGTCGGAGCAGACCAGCAGGTTGTGCCTGCGGGCGATGTCGGTGAGCCCCTTGAGGACCGCCTCGTCGTAGACGGCGCCCGTCGGGTTGTTCGGGTTGATGATGACGATCGCCTTGGTGCGGTCGGTGACCTTGCGCTCCACGTCGGCGAGGTCGGGCATCCAGTCGGACTGCTCGTCGCAGCGGTAGTGCACGGCGGTGCCGCCGGACAGGGACACGGCGGCGGTCCACAGCGGGTAGTCCGGAGCCGGTACGAGCACCTCGTCGCCGTCGTCCAGCAGGCCCTGCATCGCCATGACGATCAGCTCGGAGACGCCGTTGCCGATGAAGACGTGCTCGACGTCCGTCTCGATGCCGAGGGTCTGGTTGTGCATGACGACCGCCCGGCGTGCGGCCAGCAGGCCCTTGGCGTCGCCGTAGCCGTGGGCCGAGGAGACGTTGCGGAGGATGTCCTCGAGGATCTCGGGCGGGCACTCGAAGCCGAACGCCGCCGGGTTGCCCGTGTTCAGCTTCAGGATGCGGTGTCCGGCCGCCTCCAGCCGCATCGCCTCCTCGAGCACGGGGCCCCGGATCTCGTAACAGACGTTGGCGAGCTTGGTCGACTGGATCACCTGCATGTCAGGGAGCTTACGGCCGGGTAACGCTCCAAGGCTCGTGTTTTCCGCCACGTGAGACGGTTCGGTATGGACTGTTATCGCCGGTAGCTGTCTCATCAGCCCCTCGGGTACCTAGACTTTCCGGCCATGTCCATGCCTCCCGAGACCCACGGGGTACCGCCGGCGGGCGGTGCGCTCCAGGGGTCGCCGAACGTGTACCACCCGCAGGCCGCGGCCGCTCCGGCGTACGAAGGGTATGCCGACCCGGCGGCCGCCCACGGGTGGCAGAACGCGTACGACGAGACACGGGAGCTGCCCCCGGTGCCGGGTGGCGAGACGCGCGAGCTGCCCCCCGTGCCGGACGTCGACGCGCCCGGCCGCCAGGCGACTGAGGGGGTGCCTGAGGCGCGGCAGGGCCACCGGGGCCGCCCGCGCGGGCGCAGGATGCGGGAGCAGCGCGGCGGCGGTCGCTCGCGGCGGGCGGCCCTCGTGGCCGGGGCGGCGGGGGTGGTCTCCCTCGCCGTGATCGCCGGATTCTCCGCTCTGGGGTCGTCCTCGGACGGGCCGCAGGGCGCGCGCGAGCGCACGGGGCCGACGGCCGGGGGTGCCGACACGACGGCGGGGACGGCCACCGCCTCCGCCGTGACCGGCTCGCCCGCCGGTCCGGCCGGGGCGGGCGTCCCGGACACCGGGGGCGGACGGTCCGGCAGCGCCCCGGCGAGTGCGAGTGCCGTCGGCTCCCCGGCCGCGTCGGGGAGCGGGGACCGGAGCGCGCCGCCCGCGACCACCCCGGCGCCCGGCACCTCGGCCGCCGCGGCCACCCCGGCCCCGGCCACCTCGGCGCCGGTCACGAGCGCCCCGGCCGGCAGGGGGCATGGCCGGGGCGCCAACAAGCGGCCCAAGTAAGTGCCGGCGCAAGGAAATTGACGTCCCCTCGGCGAACGGCGGATCGCATACGACTGCTTGTGGGCCACCCCTCGGGCCATCACAATGCGCATGACAAGACAGGCGGCCGGAAGATCTCCGGTCGCCCGTGTCCGAAGAGGGGACCCCCACATGAACAAGCCTCTCCTTGCCACGCTCGCGGCCCTGGTGATCACCGGGGCGGGCATGGCGCCGGCGGCCGCCGCCACGGTCACGCGGGCCACGGCACCGGCCGCGGCGACGAAGGCCACGGCGGCCAGGAGCACGACGCCCACTGTCCGGGCCGTCGACTTCGCCGGCACGGTGGCGCTGAGCAACTGCTCCGGCTCGGTCATCCGCTTCCCCAACTCCGCGGACGGCGACCCGGCGCTGGTGCTCACCAACGGCCACTGCCTGGAAACCGGCTTCCCGTCACCCGGCGAGGTCATCGTCGACCAGGCCTCCAGCCGCTCCTTCGGCCTGCTCAACTCGGCGGGCACCCGGGTCGGGACCCTGCGCGCCGGCAAGGTCGCCTACTCGACCATGACCGACACCGACGTCACGATCTACCAGCTCACCCGCACCTACGCGCAGATCAAGAGCTCCTACGGCATCAACGCGCTGACCGTGAGCGACACGCACCCGGTCGCCGGCACCGCCATCAAGGTCGTCTCCGGCTACTGGCAGCGGATCTACAGCTGCAACATCGACGGGTTCGTCTACCGCCTCAAGGAGGGCGACTGGACCTGGAAGGACTCGGTCCGCTACACCTCCGCCTGCAACACCATCGGCGGCACCTCGGGCTCGCCCGTCGTCGACGTGGCCACCGGCAGGGTCGTCGCCGTCAACAACACCGGCAACGAGGCCGGCGAGCGCTGCACCGTGGACAACCCGTGCGAGGTCGACGCGAGCGGGAACGTCACCGTCCGCGAGGGCATCAACTACGCCGAGGAGACCTACCTGATCCCCGCGTGCTTCGGCACCGGCAACAAGCTGAACCTGAACGCGAGCGGCTGCACCCTGCCCAAGCCGTAGCCCTGCTCGGCGGGAGTGGTGCACGCGGGAGCGGTGCACGGCGGGCGGTCACACCGGAGTACGGCGGACCGCCCGCCCCGCAAGCACGTCCGTCCGCCGCCCGTCCTCGACCACGAACCGGCCGTCGACCAGGACGTACGGGATCCCCGTCGGCAGGGCGCGCGGCCGTTCGAAGGTGGCGCCCGGCGCGACGGTGGCCGGATCGAAGAGGACCAGGTCGGCCCGGTACCCCTCGCGGACCAGGCCCCGGTCCGGCAGGCGCAGCCGGGCCGCCGGGCGCCCGGTCAGGTGCGCGACGCACTCCTCCAGCGACAGCACGCCCAGCTCCCGCACGTACCGGCCGAGGTACTGCGGGAAGGTGCCGTACGCGCGCGGGTGCGGCTTGGTCCCCTGGAGGATGCCGTCGGAGCCGCCGGTGTGGACGCGGTGACGCATGATCGCCCGCACGTTCTCCTCGTGGCCGACGTGCTGCATGATCGTCGTACCGAGCCGGTCCTCGGTGAGCAGACGGCGCGCCGTCGTCCAGGGCGCCTCGCCCCGCGCGTTCGCGGCCTCACGGATCGTACGGCCGACGTACCCCGCCAAGGACGGCTCGGTGACACCGGAGATCTCGATCGTCCCCCACTCCACGGGCACGCCGTGGCAGCCGTCCGAGCCGGTGAGCTCCAGATGCCGGCGGATCCGCTCGGCGGTGTCCTCGTCGGTGAGCCGCCCGAGGATCTCCGCGGGGCCGCCCACGCTCGCCCAGCTCGGCAGCAGCGCGACGAGCGTGGTGCAGCCGGGTGTGTAGGGGTAGGAGTCGAGGGTGATGTCGGCTCCGGCGGCGAGCGCGTCGTCCAGCAGCGCGAGCAGTTCCGGTGCCCGGTCCCGGTTCGGACCGAAGTTCAGGGTGGCGTGCGCGAGATGGAGCGGGCAGCCCGCCTCGCGGGCCAGGGCCACCATCTCCTCGTAGGCCCGCAGCGCCCCGGCCCCGTACGAGCGGTGGTGCGGGCAGTAGTAGCCGCCGTGGGCGGCCACCACCCGGCACAGCTCGGTCAGTTCGGTGTCCGGTGCGTACATCCCGGGTGTGTAGGTGAGCCCGGACGACATGCCGACGGCGCCCTGCTCCATCCCCTCGGCGACCAGCCGGCGCATCCGGTCCAGCTCCTCGGGGCCGGCCGCACGGTCCTCCCAGCCGACGGCGAGCGCGCGGACCGTGCCCTGGGGCACCAGATAGGCGGCGTTGACGGCGATGCCCTCGCCGTCGAAGCCGTGGTCCAGCCGGTCGAGGTACTCGCCCACCGAGCGCCAGGTGAAGTCGACGTCGTCGCCGTACCCGTTCCAGCCGGTGATCGCCCGGCGCACCTCCTCCAGCGTGCGGTCGTCGACCGGCGCGTACGACAGCCCGTCCTGACCGAGGATCTCCAGGGTGACGCCCTGCGCGGCCTTCGCGCTGTGGTCCGGGTCGCGCAGCAGGGCGAGGTCGCTGTGGGCGTGCATGTCGATGAAGCCGGGGGAGAGGACCAGGCCCTCGGCGTCCAGCTCCCGGGTCGCCCGGGGGCGCTGGCAGCCCGCCGCCGCGGCCTCCTTGACGATCGAGACGATGCCGCCGCGGTCGACGACGACATCGGCGCGGTACGAGGGCGCGCCGGTGCCGTCCACGACGTCCGCGTCGCGGATGACGAGCTGATCCACGACCGGTCACCTCCTTCGGAAGACGCCTGTCGGAAGACGTCCTTGGGAAGACGAACTCCTCCGCCACCGGCGGTCTCCTAGAAGAACGTGCGGATGTAGTCCACCACCGTTCCGTCCGCCTCGGCCACCGGGATCAGTTGCCACTTGTCGAAGGAGGTGCACGGGTGGGACAGGCCGAGGGCGAGCCAGTCCCCGACCTCGACGTCCGCCTCGGGGGCGGTGTTCAGCCACAGGTGCTGGTCGGACAGGGCCGTCACCTCGATCCCGGCCGCCGGGCGCTCGGTGCCGTCCCGGCGCACCGCCCGGACCACGGGCAGGTCGAGGTCGTGGGCGGCGTCCCGCTTGCCCGCGTTGACGAACGCCTGGTCGGCCGACGGACGGGACACCACCTGCGCCCACAGCTGGAACGCGGGCTCCAGAGCGCCTTCCTCGGGCACCCGGTTGAACGGCGTCAGCCTGCGGTAGTGCACGTCGTCGTGCGAGACGTACGCGCCGGAGCGCAGCAACTTCAGTACGGGAAGCGACAGTTCGGGGATGCCGGCGAAGACGTCGGCGACCGCGTCGAACCACTCGCTCCCGCCGGCGCTCACCACGATCTCGTCCGCCTCCGCGAACCGCCCCGCCTTGTCGAACTCCACGGCGAGGCCCACCAGACGGCGCAGCCAGGCGCCGACCCGCTCCGGGGAGGCGTTCGGGACCTGCGCCTCGTACCCCGCCACACCCACCAGCCGCAGCGTCTCCACGCCCGCCACCGCGTCGGCGACCGCCGTGCACTCGGCCTCCGTACGCACCCCGGTGCGGGCGCCCTCGCCCGCGCCCAGCTCGACGACGACGTCCACCGGGCGGGCGGCACCCCGCAGGGCGGTGTCCATCAGCTCCACCGCGCGCACGGAGTCGACGTAGCAGACGAGACGGAAGCCGGGGTCGGCGGCCAGCTCGGCGGCGATCCAGCGCAGGGCCGGCGCGTCCACCAGTTCGTTGGCGAGGAACACCCGCTGGATTCCGAACGCCCGGGCCACCCGCACCTGGTGCGGCACCGCGAGCGTGATGCCCCACGCTCCGTGCCGCAGCTGGCGGTGGAAGAGCTGCGGGGCCATGGAGGTCTTGCCGTGCGGGGCGAAGGCGAGGCCGTGCCGGGCGGCGTAGGCCTCCATGAGTGCCAGGTTGTGCTCCAGCCGCTCGGCGGAGAGGGCGAGGACGGGGGTGGTGAAGCCGCCGGTGAAGAGGTTGCGGCGCTGGGCGGCCAGCTGACCGACGGTCAGGCCGTGGGCGTCCGGCGGGAGTCCCTTGAAGCGGTGGTCGACTCGTTCCTCGGCCAGACGGGCGAGCGCTTCGCTGCTCATGGAGTCTTCCTCTCGGCGGTTGCAGCATGTGCAACGACCATTGCGTGTGTCGCTTACTGGTGTCTAGCATCTCGCCGACATCGGGTCAACGGAGCCGTGACCCGGCGACCGACAGGAGTCATCATCCTCGACGCTGCTTACGGACCGATCGGGGCCCCCGCCGTCGTGGACGTCGTCGCGCTCGGCGAGTCCATGGTCACCTTCCTGCCCTCCCGGCCGGGCCGCCTCGCCGACGTGCCGTCCTTCGAGCGGACCATCGGCGGCGCGGAGTCCAACGTGGCCTGCGTCCTCGCGGCCGCCGGGCACTCCGCGCGGTGGGTGGGCCGGGTCGGCGCGGACGGCTTCGGCGACCATCTGGTCGAGGCCATCGGGGCGTACGGCGTCGACGTGTCGTCGGTGCGGCGGGACCCCGGGCGTCCCACCGGCGTCTACTTCCGCACCGCCGGCGACCGGGCCACCGACGCGCACGAGGTGGCGTACTACCGGGCCGGCTCCGCGGCCTCCGCGATGGCGCCGGACACCGTCGACCTGGCCGCCGTCCGGGCCGGCCGCATCCTGCACCTGTCCGGGATCACGGCCGCGCTGTCCCGCCCGTGCCTGGATCTGATGCGCGAACTGACCGCGCCCCGCCCCGGCCGCCCGCTCGTCTCCTTCGACGTCAACCACCGTCCGGGCCTGTGGCGGGAGGCCGACGGCCCCCAGGTGCTGCTGGAGCTGGCGCGCGCCGCCGACATCGTCTTCGTGGGCGACGACGAGGCACGCCAGGCCTGGGGCCTCAACGGCGCCCGCGCCATCCGGGAGGCGCTGCCCGAGCCGGCGCTCGTCGTCGTCAAGCAGGGCAGGGGCGGGGCGACGGCCTTCGACCAGGACACCAGGGGCCTGTGCGACGCCGACGGCACCGTCACCTTCGTACGCGCCCCGCACGTCGACGTCGTGGCCGCGGTCGGCGCCGGGGACGCCTTCGCCGCCGGCTTCCTGTCCGCCACCCTGCGCGGTCTTCCCGTCCGTGACCGCATCCGGCACGGTCACCTCATGGCCTCCGCCGCCCTCACCGTGCCCGGTGACCTCGCGGACCCGCCCGCCCGCCACCACGCCGACCGTCTGGCCGCCCTGGACGACGAGGCGTGGGGGAGACTTCGACTCGGCCCCGGATGGACGCGCACCGCGGAAGGGGCCGAGGAGGAGGTACGTACGCCATGAGCCAGACCGTCGACCGCGCGCTGAGCATCCTGCCGCTGCTCGCCGAGGGCCCCGCAGACCTCGGGCAGGTCGCCGACCGCCTCGGCGTCCACAAGTCCACCGCCCTACGGCTCCTGCGCACCCTCCACGAACACGGCCTGGTCTACCGCCAGTCCGACCAGCGCTACCGTCTCGGCGCCCGCCTCTTCGCCCTCGCCCAGGAGGCGATGGAGAACCTGGACATCCGCGAGATCGCCCACCCCCACCTCGTACGCCTCAACGAGACCTGCGGCCACACCGTCCACCTCGCGGTGTACGAGGAGAACGAGGTCCTGTACATCGACAAGGTGGAGAGCCGCTACCCCGTGCGCATGTACTCCCGGATCGGCAAACCGGTGGCCATCACCGTGGCGGCCGTGGCGAAGCTGCTGCTCGCCGACCTGCCCGAGGCCGAGCGGCGCGCGGTCGCCGAAAAGCTCGACTATCCGCTGTACACGGCCCGCTCGACCCCCAACGCGTCCGCCTTCCTGCGCGAGTTGGAGAAGGTGCGCGAACAGGGCTGGGCCACCGACCTCGGCGGCCACGAGGAGTCGATCAACTGCGTGGCCGCACCCGTCCGCGGCGCCGACGGCCGGGTGGTCGCCGCGATGTCGGTCTCCGCGCCCAACGTCGTCGTCACCGCCGACGAACTCCTCACCCTGCTCCCGCTGGTGCGCCGTACCGCGGACGCCATCAGCGGCGAGTACTCCGGCAGGACCCCAGTAAAGGACCCCGAATGACGGACAAGATCGCACTCACGCCCAAGACGCACACCACCCCGCCCGCGAAGTTCTCCCACGGCGTGCGCAAGGGCAACATCCTCCAGGTCGCCGGTCAGGTCGGGTTCCTGCCTGCCGAGGAGGGCAGGCCCCCGACGCCCGCCGGTCCCACCCTGCGCGAGCAGACCCTCCAGACCCTGGCCAACGTCAAGGCGATCCTGGAGGAGGGCGGCGCGACCTGGGACGACGTGATGATGATCCGTGTCTATCTGACGGAGGTCGACCACTTCCCCGAGATGAACGACCTCTACAACACCTACTTCGAGGAGCAGGGCCTCACCCAGCCGCCCGCCGCGCGCACGACGGTCTACGTCGGTCTGCCCCCGGGCCTCCTCATCGAGATCGACGCGCTCGCCGTACTGGGCTGAGCAACCGACGGTCCCTCACCTCCCGCACCACGTAATCCCGCACGGCACGGCACCCCGCACCCCTTCGGGCGCCGCGCCGCGATCCGCCCTGCCCACATGCCACATGTACTTACGCAGAGGACCCCCGAATGTCCCATCCGCTCGCCGCAGCCACGGACACGCCACCGCACACCGGAGGCCTGCTCCTCCTCGTCCACGGCACCACCGGACTGCTCCTCGTCGCCGCCCTGGGCATCGCGCTCCTGCTCCTCCTGATCATCAAGGCGCGGCTGCAGCCGTTCGTCGCGCTGCTCGCCGTCTCCATAGCCGTCGGCCTGCTCGCCGGCCTGTCGGTCACCGAGCTGTTCGGCACGGTCCAGCGCTCGGACGCCGTCTCCACCATCGAGTCCGGCCTGGGCGGCATCCTCGGCCATGTCGCGATCATCATCGGGCTCGGCACGATGCTCGGTGCGATCCTCGAAGTCAGCGGTGGCGCCGAGGTGCTGGCCTCCCGCCTGCTCGGGCTCTTCGGCGAACGGCGCGCCCCCCTCGCCATGGGCCTGACCGGACTGATCTTCGGCATCCCCGTCTTCTTCGACGTCGGCATCTTCGTGCTCGCGCCGCTGGTGTACGCCGCCGCCAAGCGGTCCGGCAAATCGATCCTGCTCTACTGTCTGCCGCTGCTCGCGGGCCTGTCCATGAGCCACGCGTTCCTGCCGCCGCACCCCGGTCCGGTCGCCGCCGCGGGGCTGCTGCACGTACAGCTCGGCTGGGTCGTCCTGATGGGGATCGTCTGCGGCGTTCCGGCCGTCCTGGCCGCCTGGGCGTTCTCCGCGTGGGTCGGCAGGCGCGTCTTCGTCGACGTCCCGCAGGACATGGTGGAGGCGGCCGAGGAGGCCAGGCTCGCCGTGCTCACCGAGCGGCGCGCCGCCGGGACGCCGGGCTGGGGCGGCGGGGCGGGGCCCGCCGCCGCCCGCGGCACGGACGGAGCCGGACCGCCGGCGGCCGGCCCCGAGCCGCAGGAGCGGCCGGTGCCGCTGGGCACGGTCCTCGGCATCATCGGCACGCCGCTCGTCCTGATCCTCGCCGCCACGTTCTCCTCGGTCGCGCTCGACCCCTCCACGGGCCGCTCCGTGATCGAGTTCTTCGGCCACCCGTTCGTGGCCCTCACCATCGCGCTGCTCCTGGCGTACTACCTGCTCGGCATCCGCCGCGGCTGGTCGCGCAAGTCCCTGGAGAGGGTGTCGACCTCCTCGCTGAAGCCGGTCGGCAACATCCTGCTGGTGGTCGGCGCGGGCGGTGTCTTCGGCGCGGTACTCAAGGCGAGCGGGGTCGCGCAGGCACTGTCGGACACCTTCAACGGCGTCGGCCTCCCGGTCGTCGTGCTGGCGTACCTGATCTCCCTGGTGCTGCGGGTGGCGCAGGGCTCGGCGACGGTCGCGATCGTCACCACGGCGGGCATCGTCGCGCCCCTCCTGACGCAGGGTCATCACACCGAGGCCTTCGTCGCCCTCGTCATCATGGCGATCTCGGCCGGGTCCATCTTCGCCTCGCACGTCAACGACGGTGGATTCTGGATGGTGGCGAAGTACTTCGGCATCAGCGAGCGGGACACGTTGCGGACCTGGACGGTGCTGGAGAGCGTGCTGTCGGTGGTCGGGTTCGCGGTGGCGGCGCTGCTGAGCGTGTTCGTGTAGGTGTCTGATAACGAAGTAGGGGCCGGCTGGGCCCGGCACAGGATCTTCGACCATACTGCTGCGCTGTGGAGCAGCGCATAGGTTCGAGCAGCCAGCCCCTGAAGGGGGAGCCCGTGAAGGGCGCCGGATTCGACCCGGCCTTCATCCCCGGGCTCACCGCACCCGCGGCCCCGGAGCCGGCGGACGACATGCCGCAGGACGGGAAGCCGGCCGAAGGGAGGCCGTCTGACGGCAAGCCGTCCGGCGAGAAGCCGTCCGACGGGGTGCCGGAGGAGGCCGAGGCGGAGGCCGTGGCGGACGCCCCGGACGAGGACGAGGACGCGGGTCCCGATGCCGCGGAGGAGTCCGCGGGTCCCGATGCCGCGGAGGAGTCCGCGGGTCCCGATGCCGCGGAGGAGTCCGCCGACGGGGAGGAGGCCCCCGAAGGCCCCGTGTTCGAGGCCTCCGACCGCCGGGCGAGTGTCGTCGCCGACCACAAGGGCGTGCACCTGAGACTGGACGACCAGGCGTGCGAGTTCCGCTGGGACGAGATCGGTGCCGTGGAGACGGAGATCCCGCGCTTCGGCAAGCGGTTCACGATCACCGTGCACACCCCTGACCGCCGCTGGTACCCGATCGAGATCGAGGCGACGGCCAGGGCCCGCTTCAAGGAGTGGGAGTCGCAGCTGGACGCGGTACTGGACGCCTACTTCGATGACGGCGAGGACGGCCACGACGGCCACGACAGTCAGGACGAGCCGGCCGAGGCCGACGCCTCCTGACCGTTTGCGTGAGGTCTCCCGCTCGATGACTTCGTCGGGCGGGTAGAACCCGCCTTCCGCACTGGACGTCGGCGGCTCGGCGGTTCAGCGCTCAGCCGTGCGAGCGCCACTTCGGGCTGGTGGCGATGGACTCCAGCTGCCTCATGGTGAGCGCCGGTGCCGTGCGGCTCGCCGGGGTGTTCTGTGCTCCGGAGTTGAAGGCGCTGATCACCACACGGAAGCCGTCGGGGCGGATGGTGTCCACGGTCCACATCACCACTCCCGCGCCGCCCTTCTCACCGGGCCGCTGGTGCGTGGCCACCTTGGTGCCGTCCGGCAGGGTTCTGGCGTCCGAGCCGAACAACTGGCCCTCGACGTCCGACATGTCGGGCTGGACGTTGACCTGCGCAAGACTCGCGCCCCTGCCGTCGTCGACGACGACGTAACCGAACTCGGCGTCCTTGCCGCTCCGGGCGAGGATCCTCAGCCCCTTGGGCAGCAGCGAGGCGAGGGTCGTGGACACCGGGCGGTTGGGCGCCTTCCGTGTCGGGGCCGGCTGCCGTTCCTTGGGGGGCGCCGGGAGGGCGTCCATGACGGCCCGCCACTCGTGCGAGCCGACGAGCGCCGTCAACTGCTCGGCAGACAGGGGAGGCTCGGCCCTGGTGACGGGTGAGTCCTTCTCGGCGGCGGAATTCCACTCCTGCACACCGATGTGCTCACCCGCCGGCGTGACGAGGTCGGCGGTCCACAGCTTGGTCCCGCTGCGGCGGTTCGGATACTCGTACCCCTTGAGGATCACGAGGGAGGAGCCGTCGGCCAGCTTGGTGCTGGTGCAGGCGTCGTAGGCGATGAACACCTTGTCGGGGCACTGGGTGGTCTGGAGCGCGTGCTGACCGCCGGGCTGGAAACGGTCCAGCGTGACGGCGACGGCGGCCTTGCCCTTGCCGTCGTCGTACACCACCAGGGCGTAGGGGGGCAGGTCGGTCTCGGTGCCGCGTCCCTCCTCGCCGCTGAACCGACCGGGGGGAAGCGCCTTCTCGAGGATCCGCAGGACGTCGTCCCTGGTCGCACCGGTCCGGGGGGTGGTCGACGTGCCCGGTGTCGTCGGCCCGGCGGCCGCGGTCCGCTGCCGCGCGCCGTCCGCGTGGCCACCGGGCAGGACGAGCGCTCCGCCGAGCCCGACCAGCGCGACCGAGGTCACGCCACCGGCGAGGGCGGCCCGGCGCCGCAGCCGCAGCCGCCGGCCGCGCCGCTCACCGGCGGCGACCAGGTCCTGCTGGTCGGTCTCGAAAGTGCCGCCGGCGTCCCGCAAGGCGGTGGCGAACCGGTCCTCGAAAGGGTCGTGCTCCTCAACAGACATGGCAAACCCGCCGTTTCTACGCTGGTCGTGGTGGTCGGTCGCGGCAGCCGGGGAACCGCTCAGGGTCTGGCGTACTCGCCGAGGGAGTCGCCGAGCAGCGCACGCAGCCGGGCGAGTGCCCGGACGCAGCGGGTCCGGACGGCCGCCGAACTGGCGTTCATGACCGCGGCGGTCTCCTCGATGCTCCGGTCCTCCCAGTAGCGCAGGACGACCACCGCGCGGTCCTTGACGGACAGTTGCCGCAGCGCGTCGACGAGCGTCAGCCGCAACGGCGCGTCACCGGCCGTGTCGGGTCCGGCGAAGTCCGGCAGCATGTCGGTGGCACGTTCCTTGCGGCTGCTGTGCCGCCGCTGGTGGGCGAGGAAGGTACGGGTGAGGACGGTCTGGGCGTACCCGGCCGGGTTGTCGACGCCGGAGATCCGGCCCCAGCGGACATACACCCGGCCCAGGGTCTCCTGGACGAGATCCTCGGCGAGGTGGGTGTCCCCACCGGTGAGCAGACAGGCGGAACGGAACAGATGCCCAGCGCGTGCCGCCGCGAACTCCCGGTACCCGTCGCCGAGCCCCTGTCTCATGCCTTCCCCGCTCCCCTGGTGTCCTCCGTACCGCCCTCACCTCATTGATGCGGTGGACCGGCCGGAATGTTTCAAGGATCTTGCCGGAAGGCCGTGCGGCTCTCGGCGGTGACGCAATCGCATCCCTGGAGAGCAGTTGCGCGTTGCAGTCCGCAATGTGCCGATGTGATGATTCCCGGCGTGATTGATCACGGGGGCGACGACCCGGCGGGGCACATGCGCCGGTCCCGGCTAGCCGACTACGCGGAGATGACCGTACCGGGCGCAGAAGCCGGTCGGCCCACGGGCGGTGAGGGCACGCACTCCCCCGAACCGGCGGACGACGACGCCCCCCGCAGACGCCGCGAGTTCGCCGCACTGCTCGGCGAGTTCCGGCGCACGGCCGTACTCGTACCGCTGGACCGGGACGACGCCCCGCTGGCCGGTGACCACGGCGGCGTCCGGTGGATCTACGCCTTCTCCGACGAGGCCGCCCTCGCCCGATTCGCGCTGGCGAGGGGTGAAGGCTCGCGCGAAAGGGCCTACCGGAGGGTCCTCGGCGCGAGGCTGCTCGACGCCGCCGTACCCGCGGCCGGCGTGCCGTGCGGGGTGGCCCTGGACGTGGGCAGCGACGGGGACGGCATGCTGTTTCCGCCGGTGCCGGGGATCGTGCCGGACACGGCGGCCGTGCACAGGGAAGAGGACGCGGAAGAGGACGGGGACAAGGGGGCGCAGCCGCGGTGAGTGGTGGCGGGGGCGAGGACATCAAGGCCGAGGGCCTGGACCTGATCACGCAGGGCATCACGCTGACGTTGAAGGAGCTCGAGGAGATCGGCATCGACGCCGTCGCCGGGACCGGGCGCGGTTTCGAGAACATCGCGCTGTCCGGGTTCGAGTTGGGGCACGACGGGCTGACGTCGGCCGTCAAGTCCTTCTGCGAGCGCTGGGAGTGGGGCGTGCGCGCCCTGGTCGCCGAGGGCAACGGCTTCGCGCGGGGCGTGGGTCTTGCGGCCGGGACTTACTACGAAACCGACCGGTACGTCGACGGCATGTTCAAGGTGGGCGCCAACGCGGTGATGGGCAACCCGCACGCGTCCGAGGACGACATCCAGAAGATGGGCTGGAGCGACCTGGCACAGAACAACGCAGTCGCGCACGCCGACTACAGCAAGGACTCCTTCGAACAGGCCTGGGACAACAGCAAGCAGGGCTGGAAGGACGCCGGCCGCGACATGCTGACCTCGCAGGCCTTCGACGGTGACGTTCCCAGCCCGTTGAACATCAAGCAGGCCACCGGTGCAACCGACGAGCAGTACGAGGCGCTCATCGAGGCGGGCCTGGGGCCGTCACCCGATGAACGGGCCCGCGCGGCGGGGCAGCAGGGCGGGGACACCGGCTGATGGGCATCGGGGATCTGGTCAATTCCGGACTGGGCGAGATCGAGGACGGCTTCGAGGCGGGCAAGAAACTCCTCGGCGAGGGAGTCGACAAGGGCTCCGACCTCCTCGGCAAGACTCTGGACAAGGCCGGAGCCCATGACTGGGCCGAGGCGGTCGAGTATGTCGGAGACAATCTCGCCTCGGACCTCGGCGCCACGCCGGGCGAGAAGCAACTGGGTGAGAGCGACCTCGTGATCGATCTGATCCACGGCAGCGTGTCCGCCATCCGGGCCGGCGCCAAGCACCTCACGGACTTCCACACCGCCTTCGACAAGGTCGGCCAGGGCATGCGGAAGCTGGACTCGTCGGAGTGGAAGGGCGAGGCGGCCGACGCCTTCCGTGAGAAGTTCGCCATGCACCCCACCAAGTGGCTGCACGCGGCGGACGCCTGTGACAAGGCGGCCAAGGCGCTGGACGCGTATGCCGACACGGTGACGTGGGCGCAGGAGCAGGCCAGGGAGGCCCTACGCCTCTACAAGAAGGGCAAGGAGGCCTCCGACCAGGCGGTGTCGGCATACAACAAGCGTGTCGACGCCTACAACGCGGCGATCAAGGAGAACAAGGATCCGGGTCCGCACCCCGACCCCTTCAAGGACCCCGGCACCGCCGACATCAAGCGCGCCCACGAGATCCTCGACGAGGCCCGCCGCCAGCGCAACGACGCGGGCCGCACGGCGGCGGACTCGGTGCACGCGGCCCTCGCGTACGCCCCCGCCGAACCCCCGCCCCTCGACCGGCTGAAGGCGGACGCGGTCGACGGACTCGGCGTGGCCACCACCGAGCTCACCCACGTGGCGGGCGGAGTGGTCAAGGGCAGCGCCGGCCTGGTCGACTTCGTCCGTGGCCTGGATCCCCTGGACCCGTACAACCTCACGCACCCGGCCGCGTACTTCCAGAACGTCAGCATGACCCTCTCGGGCCTGGTCTCCACGGCCGCCCACCCCGACCGCGCACTCAACTCTGCGTGGGAGGGCTTCAAGAAGGACCCCGCCGAGGGCATCGGCCGCATGCTGCCCGAGGCGCTCGGCACCAAGGGGCTGGGGCTGGCGGGGGGTGGGCTGCGGGGTGCGGTGAGGGAGGGGGCGGAGGCGGCCGGGACGACCGGTCTGCGCCAGGGAGCCCGGGAGGCGGCCGAAGAGGGGGCCGAGAGTGCTGCCCGACGGCCGGGCGAGAAGATCTGCGAGCGTGACCCGGTCGATGTCGCGACCGGCCGGATGGTGCTGCCGCAGACCGATGTCTCGCTTCCCGCTCGGTTGCCCCTCGTCGTCAAGCGCAGCTTCGAGTCGTCGTACCGCCTGGGCGGCTGGTTCGGCCCCAGGTGGTCCTCGACGCTCGACCAGCGGTTGGAGATCGATGCCGAGGGTGTCGTGTTCGTGGGCGAGAACGGTCTGCTGCTCAGCTACCCGCATCCGGCTCCGGGACTGCCGACCTTGCCTGTTCACGGTCCGCGCTGGTCACTCGACCGAGAGGCCGACGGTTACACGGTCACCGATCCGGAGTTGGGTCTGGTGTTGCGCTTCGTCCGTCGCGACGACTCGCTGGCCGTCCTCGAACAGATCGACGACCGCAACGGCAACTGGATCACTTTCGAGTACGGCGTCGACGGCGCGCCCCGGTCGATCGCACACAGCGGCGGCTACCGCCTCAAGATCACGACGGAGGAGGGCCGTGTCACCGCCCTGGCGTTGGCAGGAGCGGCTGCCGACGGAACCGACCGCGAATTGCTCCGGTACGGCTACACCGACGGTCACCTGACGCAGGTGGTCAACTCCACCGGCCAACCGATGCGCTTCGGCTACGACGAGCGTGGACGCATCACCTCCTGGACCGATTCGAACGACAGCAGCTTCACGTACGCGTACGACGACGAAGACCGTTGCACCCGCCAGTCCGGCGCGGCGGGTCATCAGCGGTCCACGTTCGCCTATGGCCCCGTCGACCCGGCCACCGGGCACAGCACCACAACGATCACCGACTCGCTCGGCCACAGCACTCGTTACATCGTGAACGATCGCTGCCAGGTCGTCGCCGAGGCCAACCAGTTGGGGGCGGTGACCCGGTATCAACAAGACCGCTACAACCGCCCGCTGTCCGTGACGGATCCGCTCGGCCACACCACGTCGTTGCGCTACGACGAGTGGGGCAACCTGATCGCCGTCGTCCGTCCCGACGGGCGGGAGGCCCGGGCCGAGTACAACCACCTCGGTCTGCCGGTGAAAGTGGTTCGTCCGGACGGCACAGTCTGGCGTCAGACGTACGACGACCGCGGCAACAGAACGTCGGTCACCGACCCGGCCGGACGGACCACCCATTTCACCTATGACGAAGCGGGCCACCTCACCGCCCAGACGGACCCGCAGGGCCACACGACGACGATCCGCTGCAACCGGGCCGGTCTGCCCGTAGCGATCACGGATCCCGTCGGCGCGACGACAAGGTACGAGCGGGACGCTTTCGGGCGCCCGGTTGCGATCGCGGACCCACTGTGTGCGGTGACCCGCCTGGAATGGACAGTCGAAGGTCACCTTGCCCGCCGCACGGCCCCTGACGGCACGACCGAGTCCTGGTCCTACGACGGTGAGGGCAACTGCACCAGCCACACCGATTCGATGGACGGAGTCTCCCGCTTCGAGTACACGCACTTCGACCTGCTCAGGGCCCGAACAGGGCCGGACGGGGTGCGTTACGAGTTCGAGCACGACACCGAGCTGCGGCTGACGAAGGTCATCAACCCGCAGGGTTTGACGTGGAGTTATGAGTACGACGCAGCCGGGTGCCTGCTGGCCGAAACGGACTTCGACGACCGGACCCTGACGTACACGCACGACCCGGCGGGCCGCCTGACCTCCCGGAGGAACGCGCTCGGCCAGGTGGTGACGTTCGAGCGCAACGAACTGGGCCAACTCACACGCAGGGACGCCGCCGGTCGGGTCACGACGTTCGCGTACGACCTGACCGACCAGTTGGCGCAGGCGACGGGCCCGGACGGCACGACGCTGACGGTGCTACGGGACCGGTACGGCCGGGTGCGTTCGGAGAGCGTGGACGGACGCGAGCTGACGTACGGGTACGACGAGTTGGGGCGTCGCACGAGCCGTACGACGCCCACGGGTGCCACGACGACCTGGTCCTACGACCCGGCGGGGCGCCGCACCGGCATGACGGTGTCGGGCCGTACGATCGACTTCACCTACGACCCGGCAGGACGGGAAGTGGCCCGCCGGATCGGCGGCGGGGCGGTCACCCTGGAGCAGGCCTTCGACGCACTCGGGCGTCTGACGGCACAGTCGGTGCTGGGCCCCGACAATCGCCCGGTCCAGCACCGCACGTACACCTACCGTGCCGACGGCAACCTGATCGGCATCGACGACCGGCTCTCCGGTTCACGCCGCTTCGACCTGGACGCGGCAGGCCGGGTGACGGCGGTGCACGCGTCGAACTGGGCCGAACGGTACGCGTATGACGAGGCGGGCAATCAGACAGCGGCGTCCTGGCCGGCGGATCATCCGGGACAGGAGGCGGTGGGCGAGCGCACGTACGTGGGCACGCGCATCACTCGTGCGGGCAACGTCCGCTACGAACATGACGCCCTGGGCCGCGTCACCCTCCGCCAGAAGCCCCGCCTGTCCCGCAAGCCGGACACCTGGCGCTACGAGTGGGACGCCGAGGACCGCCTGACGTCGGTGACGACACCGGACGGTACGCGATGGAGCTACACCTACGACCCGCTGGGCCGCCGCACGGCAAAGATCCGCCTGGCAGCGGACGGCGAAACAGTCGTCGAGCGTGTGGACTTCACTTGGGACGGCACGACGCTGTGCGAACAGACCACGACGTCGCCGGACCTTCCGCATCCCGTGATGCTGACCTGGGACCACGAAGGCCTGCGCCCCATAGCTCAAACCGAACGCATCACGGCGGCAACCGAGGCCCCGCAGGAGGAGATCGACTCCCGCTTCTTCGCCATTGTCACCGACTTGGTCGGCACCCCGAGCGAACTCATCGACGAGCAAGGCGAGGTCGCCTGGCGTTGCCGCAGCACCCTCTGGGGGACCACGGCATGGGCAGCAAACAGCACCACATACACACCACTACGGTTCCCCGGCCAGTACTACGATCCCGAAACGGGACTGTATTACAACTACTTTCGCCACTATAACTCGGAGACGGCGCGATATTTTTCGGCCGACCCTCTCGGCTTGGGACCAGCGCCCAACCCGGTCTCGTATGTTCACAATCCACATGCCTGGATGGATCCGCTCGGACTCGGTCCTTGCCCTCCCCGCGTCAAAGATGGTGGCTGGGATCTGAGGGGGCGCAATCCGCTCGGCGTTATCCCCCATGACGCTGAAATGCGTCAACTGAAGCCGGATCCCAATGGTGGCGCACAGAAGGGTGTTGAATACAAGTGGAAGGATCCGGAGACCGGGAACACCGTTCGCCTCCGTGTCCATGACAGGGATGGGACGGCGCCTGCGGGTTCATATGCGGCCAACGGGGACGTCTATCGAATATCCATTGGTGGTCGGTACCAAGATGAAGCAGGGAATCTGTACCACCGAAACGTTCATAACCCGAACAGTCCCCACTATAATCCGGATGCCGCCAACGCCACCCATATTCCATGGCCGAGCCAGTATCCGCTTCCGTATTAGACAGAAGTAGGTGGTTCCGTGAAAGCAAAGGAATTTCTCGACTTGGTTCGGGACGTGTCGGGTGCTGAGCCGCACAAGAGGGAACGCGGCGCTGACGAAGTCCCTGACCGGTTGAGTGCATACTCGCCTGTCGAGGCTGCCGCGCTGGCGACGCTGTTGGCAGCGGCCGCAGCATGCGAGAAGAGTCCAAGCGCTTTGGAGGCTCAACTTCACGCCATACTCGAAATGACGTCAACCGGTCATGTCGAAGGCAGCCATCTCACCCATCTGAGGGAGATCCACCTAGAAGAATTGCCGGAAGAGCTTCGGGGGTACGTCACCGACTTGCTGGAGGGCTGACACACGGCCTCACGCTCGTGAAGGGTAGTTATGGTGCATCGCTCTGGCAGGCTGCGCCGGAACTCGCTCGTCAGCTTGATGAGACCGTGAGCACGGTAGCAGGCCTGGCGCCCGACGCGAGGGTCGAGCGCCAGCATGCCTCGGGCGGCGATTACGGCAGCCCGTGCACGTGCGCCCCCACCGTGTCCGACCAAGCATTGCCCGACGAAGCGTCCCAGTTCGTCGACCAGGTCATCGCGCCCCGCAGGTCCGGGTAGGTCTTGGACGGCTTGAACGAACCGCATGCCGTGTTCCTCGTCAGGCAGTCGAGGGCGTTGTTCACCACCGACGGCGAGACGTAGCCGCTGCCGGCCGCGCTGGTTGAGGCCGGCAGGCCCAGGCCCACCTGGGACGGGGACAGGCCGCCCTCCAGTTGGATGCAGGCCAGGGCGGTGAGGAAGTCGACCGAGCCCTGCGAGTACACCTTGCCGTCGCAGCCCAGCATGGAACCGCTGTTGTAGTACTGGGTGTTGACGACCGTGAGGATGTCCTTCACGTCGAGGGCCGTCTGGAAGTAGGCGTTGGACGTCGACTGCATGTCGATCGTCTGGGGGGCCATGGTGATGATCAGAGACGAGCCCGCCTTCTGCGACAGCGAGCGCAGCGCCTGGCTCATGTACGTCGCGTTCAGCCCGTTCTCCAGGTCGATGTCGACGCCGTCGAAGCCGTACGTCTGCATCAGGGAGTAGACCGAGCTCGCGAAGTTCGTCGCGGAGGTCGTGTCGCTCACCGAGACCGTGCCGTTCTGGCCGCCCACCGAGATCACGACCTTCTTCCCGGCCGCCTGCTTCGCCCGGATGTCCGCCTTGAACCGGTCGACCGTGTAGCCGCCCAGCCCGGCCGAGTCCAGCGTGAAGGAGACCCCGCCCGGCGTGCTGGTCGCGTCCGCGAAGGCCACCGCGATGATGTCGTACGACGAGGGGACGTCCGAGAGCTTCTGGACCTTCGCGCCGTTGTTGAAGTTCTGCCAGTAGCCCGTCACCGCGTGCTTCGGCAGACCGGTGCCACCGCCCCCGCCGCCCCCGGACGCCGTCGTCGTGCCGGTCACCGCCGCCGACTTCGCCGACTCGCCCGCCGCGTTCGTCGCCGTGACCTCGAAGGAGTACGAGGTCGACGCCGACAGGCCGGTGACCGTCGCCGACGTGCCCGTCACCGTCGTGACCTTCGTGCCGTTCCGGTACACGTTGTAGCCCGTCGCGCCCGAGACCGCGTTCCAGGACAGCGAGACCGACGACGACGCCGTACCCGTGACCGTCAGGCCGCCGGGAGCCGGGGGCACCGTCGGGACCGGGTCGCCTCCGCCGCCTCCGTCCGGTCCGAGGACCGACACGTCGTCGGCGTAGTACGCGGCCTGGCCGTACCAGCCGTGCAGGTACACCGTCACCGACGTGGTCGAGGCGCCGGTGGTGAAGGTGGTCGACAGCTGCTTCCAGCTCGACGTGTCCGGGGTCCATGCGGACACGTCCGTGGTGCCCGTGCCGCTCGCGCCGAGGTAGGTGTAGCCGCCCTGCACCCACGCGCTCAGGGTGTACGTCGAGTTCGGCCTGACCGCCACCGTCTGGGTGCACTGGGCGTTGTCCTGCCCGGCGGGAGTCGCCCTCAGCGCGGCCGAGCCACCGTGCACCGGTGAGGAGACAGTCGTACCGCTGCCGGCCGAGCACGTCCAGTTGCTCAGGCCCGACTCGAAGCCGGCGTTCCTGGCGTTGTTGACGTCCGCCGCCGACGCCTGGCCGGTGGCGGCGAAGGACAGGGCGAGGGCTGCGGTGACGGCACCCGACCAGACGCGCAGAAGTCCTCTGCGTCTGGGCATGCCTGGTAGGCGGTCCACTGGGGCCTCCGGTGGGGAGTGGGGTGGGGAGTGGGGTGGGGGAGGGGGAGCAAGGCGGTGGCCACCGTCCGGCCACCGCCTGGCAATACAAGTTGGTCCAGACCAATTGACCTGTCAAGAGGTCCAGACCAACTTCCCGCTCGCCCTCAACCTCCCTGTCCCACAAGCCCCTTCCGCTGCCTCAGGAGATCCGACTCGATCGGCATGGGCAGGTAGCTGCGGCTGTTTCCCTGCGGAGCGCCCAGGAACTGCGCGTCCGTCAGCGTCTGCGGCCTCTTCTCGGTGCTGAGGGACATACCGAGGCTGAGTCCGAGGTTCAGTTCGAAGCCGTACTCGGCGGCGCTCACCCGGCCGGTGTGACCATCCTGCTCGAGCGGCCCTTGTCGAACATCAGCCGTCCGAAGGGGTCGTCGTCGCCGGGCCGACTGGTCGGCGTGTCGTGTTCGAACATGTACTGGAAGGGCGAGGCGGCCTGTTCGTGGTTGCCTTTCAGCCACCACTCGGCGACGGCCCGCTCGTCGTCCCCGTCGGGACCGGGGGCGAAGCCGAGGGAGCCGGTGACGATCTGAACGCCGGTGTCCCCCCTGCCGCCCCCTTCGACCGTGCGGGTCATGTCGACGCGGACCAGTCTGCCGGTGGTCTTGTCGTAGGTGACGGTGACGGTGACGGTGACGGTGACGGTGCCGGTCCGGGTGGTGGCGGCCGGGGTGTCCGCGCCGGGCGGGCCCGCCTCGTGGCCGGCCGTGGTGCCGTACTCGACGGACGAGGAGTACGTGTACGACCTGGTGTTCTTGTGGGCGTTGTCGGTCCGGGTGACCTCGGGGGAGTACGTGAAGGTGCCGCCGAGCACGGCGCTCAGCCGCTCCTCGTCGCCCGCCGGGATCCTCGGCCCGGCGGCCGCGGAGGTCTCCAGGCCCACCTTGCCGTACGTGATCTTCCGGTTGTCGCCGGGATGGTGCCTCACCCGTTTCTCCGTCTCCTCCTCGTCGCAACCCCATGGGCAGTAGCAACCCCATGGGCAACAGTGCCTTTTCGGTCGGCGAGCGCAAGTGCGGGCGACGGCGGCAGGCGTGGGCCCAGGGGCCCGAAGTCCGGGCCCAAGGTCAGCTCCGAGCGGCGGACCCACGCCTTCGGGTGGGAGCGAGATGCTCAACCTGCCCCGGTTTGACGTGCCTTGTGCAATGACTGTTGCCATCCAGCTGCAGATTCGCTGTTCTCCGGTCACAGAGGCGTGGATACAGTGCTGAGGTAGTCACGCAGTGAAGTCAATCCGGCGTGCCGAAGGGAACGACGGCGGGCCGACAGGCGTGAAACGGGGAGCCGCGTGCCAACTGCCATTGCTGTGACCAGCGCCGACATGGCGCTGCCCGCGCAGGACGACCGGACCCTGCCCGCCGTCGTCCTGCAGGACCTGGACCGGCAGCCGCTGGAGCAGGCGCTGGCCGGGATACAGACGCTGCTCGACCAGCACGGGCACCTCATCGTGGTGTGCTCGCAGGCCGCCCCCAGTGGTGTGGAGCGACGGCTGCACACCGTCCGGTCCCTGCTGGAGAGCGACCGCATCGCCCTGTTCCGCCCGGAGCTGCCGCCGCTGGGACTGGCGGCCCTGGTCCGCCAGTTACGCCAGCTCGCCTCCTGCGACCTCAGCCCCGGGGTACTCGCCTCCGCGGGCCGGCTGCTCACCCACTACATCCACGCCGGCGCGGTCCTCAACTCCGTCACCCGCCTCGACCGTGTCCCCGTCGGCCTCAAGGCGCATGCCAGATCATGGGTGCCGGGCAGTCAGTTCGGTGTGATCGCCCACCCGGAGCCGCAGTTGGCCAGAATCGGCCCCGGAGTCACCTTGCCCGGACCGGAGTTCGGCGCCTGGATGCTGGTCGCCCAGGGGCAGCTCCAGACCGACTGGGTCACCACCACCCTCGCCCCGGCGTGGAACGTGCTCGGGCTGCGCGAGGCCACGCTGCCGGCCGAGTCCGCGAACTGGTGGGGGACGTCGAAGCTGGTCGAGTTCTGCAGCTATCTGCCCGACCTGTCGGTCCTCTACCAACTCGTCACCTCGGTGCGCCAGGGCACCTGCCACTGGTGCGGCATCGACGTCATCGGAGACCGCTGCGTCTTCTGTTCCGCAACCCCGCCCGTCCACGAGACCCACACACCCACAGGGTGAGTTCACACCATTCGACTCCGCTCGACCGATATCCCCAACGAGGTTGTACGGTTCATGAACTCCCGTCAGCGCCGCGGCGTGATACTCCTGCTTCTGTCCGTCCTCTGCGCCCTCGGCGCGTTCGCGGGCGTGCTCTCCGTCATCAGCGACGTCAAGTCCAAGGTCGGTCCCGAGGTCACGGCGTACCGGGTGCGGACCAATGTGAAGCCCTACACGACGCTGAACACGAGCCAGTTCGAGAAGATCGAGATGCCCAAGCGGTGGCTGTCGGCCAACGCCGTCACGGACCTCTCCCAGATCCAGGGCAAGATCGCGGTCACCACGCTGCGCAGGGGCTCCCTGCTGCAGAGCGACATGATCGTGAACCAGCCCGCCCTGCAGCCCGGGCAGCAGGAGGTCGCCATCATGATCGATGCGGCGACCGGCGTGGCCGGCAAGATCACGCCGGGCTCCACGGTCAACGTGTATGCCACCTTCGACGGGCAGCGTGAGGGTGACCCCGCTCAGTCCAAGATCATTGTAACCAACGCCAGGGTCCTCGACGTCGGCGAGATCACCGCGCTGGAACCCGACGCCAAGAACAGGAACCAGCAGCCCACCGACGCCGTCCCGATCACCTTCGCGCTCTCCACCATCGACGCCCAGCGCATCACCTACGCCGAGTCCTTCGCCCAGCGGGTCCGGCTCGCCCTGGTCGCGCCCGGCAGCGACACCAACGTCCCCGCCAAGGACCGGACCTACCGGCTCGCGAACGACAAGTGAGAGGCCCGCATGCCCACCAGGATCCTCCCGGCAGTCGGCGACGCGGACGCGGTCCGGTCCATCACCACACTGCTCAGCCAGCTCCCCGACGCGGAGCCGGTGGCCCCTGTCGCCGACTCGACCCAGCTGATCGACACCCTGGCGCGCCTGGCCGCGGAGTCCGTCGACGAGCTGCCCGAGGTCGTGGTGGTGCACGAGCGGATCGGCCCGGTGCCGGCCCTCGAACTGATCCGCGAAGTGGCCCTGCGCTTCCCGGCCGTGGGGGTCATCCTCGTCACCTCGGACGCCGGCCCCGCCCTGTTCTCGGCCGCCATGGACTCCGGTGCGCGAGGACTGGTGGCCCTGCCCCTGAGCTACGAGGAACTGGTCAGCCGCGTCCAGGCGGTCGCCCAGTGGTCGGTGGGCGTGCGGCGCCATCTCGGTCACGGCGGGGACATGTTCACCGGCGTCGGCGGCCGGGTCGTGACGGTGAGCGGGGCCAAAGGAGGCGTCGGCGCCACCCTGACCGCCATCCAGCTGGCGCTCGCCGCCCAGGCCTCCGGCCACAGCACGGCCCTGGCCGACATGGACCTCCAGGCCGGCGACATCGCCTCCTACCTCGACGTCCAGTTCCGCCGCTCGGTCGTCGACCTTGCCGCCATCACCGACATCTCACCGCGCGTCCTGGCCGACGCCGTCTTCCGCCACGACACCGGGATCGCGCTGCTGCTCGCCCCCGGCGAGGGCGAACGCGGCGAGGAGGTCACCGACCGCGCCGCCCGCCAGATCGTCAGCGCCCTGCGCTCCCGCTACGAGGTCGTCGTCCTGGACTGCGGCGCCCAGCTGAGCGGCGCGAGCGCGGCCGCCGTGGAGATGGCCGACACGGCGCTGCTGGTCGCCACCCCCGACGTGGTCGCGGTGCGGGCGGCCAAACGGGCGGTACGGATGTGGGACCGGCTGCAGGTCCGCAAGGCCGAGGAGACGACCATCGTCGTCAACCGCCACACCCGCGGTACGGAGATCCAGCCGCCGCTCATCCAGAAGATCACCGGCGCGGCGGTGGCGGGCACGGCGATCCCCGCCAACTTCAGGGAACTCCAGGGCGCCGTGGACGCGGGCCGCGTGCACGAGCTGGACAGCAGGAGCACGGTCAAACAGGCCCTGTGGGGGCTCGCGGGCGAGCTGGGGATCGTCAAGGCGCCCGCGGGCGCCCACAGGAGCGGCCGGCTGCGGGGCGACCGGGGGTCGGTGAGCTTTCGCAGGCGACGGGAGGGTGGGGGATAGGCATGCGTACGGCTGTCATGAGGATGCGGCGGGACGACGGCCAGGTCGCCGTCGAGTTCCTCGGGATGACCCCGACGATCGTCATCACCCTGGTGCTGCTGTGGCAGTGCGTGCTGCTGGGGTACACGTACACGCTTGCGGGGAATGCTGCGGACGAGGCCGTGCGGGCGGGGACGGCGGCGACCCGGGGGGAGCGGCAGGCGGTGTGTCAGCAGGCGGGCATGGACAAGCTGTCGGACGCCTGGCGGAGCGGCGCCAGAGTGACATGCCCACCGTCCACCGGCTATGTGACGGCCGACGTCACCCTCAAAGTCCCGGTCCTCTTCCCTGGCGTTGTCGACTTTCCGATCGATGTCCACGGCCATGCGGGTGCCGTGGAGGAGGCGACCAACTGACATGCGGTACGCCCGTGGACGTCGCGAGAGCGGACAAGTCGCCATCGAATACCTGGGGTTCATTCCCATCCTGATGCTCGTGGCCATGGCCGCCATCCAGATCGGTCTGGTGGCCTACACGGCCCAGCAGGCGGGCACGGCGGCGCGGGCCGGTGCGCGCGCGGCCTCGCTCCAGCAGGACGCCCGGCAGGCCTGCACGCAGGCCGTCAGCAACTGGCTCGCGCGGGGAACCACGTGCGCGACTGCGCCCGGCGGCGACACGGTCACCGTCACCGCCACCGTCCACATCCCGTCGATCATCCCCGCCTGGGACGGATTCGGGGAGGCCGTCAAGACCGCCACCATGCCGCTCGACCACTGAACGAGGAACAGACCGAGGAACGGACCGAGGAGCCCTGGACCCATGAGTCTCCGCGCACGCATCAACTCCCCCGAGGAGCACGGCAGCCGGGGCGAGGACGGCCACCTGGTCGCCTCGTACCGGGCGAAGCTGCTGGAGGAGATCGACCTCGCGGAGATGAGTTCGCTGGCCGCCGCCGAGCGCCGGGCGCGGCTGGAGCGGGTGCTCGGCCACATCATCAGCCGCGAGGGCCCGGTCCTGTCGACCGTGGAGCGCTCGCAGCTCATCCGCCGGGTGGTCGACGAGGCCCTCGGCCTCGGCATCCTGGAGCCGCTCCTGGAAGACGCGTCCATCACGGAGATCATGGTGAACGGGCCCGACGCGATCTTCGTGGAACGCGGTGGCCGGGTCGAACAGCTGCCGCTGCGGTTCGCCTCCAACGACCAGCTGATGCAGACGATCGAGCGGATCGTCTCGACCGTCAACCGGCGGGTGGACGAGTCGAACCCGATGGTCGACGCCCGGCTGCCGTCCGGCGAACGCGTCAACGTCATCATCCCGCCACTGTCCCTCACCGGCCCGACCCTCACCATCCGCCGCTTCCCGCGCTCGTTCACCCTCCAGGAGCTGATCGGCTTCGGCTCGCTGGACGAGCACATGCTGTTCCTGCTGGCCGGGCTGGTGCAGGCGAGGTTCAACATCATCGTCTCCGGCGCCACCGGCACCGGCAAGACGACGCTGCTCAACGCCCTGTCCGGGCTGATCCCGGAGGGCGAACGCATCATCACGATCGAGGACTCGGCCGAACTCCAGCTCCAGCAGGCCCACGTCATCAGGCTGGAGTCCCGGCCGCCCAACGTCGAGGGCCGGGGCCAGGTCACCATCCGGGACCTGGTCCGCAACTCGCTGCGCATGCGCCCGGACCGCATCGTCGTCGGTGAGGTCCGCGGCGGTGAGTCGCTCGACATGCTCCAGGCGATGTCGACCGGCCATGACGGCTCGCTCGCCACCGTGCACGCCAACAGCGCCGAGGACGCGCTGATGCGCCTGCAGACCCTGGCCTCCATGTCCGACGTCGAAGTCCCCTTCGTGGCCCTGCACGACCAGATCAACAGCGCCGTCGACGTCGTCGTCCAGCTCACCCGTTTCGCCGACGGCGCCCGCCGCGTCACCGAGATCGCGGTGCTCGAAAGCCACGGCGGCGAGGCGTACCGGCTGGCCACCGTGGCCCGTTTCGCCGCGCAGCCCATGGCGTCCGACGGCCGCATCTACGGTGCCTTCGAGTACTACCCGCTGCCCCGCCGCACCGCCGACCGCCTCTACATGGCGAACCAGCCCATCCCCCAGGCCTTCGGCGTCGCCCAGTCCGCAGACCAGCTCGCCACCCGAGAAGCCAGGTAGGACCGCCCCCATGGAACTGCAAACCCTCGTCACGCTCACCACCGGCGTCACCCTGCTCACCTGCGTCCTGGCCGTCATGGGCCTGCACGCCTACGCCATGGGCAGGGCACAGCGGGCGGCGCTCGTCGACCGGCTCTCGCAGACCGGCCAGACCGCGGTGGGCCGCAGGCGCCGCTTCCGCAACCTCGACCGCCGGCTGCGGCGTACGACGCCGGGCAGGAAGCTGGAACTGCGGCTGGCCGCCACCGGCCTGGACGTGACACCGGGTGAGTTCTTCGTCTACATACTCGCCACCGTGGCCGCCTTGTGGCTGATCGGCCAGGCCTCCCTGGCGCCCTTCTTCGGGCCCATCGCGGGGCTGCTGGGCATCTGGGCGGCGGTGCAGTTCCTCAACTGGCAGCGGCAGAAGCGCATCGAGAAGTTCATCAACCAACTCCCCGAGCTGGCCCGTATCCTCGCCAACGCGACCCAGGCGGGTCTCGCCCTGCGTACCGCGATCGGCATGGCGGCGGAGGAACTGGAGGCCCCGGCCGGCGAGGAACTGGCCAAGGTGGCCCACCAGCTCGCGCTGGGCGCCTCGATGGACGACGCGCTGGGCGAGCTGGCCGACCGCCTCCCGTCCCGCGAACTGGTCGTCCTGGTCACCACCCTGGTCCTGTCGAACCGGGCGGGCGGCCAGGTGGTCAGCGCCCTGCGCAACCTCACCGAGACCCTGGAGGAACGCAAGGAGACCCGCCGCGAGGTCCGCACCCAGCTGTCCCAGGTCAACATGACGTCGTACGCGGTGCCGGTGCTGGGCGTGGGCGCGCTGTTCCTCATGAACGGCGTCAAGGCGGGCGCCCTGGACCGTATGACGGGCTCCCCGGTCGGCCAGGCAGCCGTGATCATCGCGTTGGCGCTGTACGCGGTCGGATTCATCCTGATCCGCCGCCTGTCCCGCATCGACGTCTGAGTCACTGTGCACAGAACGCCCATGGAACGCTCACGGAAGGAGGCGCGGCCGCGATGGCACTCCTGCTCGCCCTCGTGATGGGCCTCAGCGTCTGGGGCATCTTCGCCGGCATCCGCATGTACCGGGCCGACGCCAAGCTGCCCGGCGACCTCGCGCTGGCCCTGGAGGTGGGCGCGACCCGCACCGGAGCGGTGGACTCGCTGATCGACCGCCTCGGCATGCGCTACGCCCCCGCCGTGCTGCGCCTGATGGGTCCCAAGCTGGTCGCCAAGTACCGACGCAAGATCGACCTGGCGGGCAACCCGGGCGGTCTGACGATCGACCGCTACGCCGCCCGGCGCGCCGTCTACGGCTTCCTCGGCGGCCTGGGCGGCCTGGTGTTCCTGATGCGGGGCAACATCTTCGTGGCCCTGCTCCTCTTCGCCTTCGGCGCGCTGTGGACCGAGGTCGGCATCTGGTCGGCGATCCGCATCCGCAAGGACGAGATCGAACGGACGCTGCCCGACTTCCTGGACGTCCTGGCGGTCGTGGTGAGCGCGGGCCTGGGCTTCCGCCAGGCCCTGGACCGGGTGGCGTCGAAGTACGAGGGTCCCTGGGCGGACGAACTGCGCATCACCCTGCGCCAGATGGACCTGGGGATGAGCCGCCGGCAGGCCTTCGCCGAACTGCGCCGCCGCAACGACTCCGAGCAGGTGGCCATGTTCGTGACCGCCCTGCAGCAGGGCGAGGAACTGGGCGCGCCCATCGTCGACACGCTGGTGGCCCTGGCCAAGGACATGCGCCGCACGGACGCGCAGAACGCCCGCCGCAAGGCCGCCCGCGCCGTCCCCAAGGCCACCGTGATGATCACCACCTTCATGGTCCCGGCCACGATGATTCTCCTCGGCGCGGGCCTCATCCTCGGCTCCGGCGTGGACTTCGGCTCCATCACGGGCAAGTAGGGGGCTACGACGGACATGGCGACGACGAAGGAACGCACTGGGCTGCTGCGCCGCCGCCCGAAGGCCCCGGAGATCACCACTCCGCCGGCGGGCACGGTGCTGCCCGCCCACGTCCGTACGGGCGCGCCCAACATCCCCGTGACGTCGGTGACCCCGGCCCTGCCCCCGGGCTGGGAACCGGCGGACGCGCCCCTGCCCGGGGTATCGCAGCAGGCGGATCCGCGGGGCGGGGGAGGTGGGGCGACGGGGGTGCAGACGGGGGCGCAGGCCGGGGCGCAGACGGGACGTTCGCCGGGGAGCGGGGGTGTGTCGCGGGGCGAGGGCTTGGCTCGGGGTGGGGCCGTGGCGCGGGGTGGGGGCGTGCCTCGGGGCGATGCTGTGGCGCGGGGTGGCGCCGTGCCTCGGGGCGAAGGCGTGCCGGGGGGCGAGGGCGTGCCGCGGGCTCGGTGCGGGTCCTGGGCGTGGGCTGGGCGGTCGGGCGGGGTTCGGCAGTCGTTCGGGGGGCAGGCCCCTGGGGGGCAGGCCGCCGTTGGGCGTGCTGCCGAGGGGCAGACACCTGTAGTGCGTGCCGGCGAGGGCCAGGCCCCCGTGGGGCGTGCCGGCGAGGGGCAGACACCTGTAGTGCGTGTCGGCGAGGGGCAGGCTCCCGTGCGGTGTGCTGCCGAGGGCCAGGCCCCCGTGGGGCGTGCTGCCGGAGGGCAGGCCGCCGTGGGGCAGACCGCCGGTGAACCGCCTCCCGGGCACTCGGCCGCCGCCGCCGACGGTGGACGCCCCCCGCAGGAGGCCTCCGCACCCGAGACGACAACGGCCATTCAGATCAACGCGCTCCAGGCCCTGTGCCGCCAGGTCTTCGGCTTCCGCCTGGCGATGATCGCCCTGGCCTCCCCCGCCGCTCTCCTGCACGCGGCCCCAGGCCTGGCCACCCGTCTGGTCAGCGCCGCCGTGGTCGTCACCTTCATGGGCTCCTACGTCCTCTTCAGGGACTGGGAACGGTTCGGCCCCGTCCTCCTGCGCCACCCGTCCCTGCTGGTGGTGGACACCCTGTTCGGTTCCCTGCTGCTGGTCGCCGCGGGCCCCGACACGCCCCTGGCCTACGTCAGCGTCTGCACCCCCCTCCTGGCCGGCCTCGTCTACGGCTGGCGCGGCGCCGCCGCCTTCGCCTCTCTGCAGTCGCTGATCCTCCTGCTGGTCCACACGGCCTCGAAACACCCGCACGCCGGGCTGGCCCAGGCGTTACTGCTGCCCGGCCTCTGCGTCGTCGCGGGTGCCATGGGCTCCACCCTGCGCAACCTCATGCTCCGCTTCGGCGAGGCCACCCAGGCCCTCACCACGGTCCAGGCCCGCCTCGCCGTCACCGAGGCGGTCGGCGCCGAACGCGCCCGCCTGGCACGCGAGATGCACGACTCGGTGGCCAAGACTCTGCACGGCGTGGCCCTGGCGGCGGACGGCCTGGCGGGCTCGGCAGGCGCCGGCCGCATGGACCCGGCGCTGGTGAAACAGCAAGCGGAACTGGTCGCCCGTTCGGCCCGCAGGGCCGCTGCGGAGGCCCGCGAACTCCTGGCGGACCTGCGCCGCGAGAACGACCCCGGCCACGGCACCGACGTCCTCGTAGAGCTGGCCGCCCGCACCCGCGACTTCAGCACCCGCACCGGCCTGCCCGCCGTCTACCACCCCACGGGCGAACACGGTGTCCCGCCCGTCCCGCCCGCGGTGGCCCGCCAGCTCCTCACGATCGCCTCGGAGGCGATGGAGAACGCCCACCGTCATGCCGGGCCGAGCCGCGTCGACGTCAGCGCCGGCGTCCACGGCGACCTGCTCCGCATCAGCGTGTACGACGACGGCCGCGGCCTGCCGCCGGGTACCACCCTCGAACAACTGCGCCGAGCGGGCCACTTCGGCCTGGTAGGCATGGTCGAGCGGGCGGCCTCGGTCGGCGCCCGCATCCGCATCGGCCGCGGCGCCCACCCGCGGGGCACCGAGGTTCGCCTGGAACTGCCGTTGGCCGCCCTGACGACACCGGCCGCCTGACACATGCTTATGCCGCCCACGTACTCCCTACGACCCGAGAGGAGGCCGCAGATGCCGGACCCGACGACGCCGACCCCGGCCCCGTACCCCGGCCCCCAGCAGTCCTCACCCCCGAACCCCTTCGAGAACTTCCCTCGGACGGCCCCCTCCGGGCCCCTGCGGGTCGTCGTGGCGGACGACAACCCCGTGGTGCGGGCCGGACTGACCGTCCTGCTCTCCGGGCGCGAGGACATCACGGTGGTGGCGGAGGCCGCCGACGGCCGCGCGGCCTGGGAGGCAGCACACCACCACCGCCCGGACGTCGTGCTGCTCGACGTCCGCATGCCGGGTGTGGACGGCATCTCGGCGCTGCCGTACCTGGTCCGGATCGCGCCGGTCTTGATGCTGACCTACAGCCGCGAGTCGGAGATCGTCCAGGAGGCCCTGCGGCGCGGTGCGGGCGGCTACCTGGTGCACGGCGAGTTCACGGCGGACGAACTGGTCAGCGCCGTGCGGAACATCAGGGAGGGACGGGCCCACTTCACCCCCACGGCAGCGGGCGCCCTGCTGGACCAGCTGCGTCAGCGGCAGGGGCCGTCGGGCGGACCACTGCCCGAAGGGCTGGGAGGTGCGACTGCACACACTGCTGGCTGCCCGCCGCCAAGGAGTCAACCTCAGGAAAACCCTTACCAGTCAGGCGGATTCGGCCTCGACGCCTTCCCGTCATCGGCTATTTCTTCAGAAAACCTTTCGCAAGTGCAACCAGATGTGGGACAGTCCTCGTCTGGGTGGACAGGCGGCCGTCCGGCCGCCGTCGACAGGTCGCGGTTCCAACTCAGTACCAGGGAGGCGGAGATCATGGACCTCATCGCGTCCGGCATGACGAACCAGCAGATCGCCGCCACCTGCTTCATCAGCGAGAAGACGGTCAAGAACCACATCAACCGCATCTTCGCCAAACTCCACAGCACCAGCCGAGCGGAAGCCGCCGCCAAGTGGCTCGGCACGGCACCGGGTTCGGCGCGAGGGCTGGGGTGAGGTGAGCCGTGGCGAGTGTGCGGAGCAAGAACGGTCGGCTCCCTCTTTGGGCCCGGGATTGGGCCCAGGGGCCCTCCGGCCTACGGCGTCTCCCGCCGTACGTTGCCCGTGTCGCGAGCGGCACCGACACCGAGCCTGGAGGGGAACACGATGAGCGACCTGATGCTGAAGACGGCGGTTGCGACCAAGATCCGCGTGAACGGCTGGAAGAACACGACAGCCGAGGCGATGCGCCGCCGCGCGGACGACAGGGGGCAGACCGCGGTGGAGTATCTGGGGATCATTGCGGTGGTGGTGGCGATCGTGCTGGCGATTACGGGGACGGACATCGGCCAGACCATCCTCGACAAGATCAAGGCGCAGGTCGCCAAAGTCGCTCCCTGACGCGATTCCGCAAGTACGGCGATGCAGGGCAGGCCTTCCCCATCTACATCACGGTGGTGGGGGGCCTGCTCTTTCTTGCGCTCGCCTACTTTGCGGTCGGCCAGGCTGCCGTGAACAGAAACGGCGCTGAGACGGCGGCCGACGCGGCCGCACTGGCGGCGGCTCAGAACACCCGGAACAAGCTGGCAGGTGAGTGGGCGAAGTCCGTACTCGAGCCCACCAAGTGGCAGGCCATCTTCGACGGTGAGGGTGTGGTGTTGGACGGCTGCTGGCGTGCGAACGAGCTTGCCTCTCGGAATGACGCGCACGTGGAGCCGGGCGGGTGCCAACCCACACTGACGCCGCTGGGCTACACGGTTTCTGTGCAGACAGACAAACCCATGGGAGATTCCGTCGTTCCGGGCACGGCGGATCGAAGGTCCAAGGCATCCGCCACGGCTGTGATCGAATCCCGCTGCAAGTTCAAGCTTCCCGGCGCCGACGCCGGAAGTAAGGCACTGCCCCAGCTGACGTGCAAAGGCAAGAAATGGGATCCGAAACCGGACGACCTCACCCATCTCCCTGGACCCGAGGACCTTTTCGACGTCCATCTGGCCGACCGACAAGCGAACGACGAGTGAAGAAGGAAGCAGAGCGATGAGCATTCGGTTCACTGCGAAGGTCCGCAGGGGCGTGGTCGCGTTGACCGTGGCGACCGGGTTGGCTCTTGGTGTAGCCGGTTGCGGTGGCGGTGGTGACGGTAAGAAGTCGGACACTCCGGCCTCCGCCTCCCAGGGTCGTGGTTCCAAGCCGAGTGCTCAGGAAGGCCAGTCCGATCAGCCGTTGGCTGAACTGAAGGGCCCCAATAGCTTGCTCCTTCGTATCGAATCCGCCAAGCGGGACTCAGGCGGATTCGTCACTGTGAACGCCACCATTAAGAACGATGGTGGCGGCAGTGTCATCATTCCGTCCAACCTCAGTGGCAACGAAACCGAGATCATCAGGAATGGCAGCTCACTCGGTGGCGCCACGCTTGTGGACTCAAATGGCAAGAAGCGCTACTACGTGTTGCGCGACACAGATGGTCGCCCCCTGACAACCACGGGGCTCCCCTCCCTGAAGGCCGGCGAGTCCATCCCCGTCTTCATGCAGTTCCCGTCTCCTCCAGTCAGCACAAGCGAAGTCGAATTCCAGCTTCCGGGCTTCGCCATCGCCACCATCAAGATCTCCGGTTGAGGCGGCCGGTGATGACGCACACCCGAACCAGCAGGGCCATCCGAGCCCCACGCCTCGCCGTCGCCCTCACCACAGCCACCCTCATCGCCACCACCACCCTCTACGCCACTCCCACCGCCCATGCCGACGGCGGACCCAGCGTCCCCCCGGGTACCGAGGCCTCCGCGTCCGCGCCCGTGAAGATCGACCCGAAGGACCCGGACCTGAAACTGCCCGAGGGCGCCACTCTCGCCGCCCCCAAGGTCCTCGACATCAAGTCGGTCGTGGAGGACCAGGGTGGAGAGGAGCGCCGGGAGGACACCAACACGGACGTGACGTTCGCGCTCCAGGCCGAGGTGCTGTTCCCCAAGGACAGCGCGAAGCTGAGCGACGAGGCGAAGTCCCGTATCCAGGCCATCGCGGAGGAGATCAAGAAACAGAGGGCGACCCAGGTCCGCGTCTTCGGGTTCACGGACAACCTCGGCACCCACGAGCACGGCGTCGTCCTGTCCAAGCAGCGCGCCAACGCGGTCCAGGACGTCCTCTCCCAGGAGCTGAACGACCCGAACGTCACCTTCGACGTCCGCGGCTACGCCGAGCAGTACCCCATCGCAGACAACTCCACCGAGGACGGCCGCAAGAAGAACCGCCGCGTCGAGGTCACCTTCCCGCGCTCCACAAGCTGAAGGGGCGGACCGAGACGCCGACGGACCCGTGGGCGGTGAGCCCGGGGCAGGACGCCCGCAGAGGACGCCCGGCGTAACTCCGTGCGGGCAGCGGGGATTGGGCGTCCATTTGGGCCCACGGGCCCATGCCGGGCAGGCGGTCCCTTCCTAACCTCTGGCGAAGTTGTGCGCCAAGGTGGGGGAGGGAGCATGGCCTCGGTCGGGGGAGTGCCGGAGTTCGAGGGGGCGTGGTCGTCCGGGCGCGGGGGCCGCCGGGAGATGCCCCCGTCGCTGTCCGTGGCCCTGGTGCTCGTGCACGCGCTGCTCGTCGCCACCCTGCTCGGTGGGGTCGGGCTGTTGCTCACCGCCTCCTCGTACGACTCCCTCGACGGCGAGGTGCTCGCCCTCGTCGCGTACGCGGCCGCCCCCGGCGTCCTCGGGTGGTGGCTGGCCCGCCGGACCTGGCAGGGCGGGGTCCGGGTCAGACGCGGGCTGATCGGCGTGCAGGTCTGGCTGATCCTCGGCGCCCTCGCCAATCTCACCGCCGGCTCCGCACGCGGTGGCATCCAGCTCTTCCTGCCGGTCCTCATCCTCTGCTTCCTGCGCCGGCCGGAGAGCCGCGAGTGGTACGAGTTGCCGGAGCCGGACCGGGCCGAGCGCCGCCCCTTCTCCGTCGGCCGGATGATCCGCCGACGGCGGGACGAGGGGCAGACCGCGGTCGAGTACGCCGGCCTGGTCGCCCTCGTCGCCGCCCTGGTCACCGCGCTGGTGGTCAGTGGCCTCGGCACGCAGATATACGGGGGCATAGAGGCCCAGGTCTGCAAGGTCGTCGGTATGGGCTGCCCGGCCCCGGCGGGCAGCGACGACAAAGACACCAACGCCACCGGCACCAGTTCCACCGGCACCAGTTCCACCGGCACCAATCCGACCGGCACCAATCCGACCGGGACCAACCCCAACGCCACCAACCCCAACGCCACCAACCCCAACGCCACCAACCCCAACGCCACCAACCCCAACGCCACCAACCCCACCGGCGACGGCAAGAGCGACAACGGCAGCGCGCAGAAGAAGGACGACGGCTGTTTCTCCGGATTCGGCGCCTTCTTCGGCTGCGCCGGCAACCAGGTCAAGCAGGTCGGCCAGGGCCTCTTCGTCGACGGCGTATGGGGCGACGTCACCGGCATCTACGGCATGGTCCGCCACCCCCTGAACACCCTCAAGGGCATCGGCGACTACGGCAAACACCTCGGCGACGACTGGCTGAGGAACTCCAGGAACGCCGGGAAGAAGTGGTCCGACGGCGACTACTTCGGCGCCGTCCTGGACTGGGGCGGCGCCTCGCTGAAGACCGGCGGGACCGTCCTGTACGACCTGTTCGTCGGCGACGACGTCGCCAAGGACTGGAAGGGCGGCGACAAGACCCGCGCGGTCACCCACGTCCTCTGGAACGTCGGCTCCCTCTTCATCCCCGGCTACGACGGCGCCAAGGTCGTCGAGAAGGTCGGCGAACTGGGCAAACTCGGCAAGCTCGGAAAGCTGGGCGAGCTCGCGGAGAAGGCGGGCAAGGCGGCCGAGGACGCCAGGAAGGCCGCCAAGGCCGGTGACGTCGAAGGCGCCGAGAAGGCGGCCAAGGAAGCGGACGAGGCGGCCGACGAGGCCGAGAGGAAGGCCAGGCAGTCCGGCTGCACCATCTCCGCCCCGGCCCGCAGGACCCCGTACGGCGACGGCCCACGCGATGGGACCCCCGCCCCCCTCACCGGCTCCCCCGGCACGAACACCACCGTCCTGGCCGCCGGCCCCTCCGCGCCTTACGTGCTCCTCGCCGACGACGGCTGCGACGAGAACGCCAAGAAGGCCGCCGAGGAGGCACGCAAGCAGGCGGACGAGGCGGAGCGGGCGGCCGCCGGCGTGGACCTGCAGCAGGCTGCGGACGAGGTCAAAAAGACGATCGCGGAAGCCAAGGACAAGCAGAAGACGCCCAAGGGCGACAGGTTCCAGCTCGACGAGAACAAGATCGACGACCTGGTGGCCAAGGCCAAGGACCACCCGGACCTGAGCAAGGGCGAGATCGGCAAGGAAGAACTCGCTCAGTCGCTCAAGGACCTCTCGGACATGCTGAAGACAAGGAGCATCGACAGTCAGAGCCGTGGCTCGCTCGGTGGTCCCGTACTCAAAGCCGGCAACCGGCATCAACTGGCTGAGGCCATGGCGGAGGTCAAGGCGGCGAGGCGAGCTGCGGACGAGGCCGCCGAGGGCACCAAGGTCTATGCCGGGGTCGGCGCGAAGAAGGGCCGCAAGGCAGTGGACCTGGGGGACGGAACCACCGCCGATCTCAGCGCCATAGACGACGCCGACGTCGTCTACAAGGGTAAGGACGGCAACCTTCACGTCGTTGAGGTCAAGAACACCGGCCAGGCTGCCACGCAGGCCTCCATACGCGCCCAGGCCAGAAGGCTGGCCGACTGGCAGCAGGCGTACCCGGGCCGGAGGGCGCGCTACGAGATCGAGACGCAGCAGGGCTGGGACAAGGTCTTCGACGGATTCCAGAAGGACAAGAAGACCGGAGAGTTTCCTCCCGGCACGCCGGCGGAGACCCTGGCCGACAACGGGCTCGATCTCCGCGTTGCCGGGCAGGACATCTCGCCTCGGCAGCTCAAGGCGATGAACGACGCGTGGAACAGGAAGACGGAGGCCGAGAAGCAGGCGGCTCGGAACTCGGGCAAGATGAAGGATCCGAAGACCGCGATGGAGTACCTGGGTGTTTCGTGATGCAGAGCGGGCGAGCGGACGACGACCGGAACGGAGCGGCCGGGCTGTGACCGCACACCATCTGCTGCCCGAGAGCATGCGCCAACTGCCTCTGCCGTGGTCCGACCTGACCGGGGAACGGACACGGAGACTCGAGGAACTCGAGCACACGGAAGCGAACGAGCAGGCCGCTCTTGAAGCGCTGAGGACTGCCCTGTCCACCCCGCCGGTTCCCACGGAGGGCGGCGTCTGGAACGACGAGTCCTGGGAGCTCTTCGACCGCATCCGTCGGGAAACCCGGCAACTGCTCGCTCGGACCATGCCGACAACCGAAGAGTTCACCCGCGAGGGTGTTGCCTCGGTACTCGAGGAGTGGGCGCGGACGGCTGAGCCGGCGGTTCCGGATTGGTGGCTCGAGGAGCACATCGACCTGATCTGCCGGCTCTCGGCCCGCCACGTACTCTCCCAGTGGGCCCATGACGTACTGCGGTGGCTGCAACAGGAGACGCACGACGCGTCAGGCGTCGCGGCGGTGGCCGAGCGTTGCGTCGACAGCGGGCTCGCTCCTCGCCAAGCGGTGGATCTGCTGCACGCCCTCGGCGCACCCTACGGTGAGCAGGCGCTGCTACGAGTCGTACGAGAAGCAAGGGCCGGTGAGGACAGCCGCTCATGGGCACGGGAAACGCTCGTGCGGCTCCGTCGCCCCGGCTACCGGGCTCGCGCGCGGCAACCGGCACAGGGAGAGGAACCCCTGCTGCCTCCAGCCGTACGAGAACTTCCCTACAGCTGGGGCGCCGGATTCCGCTGGCCGGCGGATCTGCCGGAGAGCGAGGAGAACATCGCTCGCGCGCGGGCGGTCCTCCAGGCCCTCGCGCCGGCCGAGCCGTTGCGTGAACCGGTCCCCGATCCCGTCTGGAGCGGGGACGAGGACGAGGAGTCGCCCGGCTGGCTCGAGGTCCGCAAGGTCATGTGGGACTTCATGCCCTACGCCCGCCTGGTCACCAGGGAACGGATGTCCGAGGCGCTGCGGGAGTGCGCGCTGCTCGGCATCCCCGGCGTGCCGCAGGATCCTGACAGCGAGGAGGGCACGCGGCTCGTACGGCAGTGGGTGACATGGATCGGCGGCTGGATGGCCGGCGAGGTGTTCACCTGGCTCGGCATGTACGTCGACGACGACGCTCTCGTCACGCCGTGGGCGATGGAACTCGCCGAGCGGTACGTGCGGTGCGGCCTGGCTGCGGAGCAGGCCGTGAGTTTGCTCCGCTGGCATGACACCGTGCCGCGCAGCCGTGAGGCTCTCGCCCGCATCGCCGCCGACCCGACGCTTCCGCCGCAGGTGCGCCGGCAGGCCGCGCTGTGACCGCCCGCATCGGCGAGCCGTTCGAGTCGGCCCGGGCCTTCGCCGACGTCGACGCTCTGCTCGGCCGGTCGTCGACCTGGAGGGCGGCTGATCCTCCCCGGCTGCTGCCCAGTGTTCGCTACCCCGGCTCCACCGTCACCCGCACCCCCGCCCGCAGCCCCCACCCCGCCATCGCTCCCGCCTCCGCCTCCAGTACGTGGCGGGAGCGGAGGCGGGGCAGGCCCAGGCGGCCCGGGTTCATGGTGCGGACGGTGAGGACCGTGAGGTCGCGGTCGAGGTAGGCGACGTCTATGGCGAAGCGCATGCGGAAGGTGTGCACGCTGTTGGCGGGGGAGAGCAGGATCGCGCCGTCGAGCGAGTCGCGGCCCAGCAGGCCTTTCGTACGGGCCCGGTACGACGTCGCCAGTTCCAGGGGGACCGTCGCCGCGGGCGTCGACCCGTTCCCGTTCCCCTTCCCCTTCCCGTTCCCCTTCCCGTCTCCGTTCCCGGGCACGACCAGTCTGCCCCGCCCGTCGCGCCAGCGTCGCCCCATGCCCGAACCGCCCTCCCGTTCCGACGCGTTCCCGTGCCGGACCGACCGTATCCGCGCCACAGTGGGCCCCACATGGGCCCACGGGCCCATGCCGGAACGGGCGTCCCGGCCGTAGGGTCCCGGCGTGCGCGTACTCCTGATCGTCGTGGCGACCCTGTGGGGCGTGGGCGCCGGACTGCTGCTGCCGCGTGCCGCCCACCGGTTGTCGGTCGACGCCGACGAGCCGTGGTGCGACGAGTGCCCCGGCGGACACCCGATCACCGGGGCGTTCGGGGGCTGGGTGGGCCGGGCCCGCTGCACGGACACCACGGCGTGCGGAACGTACGGACCGAGCACCCGGGCCGTGGCCGCGGTGACCGCCCTCGTCTGCGCCGCGCTCGCGGCGGCCACCGGACCCCGTCCCGAGGCCGTGGTCTGGCTGCTCACCGCGCCCGTCGCCGTACTGCTGGCACTCGTGGACCGCCGGGTGCACCGGCTCCCGGACGTCCTGACGCTGCCGCTCGCCGCCGCGACCGTCGCGCTGCTCGGCGTCGCGGCCCTGCTCCCCACCGCCGCGGGCTCATGGCCGACCGCGCTGCTCGGCGGACTCGCCCTCGGTGCCGCGTACTTCGTGCTCTTTCTCGTCAACCGCGCCGGGATGGGCTTCGGCGACGTCAAACTCGCGCTCGCCCTCGGGGCGGCCCTCGGCTGGTACGGCTGGCCGGTCCTGGTCACGGGCGCCTTCGCCGGGCTCCTCTACGGCGCCGTGTACGGCATGGGGCTGGTGGTCTTGCGCCGGGCGGGGCGCAAGTCGACCATCCCGCTGGGGCCGTTCATGGTCGGAGGGGCCCTCACGGGGTTGCTGCTGGGGGCGCTCGCCGCCGGGTGAGACGACGCACAGGGCCTGACGGGCGTGCAGGGCCTGCGGGGCGCGCAGGGCATGCGGGGAGGGCGTGCAGGGTGCGCCGAGTCTGCCGGGGGCGTCGGCTGTTCGGCAGGTCAAGTCGGCGGCGTGGTAATTCGGTTGTTCTTCATGTGCCCGCTCGGTAGGAAGTCCTCATGACAGGACTTGGCGCCGTGTTCCGCCCCCAACTGCCCCCCGAGCGACTGCGGGCGGTGGCCCGCCTCGCCGACAGCACAGGCCTGGAGGAGTTGTGGCTGTGGGAGGACTGCTTCCGGGAGGGCGGGATCTCGACGGCGGCCGCCACGCTCGCCTGGACCGAGCGGGTGCGGGTCGGCGTGGGTCTGCTGCCGGTGCCGCTGCGGAACGTCGCCGTCACCGCGATGGAGGCTGCCACACTGCACCGGATGTTCCCCGGGCGCGCGGTCCTCGGCGTCGGGCACGGTGTGCAGGACTGGATGGGCCAGGTCGGGGCGAGGGCCGAGTCCCCGCTCACCCTGCTGCGCGAGCACCTCGCCGCGTTGCGGGCCCTGCTGCGCGGGGAGCGGGTCACGACGCAGGGCCGGTACGTCCGTCTGGACGACGTTGCCCTGGACTGGCCGCCGGACGGTGCGGTGGAGATCCTGACCGGCGCCACCGGTCCGCGCACGCTGCGCCTGTCCGGTGAGGCGGCCGACGGCACGATCCTCACCGCGGCCACGCCCCCGGACGGCGTACGCCGGGCCTGTCGGCTCATCGCCGAGGGCCGCGAGTCCGCCGACCGCACCGACGACACCCACCGCGTCGTCGCCCACCTGCTGACCGCCACCGGCCCCGACGCCGAGGCCCGCCTGCGCGCGGAGTTGGCAGCCGAGGGACTGTCCGAGGTCCCGGACCTGGGTGTCGCCGGAGACGCCGCCACCGTCGCCAAGGCCGTCGCGGACCTCGCCGACGCCGGCGCCGACACGGTGATCCTTCAGCCGACGGGCGACGAACCGGACCCCGAGGGCTTCATACGCTTCACCGCACAGGAGGTACGACCACTGGTGCGCTGACCGGGGTCGGCCGCAACCGGAACCCGCTGGAGCCGGGACCCGGACCTCCGCCACGCGACCAACGAGCCCCGACACCCGACATCGATCCCCAACCACCGACCCCAGATCCCCAACCACCGACCCCAGATCCCCAACCACCGACCTCCGATCCCCGACCCCCAACCACCGCCCTCCGATCCCCGACCCCCAACCACCGCCCCGAACACCACCCCCACCCAGAAGAAGACCACCCCCATGCCAAGCACCCCCCACCCCTCCTTCGAAGACCTCGTCGCCGAAGCGACCGCCACCCCCACCGAGGGGTGGGACTTCTCCTGGTTCGAGGGGCGGGCCACCGAGGCGCGGCCCTCGTGGGGGTACGCCGTGTCGTTGGCCGGGCGGCTGGCCGGTGCGCGCGCCGTGCTCGACGTGCAGACCGGGGGCGGGGAGGTCCTCGACTTCGCCCTCGGCCGCGCGCCCGCGACCCCCGCCCTCCTCGCCGCCACCGAGGGCTGGCCGCCGAACGTGGCCAAGGCCACCGCCCTGCTGCGCCCCCGCGGAGTCGCGGTCGTCGCCTCCGCCGAGGACGCGCCGCTGCCGTTCGCCGACGGGACCTTCGACCTCGTCGTCAGCCGGCACCCGGTCCGCCCGCACTGGCACGAGATCGTCCGCGTCCTGGAGCCCGGCGGTGCCTACTTCGCCCAGCACGTCGGGCCGCACAGCGCCTTCGAACTCGTCGAGTACTTCCTGGGGCCGCAGTCCGAGGAGGTGCGCAACGCCCGTCACCCCGACCGGGAGCGTGCCGACGCCGAGGCCGCCGGGCTGCGGATCGCCGACCTGCGTGCCGAACGCCTCCGCATGGAGTTCCACGACATCGGCGCCGTCGTCCACTTCCTGCGCAAGGTGGTCTGGATGGTCCCCGGCTTCACGGTCGAGGCGTACGAGCCCCGACTCCGCGCCCTGCACGAGCGGATCGAGGCGCACGGACCCTTCGTCGCGCACAGCACCCGCCACCTCTTCGACGCGCGCAAGCCCGAGGCCTGACCCTCCTCGACGCGCGCAAGCCCGAGGCCCGAACCTCGGGCCGACTACCCGCCGGACGGCGTACCGGCCAGGTATGACCGGGAACCGACGCCTCGGGCGGCGCGGGCTCAGTACCTCCGGATCACGGTGTCCACATTGTTATCGTCAGCCGCTCGCGTGACGCGACCGCCCTCACGTAAGTTCAGACCAAGGTAATTCGCGTGAGCAAAGCCACGCGGATGGCATCGCGCAGTGGAGGGGGCTGCGCGGCGCCGTACCCCGGTCGGCGGCATCCGTCCGTCACCCGGACGGCCGAGGTGGAGCCGCCCTCGGCGTCAAGCGGGCGTGTGTGGACGGGTCGCCCCTGAGGGGGATCCGGAAGCAACTCGCCGATTGCTCCCCAAGATGGCCCACATCCCGTGGATCTCGCCACCTCCCGGCCGTTCTTCCTTGGAATCCGCTGTGATCCGGCCATGGTCAGGCCCGGAATGGCGGCTTCCAACCCGCTCGACGCGTTGCCGGACGGTTTCGGAGAGTAGTTGTGTCCCGCCAATGCACGCATCATCACTTACGAAGGGTTATGGTGGAAGCCCCCCCTCGGGCCGGTCCGTCTCCCCCCCACGGACCGGCCCGTTTCTTTGTGCGGCCGCGGCGGCCCGGAACTGCTGCAACCGGGCGCATCGGGGCACCCGTTGGGGTTGTCGCCCCGTCGGTCGAGGCACGCGTTGGGGGCTGTTGACCCGTCGGGGGTAGGCTTCGCCCCCGGGGACCGCCATACGGACGAGGCCGCCGCACGGACAGGGACCGCCCCCGGCCGCGCCTGTCCGATCCATACGGAGGGGCTGACGAACACGTGAACCTGCGCGACAAGCTGCGCGGCCTGCTGGTCAGGCTGTACGCACGCCGGGTGGAAGGTCACCTGGACCACGCTCAGGTGCCCAAGCACATCGGCGTCATCATGGATGGCAACCGCCGCTGGGCGAAGGCCGCGGGTTCCACCACCGCCCAGGGCCACCGGGCCGGCGCGGACAAGATCGAGGAGTTCCTCGGCTGGTGCTCCGAGACGGACGTCGAGGTCGTCACCCTCTGGCTGCTGTCCACGGACAACTTCGACCGCCCCCAGGACGAACTCGGCCCCCTCCTCGGCATCATCGAGGACGTCGTGCGCTCCCTGGCCGCCGACGGGCGCTGGCGGGTGCACCACGTCGGCACCACGGACCTGCTGCCCTCGCCGATGCAGACCGCGCTCAAGGAGGCCGAGGAGGCCACCGCCCACGTCGACGGCATACTGGTCAACGTCGCCATCGGCTACGGCGGCCGCCAGGAAATCGCCGACGCGGTCCGCTCCATGCTGGCCGACGCCCATGACCGGGGCATCGCTATGGACGACCTCGCCGAGGCCGTCGACGTCGACATGATCGGCCGGCACCTCTACACGGGTGACCAGCCCGACCCCGATCTGGTGATCCGCACCAGTGGAGAGCAGCGGCTGTCCGGTTTCATGCTGTGGCAGACCGCCCATTCCGAGTACTACTTCTGTGAGGTCTTCTGGCCGGCCTTCCGCAAGGTCGACTTCCTGCGCGCCCTGCGCGACTACGCGGCCCGCCACCGCCGCTACGGCGGCTGACCGGCCGTTTCGGCGGACGTACGCACACTCGGCTGCAGGCGTACGCGCCCTTCCGGGGTGCTTCGGAAAGGTCCCCGTTTACCCCGTTCGAGGCGGATGTAACGCGGAGTTCACCAGCGCGCCGCCCCATGAATTTGCATGGCAGCGCATGTTCGAGGGCATAAGCCAGACAGGTCGACACCCGAACCACGGGTGTCGGATCTCAGCGGGCGGCTCGGGGCCGTCCGCCCGGGAGGCCCTTTGCACCAGCCCGACCGTGCGGTCACAGCGCGGACGAAGAGGCGGAGGGCCGGTTCTCGGCCCGCCGTGCGCGGGGGCCGTCGACCGGTCCAGCTCCTTCTCGTCGCTCCCCGACCTCATCCGAGGGGGTACGTCCTTCCGTGGTGACCAGCACAAAGCGCCACAAGCCAGACCGGCGCACCTATGTTCTCGACACCAGCGTCCTGCTGGCCGACCCGAATGCTTTGAGCCGCTTCGACGAGCACGAGGTCGTGCTCCCGGTCGTCGTGGTCACGGAGCTGGAGGCGAAGCGGCACCATCCCGAACTCGGCTACTTCGCCCGGCAGGCCCTGCGCCTGCTCGACGACTACCGGGTCCGCCACGGCCGTCTGGACGCCCCCATCCCGATCGGAGACCTCGGCGGGACGCTGCGGGTCGAGCTCAACCACTCGGACCCCAGCGTGCTGCCCACCGGCTACCGCCTGGGGGACAACGACTCGCGCATCCTCGCGGTCGCCCGTAATCTGCAGGCCGAGGGGTACGACGTCACCGTCGTCTCGAAGGACCTGCCGCTGCGCATCAAGGCCTCCTCCGTCGGTCTCCTGGCCGAGGAGTACCGCGCGGAACTCGCCATCACGGACGCCTCCGGCTGGACCGGTATGTCCGAACTGACCCTGTCCGCGGAGCAGGTGGACATCCTCTTCGAGGACGGCCACGTCCATGTGCCGGAAGTCTCCGACATGCCCGTGCACACCGGCCTGACGATCCAGTCGGAGCGTGGCAAGGCGCTGGGACGGGTCACCCCCGAGGGCAACGTCCGCCTGGTGCGCGGCGACCGGGAGGCGTTCGGCATCAAGGGCCGCAGCGCGGAGCAGCGCATCGCGCTGGACCTGCTGCTCGACCCGGATGTCGGAATCGTGTCGATGGGCGGCCGGGCCGGCACCGGTAAGTCGGCGCTGGCGCTGTGCGCGGGTCTCGAGGCGGTTCTGGAGCGCCGTCAGCACCAGAAGGTGATGGTCTTCCGTCCGCTGTACGCGGTCGGCGGGCAGGAGCTCGGTTATCTGCCCGGGACCGAGGCGGAGAAGATGAGCCCCTGGGCGCAGGCGGTCTTCGACACCCTCTCCGCGGTCACCAGCCGCGAGGTCATCGAGGAGGTCACCGCGCGCGGGATGCTGGAGGTCCTCCCGCTGACCCACATCCGCGGCCGCTCGCTGCACGACGCGTTCGTGATCGTGGACGAGGCGCAGTCCCTCGAACGGAATGTCCTGCTGACCGTTCTGTCCCGGATTGGCGCCAATTCGCGGGTCGTTCTGACCCATGATGTGGCGCAAAGGGACAACTTGCGGGTCGGCCGCTACGACGGTGTCGTGGCCGTCGTGGAGAAACTGAAGGGGCATCCGCTTTTCGCGCACGTGACGCTGACCCGGTCCGAGAGGTCCCAGATCGCGGCCCTTGTGACCGAAATGCTGGAGGACGGGCACATCTGATCCGATCCGCCCTTACCGCCCCATCTGGAGGCGGTTACGCGTGAGTTGGCGCCGTCCGGCAAAGGCCTGAGCCTAGCCGGGCGGCGCCTTCGCGTGCGCAGGTTTCAGGAAATCCCAGGGGTCAAACAGGATGTGAGCTTTCACACCCGACTCGGAATTGCCTTGCGTGGTCCGGTTACGGCAGAGTCTCACTCCTGTCAGGCCCCGCATACGGAACACCTGTACCCCCAGCGGTACAGCACCACATGAGCAACACGCCAACTCCATAGCGTCTCCGTATGCCGCCCGAGCACCACGCGGCGCTCCCGTGACGGGAGTTGCCCACCGGGCCCGCGCCTCCCGTGACCCCGCAGTTGGGAGGCCAGTGTCAGGGGCACGATTGCGTCCGCCAGGGTCACCGAAGCGGGCGATGCTGGAAGGAAACCGTGTGAGCCGGATCTCGGTCCGGGGATTCGCAGTGGCCTCGGCCACCGCGGTCACCGCTGTCGGAAGCGTCGTCGGCGTTGCCTCGGGCAGCACCGCAGCGCAGAACAACGACGCCGAAGCGACGGCAGCCGACGCGACGCTTCTTGCGGACATACCCGCGGGCCAGCAGGCCCAGGTGCAGACCGCCTCCCTCGCGCAGCAGGCCGACGCGCAGGCCATCGCCGCGGACGCCACCGCGAAGAAGGACGCGGAAGCAGCCGCCCGCAAGGCGGCCGCCGAGACCGCGATCGCCAAGAAGGAGGCGGCGCAGAAGGCGGCGGACGAAGCCAAGAAGCGCGAGGAACTCAAGCAGGCGGCCAGCCGCTCCGCGCCCCGGGACGCCTCCAGCTTCCCCGTCCAGAGCTCGTACAGCGTCGCGCAGGTGCAGGCGATCGCGCGGCAGATCGTGCCGAGCGGCCAGTTCCAGTGCTTCAGCAACATCGTGGAGCGCGAGTCGACCTGGAACTACCAGGCGGTCAACGCCTCCTCCGGCGCGTTCGGCCTCGTCCAGGCCCTGCCCGCCTCCAAGATGTCGTCCGCCGGTGCCGACTGGCGGACCAACCCGGCCACCCAGATCAAGTGGGGCCTCAGCTACATGAACGAGCGCTACGGCAGCCCGTGTGACGCCTGGTCGTACTGGCAGGCCAACGGCAACTACTGAGGCCCGGCCGCTCTCAACCTTGCGCAGCCCCTCCCCGTCATAGGGGGAGGGGCTGTTGCCGTGTAGCGTCTGACAGGACGACTCCAGGGGGAGTGGTGGGGAGAGGCGGGGGAAGAGGACGGATCATGTCGCGAGTGCCAGGGTGGCTCGGCCGGCTCGGCGCCGGACTGACCGAAATGGGTGAGCGGTTGGACGAGCGCCGTGCCGAGGTGGAGAAGGAGCACGCCGAGCCCGAACCGGCGCCGCCCGCGGACGCCGTGCCCCTTCCCGACCATGTGACCGTCGTCCCGGCCCGGCCCGATCCGGCGCAGGCCGTGCCGTGGGGCGTCCGGGTGGCCGCGGAGGCGGGCTGGCGGGTACTGGTGCTCGCCGGCACGGTCTGGGTGCTGATGCGCGTCATCAGCGCGGTGCAACTGGTGGTGCTGGCGTTCGTCGCCGCGCTGCTCATCACGGCGCTGCTGCAGCCGACCGTGGCGCGGCTGCGGCGCTATGGACTGCCCCGTGGGCCGGCCACCGCGCTCACCGCGATCCTGGGCTTCGTCATCATGGGCCTGATCGGGTGGTTCGTCACCTGGCAGGTCATGGAGAACATCGACACGCTGTCCAACCAGATCCAGGACGGCATCGACGAGCTGCGCAAGTGGCTGCTGCACAGCCCCTTCCACGTCACCGACAAGCAGATCAACCAGATCGCCAAGAACCTGCGGGAGGCGATCGGCGCCAACACCGACCAGATAACGTCGGCCGGCCTGGAGGGCGTCACGGTCGTGGTCGAGGCGCTGACCGGCATCCTGCTGACCATCTTCTCGACGCTGTTCCTGCTCTACGACGGGCGGCGGATCTGGGAGTGGACGCTGAAGCTGGTGCCGGCGGCGGCCCGGCCGGGCGTCGCGGGTGCCGGGCCGCGCGCATGGCGCACTTTGACGGCGTACGTCCGGGGCACCGTGATAGTGGCGCTGATCGACGCGATCTTCATCGGTCTCGGCATCTACTTCCTGAATGTGCCGATGGCCGTGCCGCTGGCGGTGTTCATCTTCCTGTTCGCCTTCATCCCGCTGGTGGGCGCGGTGGTGTCCGGTGCGCTCGCGGTAGTGGTGGCGCTGGTCACCCACGGCGTCTTCACCGCGGTGATGGTGCTGGTGGTGGTGCTCGCGGTGCAGCAGATCGAGGGGCATGTGCTGCAGCCGTTCATCCTGGGCCGCGCGGTGCGCGTCCATCCCCTGGCGGTCGTGCTGTCGGTCTCGGCGGGCGGAATGATCGCGGGCATCGGCGGAGCGGTCGTCGCCGTACCGCTGGTGGCGGTGACGAACACGGTGGTGGGTTATCTGCGCGCCTACTCCCAGGAGCAGACGCGCCGCCTGGCCGTGCCGGCCTCGGCCGGCTCACCTGCCGAAGTCCCGGCCGTGTCGGCCGAGCGGGAGTCCGGCTGATCCCCGCCGGGTGCCGGGCGAGCGCCGGCGGGAAGCGGAAGGGCCCCGCCCACCGGTGAGGTGAACGGGGCCCGGAAAGTCGCGACCGGAGTCACTCGGCGAGGGCCGCCTCCGCGTCCAGCGTCGTCGCGACCGCCTGGATCACCGCGGCGATCTTGAAGGCCTCCTGGACGACCTCACGGTCCAGACCCGCCTTGCGCAGGACCTGTTCGTGGGAGTCGAGGCACATGCCGCAGCCGTTGATGGCGGACACGGCGAAGGACCACAGCTCGAAGTCGACCTTGTCGACACCGGGGTTGCCGATGACGTTCATCCGCAGTCCGGCGCGCAGGCTGCCGTACTCGTGGTCCGACAGCAGGTGCCGGGTGCGGTAGAACACGTTGTTCATCGCCATGATCGCCGCGGCGGACTTGGCCGCCGTGTACGCCTCCGGCGTGAGGTTCGCCTTCGCCTCCGGCTCCAGCTCACGCAGGACGATCGGCGAGCGCGCGGCGATCGCCGTCGCCAGGACCGTGCCCCACAGCTGCTGCGCGGGCAGGTCGGAGTTGCCGATGACCGAGCCCAGGTTGAGCTTCAGGTCCTTGGCGTAGTCCGGGACGGCGGCCTTGAGGGAGTCGAGCGACATACTCACTCACCGGCCAGCAGCTTGACCGGGTCGAGCGTCTCGTCGCCCTTGCTCCAGTTGCACGGGCACAGCTCGTCGGTCTGCAGGGCGTCCAGGACCCGCAGGACCTCCTTCGGGTTACGGCCGACGGAGCCGGCGGTCACCATCGTGAACTGGATCTCGTGGTTGGGGTCCACGACGAAGACGGCGCGCTGCGCGAAGCCGTCCTCGCCCTCGATGCCGAGGTCCCGCATCAGCTCGTGCTTGGAGTCGGCCATCATCGGGAACGGCAGGTCGGTCAGGTCCGGGTGGTCCTTGCGCCAGGCGTGGTGGACGAACTCGGAGTCGCCGGAGAAGCCGAGGATCTGCGCGTCGCGATCGGCGAACTCGTCGTTCAGCTTGCCGAACGCGGCGATCTCGGTGGGGCAGACGAAGGTGAAGTCCTTGGGCCATGCAAAGACCACCAGCCACTTGCCCTCGTAGGACTTGTGGTGGATCTGCTCGAACTCCTTGCCCTTCTCCAGCGAGACGCAGGCGGTCAGTTCGAACTCGGGGAACTTGTCACCGACAGTGAGCACACGCTCTCCTTGCAGCGAAGAAGCACCGCTTGTGGCGGTGTTTCTCATGGGTTGGACGTTGTCGATGTTGGCACAGGGTGCATTGATTGCGGAAATAGCTATACTCGGTCGCGTTGATCGGAGGGAGCTATAAGTAATGGTGGGCGACTCATGACCGTGGGTAACAAGAAGAGGCAGCCGAGCCTCGCCCAGCTGCGCGCCTTCGCCGCCGTGGCCCAGTATCTGCATTTCCGCGATGCGGCGGCGGCCATCGGCATGAGCCAGCCCGCGCTCTCCGGGGCCGTGTCCGCGCTGGAGGAGACACTCGGTGTCACCCTCCTGGAGCGTACGACGCGCAAGGTACTGCTCTCGCCCGCCGGTGAGCGGCTCGCCGTACGGGCCAGGGCGGTACTGGAGGAGGTCGGGGCCCTCATGGAGGAGGCCGAGGCCGTCCGGGCGCCCTTCACGGGCGCGCTGCGGCTCGGTGTCATCCCCACCGTGGCGCCGTACCTCCTGCCCACCGTCCTCCGCCTCGTCCAGGACCGCTACCCCGACCTCGACCTGCAGGTGCACGAGGAGCAGACCGCGAACCTGCTGGAGGGGCTCGCCGACGGCCGGCTCGACCTGCTGCTGCTCGCCGTGCCCCTCGGAGTGCCCGGTGTGGTCGAACTCCCCCTCTTCGACGAGGACTTCGTGCTCGTCACCCCCCTGGACCACTGGCTCGGCGGCCGCGAGGGCATCCCGCGCGAGGCGCTGAAGGAGCTGAACCTGCTGCTGCTCGACGAGGGGCACTGCCTGCGCGACCAGGCGCTCGACATCTGCCGGGAGGCGGGACGCGAGGACGCCCCCGTCACGACGACCGCGGCGGGCCTGTCCACGCTCGTGCAGCTCGTCGCCGGCGGGCTCGGCTGCACGCTGCTGCCGCGCACCGCGCTCAAGGTCGAGACCTCCCGCAGCAGCCAGCTCCTCACGGCCTGCTTCGCCGAGCCCGCCCCGTCCCGCCGTGTCGCCCTCGCCATGCGCGCCGGCGCTGCCCGCGGTGCCGAGTACCAGGAGCTGGCGGTCGCCCTGCGCGACGCCCTGCGGCCGTTGCCCGTACGGGTGGTCGGTGCCGGCGCCTGAATGCGTCGGAGACTTCAATCGGTCAAATGAGCGCCGAACACAGCTCTTTGAGTCGCTCGGTCTTTCAATTTCCGTCAGGTGGAGGCAGGTAGGAATACCGGGGCCGACATATGCCTCCCGGCTGATACACATTCCCCCAACGTGCGACGCGTCAGGCGTATGTGCGGCAGATGAAGGGGAGTGATGGCGGACATCGGGGATTCCCTCGGCCGGGTCGGCCACGACGTGCTCGCGCAGGCGCTGACCGCGTGCGCACGCGAGGGGTTCACCGGGGAACTGCGGGTGTCCGGCCGGCCCGGCGGCAGCTTCCATCTGCGGGGCGGGCTCGTCGTCGCCGCCGAGAGCCCCGGAGCGCCCGGGGCCGTGGCCCTGCTGCTGCGCTCGGGCCGGCTCAGCGGTGAGCAGTGGGCCGAGGTGCAGCGGGAGTCGGGGGGCGCGCGATGGCCGTCGGACGTGCTGGTCGCGCGCGGGTACGCGGGCGCCGCCCAGCTCCGGGTGGTCTGCGCGATGGCGCTGCACGACGCGGCCTTCGCCATCGCCGCCGGACGGGTCGACGACTGTGTACGTGTCACCGGTGGTGAGCCTCTCGCCCCGGTCGCCGTCGGCGAGGGGCCCACCCGGCTGCTGCAGGACGCGGCCCGCAAGCTGGCCGCCCTCGCCGCGCTGCCGTACCCGATCCGGCCCGAGCGGGAACGGCCGGTGGCCGCGGCCGTGCCGCAAGGCCCGGTCACCGCCCTGCAGCGGGAGCTGCTCGCGCAGGCCGACGGTCGCAGCACCGCCCGTGACCTGGCCTTCCGTACCGGGCGCGGGGTCTACGCCGTCACGGTCGAAGTGGCGCGGATGCTCGCCGAGGGGCTTTTGGAGTGCGGCGAAGCACCCCCGCCGGCCGTGGTCCGGTTGCCGCCGCAGGTGCCCGTCGTGGAGCAGCGGCGGCCCGCACCGCCGTCCGAGCCGATCGCCATCCCCACTTCCCTGCCGCGCCGTACCCCCGGCGCCAGCGGTATCACCGAAGCGCTCACCCCGGGAAAGCACGGGGCGAGTTGGAAAGGGTTCTTCCGCCTGCGGAACGGAACCGCGAAATGAAAAAAGCGAATAAAAACGATCAGCTCATGGGGAGTTGAGTACATGGATCACAAAGCCCTGGCGCTGGAAATGCGCGGACTGCGCGAACAGGTGACCGGAATCACCGATACGGCGCTGGCGGCCGCCGACGGACTGCTCATCGCCGCCGACACCGCCGAGTCGATCGACCCGGAGTCGCTCGCCGCGCTCGCGGCGGCCGGTCTGGGCCTGGCCCGGCGGACCACCGAGGCCACCGCTCGGGGGGTGCTGCGGCAGACGGTGACGTACGGCAGCCATGGGTGTGCCGCCTTCTACGCCGTCGGTGACACCGCCCTGATGGTGGTGCTCGGGGACGAGGGCATGGACATCAACCGGCTGCACAACGCGACACAGCCCGCACTGCGGCGCATCGACTCGATCCTCACCGAAAAGTCCGTCGAGGGAGTGTGAAGGGATGGCGACAAAGCGTATGACTCCCGGTTTCTCCGACCAGGTGATGGGCCTGGTCAAGTCCCTGCGCACCGACGCCCCCGACTGCGTCGCCTCGGGCGTGGTCGACATGGCCACCGGCATGCTGCTGTCCTACGAGACCGTCGACAACCACCCGCCCGAGGTCCTGGACCTGCTCGCGGGCGCGACCCTCGACCTGTTCCAGGGCCGTACGGTGGTGATGATCGAGGACGTCTTCAAGGAGCGCCGCGGGATCTCCGGCGACAACCACTTCTTCCAGGAGATCCTGGTCAACAGCGACAACCTGACGCACTTGTTCGTGCGGATGAACGAGCAGCAGGACGTCGTCGCCGTGGTGGTGTGCCGCAAGTCCGTCAACGTGGGCATGCTCTTCGCCCAGGTCCGGCGCGTGGTGCGGGAGTACGCCCTCTGAATGGCAAAGGCCCCTCCCCGGGAAAGGGAGGGGCCGGCCGGACGGGTCCGGTCGAGGGGCACGCCGCAGGCGTTACTCCGTGCGCAGCCCGTCCGGGCGCATCAGCCGCAGCAGCGGCGGCAGGCTGAGCAGCGTCACCGCCAGGACGACCGCCGCGCCGATGCCGGTCATCGTCAGCACGCTCGCCCAGTCGACGCTCACCGTCGCGCCCGTCATCTTCAGCAGCACCGCGCCCAGCGTCAGCCCCACCGCCGACGCCAGCAGCAGGCCGAGCGCGATCGGGATCGCGGTCTGCCACAGCACCGACAGGCTCAGGGTGCGCCGCCGGGTGCCGAAGGCGACCAGCGCGGACAGCAGCTTCTTGCGTTCCCGCAGCTGCTCCAGCTGCGAGACCAGCAGGCTCGCGCCGATCAGCGCCAGGACGCAGGTGGCGCCGACGAACAGGCCGGTGCGGATGGAGGTGAACTGCTTGGACTGCTCGCTGGCCGCCCACAGCATCACCTGGCCGATGGGATCGACCGCGGACGCCGTGTTGCGCACGTACTCGCGCACGTCGGGCACGGAATTGTCGATCGACAGGTAGACCTGCCCGGCGACCGACCCGGCGGCCCGCGCCGGTACCGCGCCGCGGGTCAGCAGGAAGCCGCCGCGCTTCGCACCGCTCGGGTCGTCGACCGAGCGGGCGTACTTCAGGCCGCGCGGGACGGTCCAGACCACGTCCGGGGAGTTCCGCACGCCCTGGGAGGTGTCGAGGTGAAGGGTCCGGCCGGGCTTGGCGAGCGCCGGTGTGTCGGTGTCGTACTCGCCGCCCCGCATGGCGAACACGTCGCCGTCGTGGCACGAGGGCAGGGCCGCCACCTCGCGCAGCGCCGCGCAGTCGCCGACGGTGACCTCGCTGGAGTGCTTCGGCCCGTCGTCGCCGTGCCAGGGCGAGTCACCCACGGTGGCCTCGCCCAGTACGGTGGCCTTCCGTACGCCCCGGGTGGCGGAGAACCGGTCGGCGATCGTGGTGACCGGGACGCCCCGCGACACCCGCACCTCCATCTGGGCCCGGGTCAGGTCGTTGCGCGACTCCTTGGTGAAGTCGCCCTGCACTCCCGAGAACAGCATCTGCAGGGCGATCGCGCCGGCCACCGCCACCGCGATGCCGTTGACCATGCGGGCCGCCGAGCCGCTGCTCAACTGCAGGCGCCGTACCGCCAGTTGCCAGGCCACCCCGCCGGAGCCGAGCCGGGCGACCACCGTCTCCACGATCCACGGCAGCAGCGCGGTGACGCCGACGAGCAGCAGCATGACGCCACCGATGACGAGGTACTGGTTGAAGTTCCCGTCGGTGTGGCCCTTGCCGATCATCGGGTAGAGCATCGCGAGCCCGCCGAGCGGCAGCAGCAGCCGCCACCACAGCCGGCGCCGGGCCGGTTTCGCCGTGCGCACCACACCGAGCGGCTCGATGACCACTCCGCGCAGTGCGAACAGGGTGACCAGCACCGCGGCCGCCGGGACGGCCACCGCCACCAGCGCGGCCAGCGCGGGCGAGGGGTTGAGGTAGCCGGGGAACACGCTGATGCCGAGGATCTCGGCGGAGCCCGCCACCTGACGGCCGATGAGGAAGAAGACGGTGCCGAAGACCAGTCCGAGCAGGGAGCCCGCCAGCGCCTCGCCGGCCGCGATCCGCCGGGTCATCCGGCTGTCGGAACCGACCAGCCGGAGCGCGGCGAGCCTGCGGTCGCGGCGCTCGCCGCCGAATCGCACGGCCGCGGCGATGAACACGGCCACCGGCATCAGCAGCACCACGAACACGACCAGCACCAGCAGGATCAGCACCGGGTCCATGCTCTGGGAGCTGGGGTGCGGGTCCCCGAACTCGCTGATCCGGGCCACCTGCCAGCCGTTGAGCTGCTTCGCCAGCCCCGTGGCGCCCGCGTAGTAGGAGAGTTCGCGCGGTCCGATGAGGCCGCTCTCCCCGATCGTCCCGACGATCCGGTACGGCAGCCGCTTGCGCAGCAGTTCGCCGTCGTGGGAGGCGAGCAGTTCCTTCAGCGCGGGGGAGACCAGCATCTCGCCCGGCGCGGGGAACCTCGTCACCCCCGGCGGCAGCGGCGCCCGCTCCCCCTCGGGCTCCATCAGCCGCCCGCGTACGTCGTCCTCGCGGTACGTCGTGTCGACGTCCGCGACCACCAGGGTGTTGTCGGCCTTCGGTTTGACCTCACGGCTGTAGGTGTAGTCCTGCCGTGCCTGCTCCCGGTCGTGACGTACCGTGAGCGCGGTGGGTATCGCGGTCGTCAGCAGCAGCAGCGCGACGCCGAGACCGACGCCGACGGCCGTCAGCAGCACCCGGACCCAGCCCTCGCGCCCGCCGGTGAAGGCGAACTTGGCGCCCATGGCGAGGTCCTTGGACCATTGGCGCGACCTCATACGAGCCGCTCCATGTCCCGGGACTTGCCGTCCCGTACGACGATCTCGCGGTCGGAGTACGCGGCCACCCGTGCCTCGTGCGTGACGAGGACGACGGCGGCGTTGGCGGAGCGGGCGGCCTCGGTGAGCAGCTCCATCACCCGCTCGCCGTTGAGGGAGTCCAGCGCGCCGGTCGGCTCGTCGGCGAACAGCATGCGCGGTCCGGTGACCAGTGCCCGCGCGACCGCGACCCGCTGCCCCTGGCCGCCGGACACCTCGCCGGGCCGCTTCTTCCTCAGGTCGTCGACCTCCAGCCGCTCCATCCAGGCCAGCGCGGTCCGCTCGGCCTCCTTGCGGGGCGCGCCGTTCAGGCGCAGCGGCAGGGCGACGTTCTCCACGCAGGTCAGCTCGGGCACGAGTTGGCCGAACTGGAAGACGAACCCGAACTCCGAACGCCGCAGCGCGCTGCGCTGGGCGTCGGTCATGGCCGACAACTCCCGCCCGTCGTAGGTGATCGTCCCCGAGTCGGGCGTCACGATCCCGGCCAGGCAGTGCAGCAGCGTGGACTTGCCGGATCCGGAGGGGCCCATCACGGCGACGACCTCGCCGGGGTGGATGGAGAACTCGGCGCCGTCGAGCGCGGTGGTGGGGCCGTAGGCCTTGCGCAGGTTCTCGGCCGCCAGCAGGGAGCCAGGGGGAGGAGTCACCGGGTCACCGCCTCGTGAAGCTTGTCCAGGCGCGCCGCGGTCAGCTCCAGCCACCGCAGATCGGCTTCCAGGTGGAACAGGGCGTGGTCGCAGATGAGCTGGTCCGCCAGATCGCCCTTGCGCTTGCGGTCGGTCAGGATCCGCATGCTGCGCAGGTGTTCGGAGCGCTGGGTGTCGAGGACGTCGGCGGCGTCGCGGTGGGTGAGCAGCGCGAGGACGACCTTGGTGTACAGCGTCGACTGCAGGTACGGCTCGGGCTTCTCCGGCGTGGCCAGCCACCGCTCGACGTCGGTGATCCCGGCCTCGGTGATCGCGTAGCGCTTCCGCTCGGGGCCGTCGCCCGCCTCGATCCCGTCGACCTCGACCAGACCGTTCTTCAGCAGCCGGGACATCGTCGAATAGACCTGGCCGTAGTGCAGCGGCCGGTCGTGACCGAACTTCTCGTCGAAGGCCCGCTTCAGGTCGTAGCCGTGGCGCGGCCCGGACTCCAGGAGCCCCAGGAGGGTGTGACCGATGGACATGCGAGCACTCTACACACGGTGTATACGCGCTATGTATACGCCCTGTGTCTAGTTCATGGCGGGGAGTGCGGCGGCCCAGGTGGGGGCCGATTGTCACGGTTCTGCTACTGAGTCCCGGGGGGCTTGCGGGGCGGCCGCCCGCGGCGGGGAAGGGGCCCGGCCTCCCCCGGCAGCCTCCCGGCCTCGGACAGGGCGCGCCGCAGCAGGAACTCGATCTGTGCGTTCGCCGACCGCAGTTCGTCCGACGCCCACCTGGCGAGCGCGTCGTAGACCGACGGGTCCAGCCGCAGCAGCACCTGTTTGCGCTGCTGCGGCCGGCGCCTGGGGGAGGCCCCTGGGGAGGAGGCCTCTTCGGAAGAGGCCCCTTCGGGAGTGGCCGTCACTGGTAGAGCGTTCCCGTGTTGAGCACGGGCTGCGGCGCCCGGTCTCCGCAGAGCACCACCATCAGGTTCGACACCATCGCCGCCTTCCGCTCCTCGTCCAGCTCCACGATGTCCCGCTCGGCGATCCGGGCGAGCGCCGCCTCGACCATGCCGACCGCGCCGTCCACGATCTGCCGCCGGGCCGCGACGACCGCTCCGGCCTGCTGGCGCTGGAGCATCGCGGAGGCGATCTCCGGAGCGTACGCGAGGTGCGTGAAGCGCGACTCGATGATCCGCACGCCCGCCGCCTCCACGCGCGCGTGCAGTTCGACGGCGAGCTTCTCGGTGATTTCCTCGGCGTTGCCGCGCAGCGACAGCCCGCCCTCCTCGTGGGCGTCGTAGGGGTACTCGATGGCGATGTGCCGCACGGCCGCCTCGGTCTGCGTGGAGACGAACTCCAGGAAGTCGTCCACCTCGAAGGTCGCCTGGGCGGTGTCCTGCACCTTCCACACCACGACCGCGGCGAGCTCGATCGGGTTGCCGTAGGCGTCGTTGACCTTCAGGACGGCGGTCTCGTGGTTGCGGACCCGGGTGGAGATCTTCGTCCGCGAGGTGAAGGGGTTCACCCAGCGCAGCCCGTCCTCGCGGATGGTGCCCCGGTAGCGCCCGAAGAGCTGGACGACCCGCGCCTCGCCCGGCGCCACCATGTTCAGCCCCGACATCGCGAGCAGCGCGGCTATGCCGACCAGCACGCCGAGGACGATCAGGGCCGCCTTGGCGCCGGAGTCGGTGACGGTCGAACCGCCGACGGTCATCGCGACCGCCAGCAGCAGGCCGAGCAGGCCGAGCAGCAGCGCCAGACCCCCGCCGATGTTGCGTGCCGGGAACTCCCGCACCCGCGGAGCGGGCATCTCGGGCAGGTCTGCGGTGGATTCTGCGGTGGATTCGGCGGTGGATGAGGAGTCGTGCGTGTACATGGAGGTGCCCCCCGTGCTCGTGGCGCCGGTGTGCCGGCGCCGCCGACATCTGCTAACTAAGTGATATCACTTTATCGCGTCCCGGCAAGTCTCCTCCATGGCCCGCAGGCCGGTTCCGTTGGGGTGGGTGTTGATTGTCACGTCCGCAAAAGACCTGATCGCGGTCGTTTTGTCACAGAGGGCGGTGTTAGCTTTCTGAGCTGATTCGAGCCACGTACGTGGGTGACCCCGGAGAAGGAAGCGGAGCGGACAGGCGCATGGGACGAGCGGACGAGAGACGAGCGCAACAGCGCGGTGGCCGCCGCGCGGCGCCCAGGCCCCGCTCGTCGGGCGCGGTCGGCACGCCCGGCAGGAGCGGCATACGCCGCCTGTTCACCTGGAAGAAGATCCTCGGCACGTTCCTCGGCCTGTGCCTGCTCGGCATCGGCGGCTTCATCGTGCTGTATCTCGTCGTGCCCATCCCCGAGGGCAACGCGGCCGCACAGCGCGAGAGCAACGTCTACAAGTACAGCGACGGCTCGATCCTGGCCCGGGACGGGCAGGTCAACCGGGAGAGCGTGGACCTGTCCAAGGTGCCCAAGGACGTCCAGCACTGCTTCGTCGCCGCCGAGAACAAGACCTTCTACCACGACTCCGGCGTGGACCTCAGGGGCACGGCCCGCGGCTTGTTCAACACGCTCTCCGGCAAGGGCGCGCAGGGCGGCTCGACGATCACCCAGCAGTACGTGAAGAACTACTACCTCAACCAGGACCAGACCGTCACGCGCAAGCTGAAGGAACTGGTCATCGCGTTGAAGGTGGACCAGAAGCTGTCCAAGGACGACATCCTCGCGGGCTACATCAACACCAACTACTACGGCCGCAACGCCTACGGCATCCAGGCCGCCGCGCAGGCCTACTACCGGGTCGACGCGGACAGGCTCACGGTCGAGCAGGGCGCCTACCTCGCCGCCCTGCTGCAGGCCCCGAGCCAGTACGACTGGGCGGCGGCGACCCCGACCGGCAAGAAGCTCGTGCAGGCCCGCTGGAACTACGTCCTGGACAACATGGTCAAGCAGAAGTGGCTGGACCCCGCCAAGCGCCGGGCGATGAAGTTCCCCGTGCCCAAGGAGCCGAAGGGCGCCCCCGGCCGGGAGGGCCAGAAGGGCTACCTGATCGAGCTCGCCAACAAGCAGCTCGAACAGCAGCTGATGAAGCAGGAGGGCATCACCCAGGCCCAGGCCGAGGCCGAGGTCGTGGACCGGGGCTGGACCATCACCCTGAACGTCGACAAGAACAAGCAGGCAGCGCTGGAGAAGTCGGTCCGCGCACAGCTGACCAGCAAGCTGGACCCGAAGAAGCGCAAGGTCGACGCCGACGTCCAGGCGGGCGCCGTCTCCGTCGACCCGAAGACGGGGAAGATCGTCGCGCTGTACGGCGGCCAGGACTACTTCAGGCACTACCTCAGCAACGCGACGCGGCTCGACTACCAGCCCGCCTCGACGTTCAAGCCGGTGATCTTCGCCGCCGCCCTGGAGGAGGGCGCCACCACGCAGGACGGCCGGCCGATCAACGCGAACACGGTCTACGACGGCACGAGCGGCCGTCAGGCCGTGGACCACGGCACCGAGGTCGGCTTCGGCCCGCCCAACGAGGACCACCGCGACTACGGCAACATCAACGTCCAGACGGCGATGGACAAGTCCGTCAACTCCGTCTTCGCGCAGATGGGGGTCGACGTGGGCATGGACAAGGTGATGAGCGTCGCCGACCGGCTCGGCATGGACACCAAGGGAATGCAGGCGGTGCCGGCCCAGACGCTGGGTTCCATGGGTGCGAGCCCGCTGGAGATGGCCGGGATCTACGCCACCTTCGACAACCACGGCAAGAAGGTCACCCCGAGCATCGTCCAGGGAGCCGAACAGAAGAGCCGCACCGTCGAGATGCCGGATCCCGTCGGCGAGCAGGTGATCAGCCGGACGGCGGCCGACACGGTCACCTCGGTGCTCACCGGCGTGATCGACGACGGTACGGCGCGCGACTCCGTCCGCGACAACCCGGCCCGCAACGGTCAGCTGGTAGCGGGCAAGACGGGTACCTCCGACGAGAACCGGTCCGCGTGGTTCACCGGCTACACGCCCGATCTGGTCACCTCGGTCGGCCTGTTCGGCGAGTCCACGAGCCGCAGCGGCGAGCACGTCCCGCTCTACGGCGCCGGCGGCGTGCCGCGCGTCAACGGCGGTGGCTACCCGGCCCAGACCTGGGCTGCCTACACCTTCGACGTGACGCGGCAGGCGCAGTTCGACCTGGACACCTCGCAGGGCGCGGCGGTCGAGCCGACGGTGACCCCGTCGATCACGCAGTCGCCGAGCCCGACTCCCTCCCAGACGCCCAGCAGCAGCTCGCCGTCGGTGACCCAGTCGCCTTCGGCGACGCCGAGCGGGACACCGTCGCAGACGCCGAGCCGAACGCCTTCGCAGACGCAGTGGCCGAGCGAGTCCGCGCCCGGCACCGCACCACCCTCCGCATCCTTCAGCGGCGATTCGCTGGACCCGGTCGGTTCGGGCTGAGCGCCCTGGGGGCACCGGGCGTCACTTTTCGGCCAATGTGTCGGGAAGGGGAGAGGTCTGTGAGAATTTCGTTGACTCGAGTGTCTGATGTGGATCAGGCTCACTTGCGTCGGCGTGAAGATCACCAGCCGGCGGCGCGCACGGCACCGACCGGCCGGGTGTGCTCCACTGCGGTTCCGGCGTAACGGCCAAGCGCCGAACGGGGTGTCCGGACACCGCCTGTTTGTGAGGGGGAAGTTCCGCCATGCGCAAGACCACAGCCAGGCTGGCGCTCATCGGTGTGGCAGCCGCGACGATTTCGATGGTTCCGCTGGCCGGTACGTCCTACGCCGCCGGTTGTTCCGGCGCCGGGTGCGACAACAAGGGCCCGGCCACCTACAGGTGCGACGACAGCAGCTCGACGAAGCGGACGGTGGACAACAACGGCCGAGTGGCCGAACTGCGCTGGTCGGCCGACTGCCTGGCCGGCTGGGTGCGGGTCAAGAACAACGCGGACCCGTCGATCTACGACTCCACCGCGACCATCGAGAAGTGGAGCCTCGACGGCAGGCTCCTGAAGTCCCTGTCCGTCAGGACGCCCAATTACGGCAAGACCGACTGGTCGAACATGCTCGGCGGCCCGGAGTACAAGTACCGCGTGTGCGTCCGCTTCGACAGCGACCTCTACCCGCTGCAGTGCAGCAGCAAGTTCTAGTGCCCCAGCAGGCAATGTTCGCCCCGTCGCGACGCCCGGGACGCCGGTCCGCCACCTGACCGGCCGACCCGAACCGGTGCAAACACACCGGTCCTTCCCTGCGGCCCGTATCCGAGCCATGGCGCCGTACCCGGCTGCCATGGCTCGGATACGGGCCCGCCTGCTTGTGAACGGGGTCAATTCCGGTTCAGCTCGAACCAGACCACCTTCCCCGTGCTCAGCCGGGTCGCGCCCCACCGCCTGGCCAGTCTGTTCACCAGGTACAGCCCGCGCCCGCCCTCGTCCGTGGCCCGCGCCTGCCGCAGACGCGGCAGCTGCGGCACGTCGTCGCCGACCTCGCAGCGCAGTACGTCCGTACGCAGCAGACGCAGCGTGACCGGCCGCGACGCATAGCGCACGGCATTCGTCACCACCTCGCTGACCAGCAGCTCCACCGAGTCCGAGAGCTCACCCAGGCCCCAGCGGTCCAGCGCGCGGCGGGCCAGGCGGCGGGCCTGACCCGGAGCGGAGTCCTCCGGATCCAGCGACCAGTACGCCACGTCACTCGGCGCGATCCCGTGGAAGCGGGCGGCGAGCAGCGCGATGTCGTCGTCCCGGTCGCCCGGGCCGAGCATGTCGAGCACCTCGTCGCACAGCGCCTCCAGGGGCGGCGGATGGTCGGGCCCGGTGAGCTGCGCGGTCGCCGACAGCTTCTCGCGCAGCTGCTCTATGCCGGTCCACACGTCCCGCAGCCGCGACTCCACGAGCCCGTCGGTGTACAGCAGCAGGGTCGCGCCGGCGGGCGCGTCCAGCTCCACGGCCTCGAAGTCGACACCGCCGACGCCGATCGGCGCACCCGGCGGCACCCGCAGCACCTCGGCCCGGCCGCCCAGGTGCAGCAGGACCGGCGGCGGATGGCCGGCGTTGGCGATCGTGATGCGGTGCGCGACCGGGTCGTAGACCGCGTACAGACAGGTCGCCATGCGGTCGGTCCCCAGGCGCTGCGCCTGCTCGTCGAGGTGGTGCAGCACCTCCTGCGGCGGCAGGTCCAGGCCCGCCAGGGTCTGCGCGGTCGTCCGCAGCTGGCCCATGATCGCGGCCGAGGTCATGGAGTGGCCCATCACGTCGCCGACGACGAGGGCGACCCGGCTGCCCGGCAGCGGGATCGCGTCGTACCAGTCGCCGCCGACCCGCGCGGTCTCGGCGGCGGGCAGGTAGCGGGACGCCAGCCGCACGCCGGTCGGGCGGGGCAGCGTCTCCGGCAGCATGGTGCGCTGCAGCTCGTCGGCGATGTACGCCTCGCGCCCGTACAGCACGGCCTTGTCGATACCGAGCGCGCTGTGCGTGGCGAGCTGGGCGGCGACCAGCAGGTCGTCCGGCTCGAACGCCAGGCGCTCCGGGCGGCGCAGGAAGAGCGCCGCGCCGATGACGCGGCGCCGTCCGCGCAGCGGGGCGAGAATGGCGCGCTGCCCGCCGGGAACGGCCGGCTCGGAGTCGTCGCCGAGCAGTTCGGTCAGCGCCGCGCGGGCGGAGGAGGTGTCCGTGAACACCGGGCGGACCCCGCGCAGCACCTCGCCCAGCGCGCTGCCGGGCCGCACCTCGCACAGCTCGCTGGTCACCGCCGACAGCTCCGACGGCTGCTCCGGCGCCGGTGGCGGCATGAAGCCGCCGTCGGTGTCGCGGTCCGCCGGTATCCGGTCGGTGCGGCGCAGCCGGAGCACCAGCGGGCCGACGGGCCGCTCGTCGCCCACCGGAAGCGGCTCGCGCAGATAGACCAGGATGGCGTCGGAGAAGGTCGGCACGGTCGCCCGGCACAACCCCATCACGATCTCGTCCAGGTCCATGCCACGGGCGATGCGCCGGGTGGCCGCCCCGACGAACCGCAACCGGTCCCCGTCCCGCCGCATCGGCAGCGGCCCGGCACCCGGCAGCCGCTGACCGGTGCGTCGTTCGCCGCCGGACCGCTCCTGCGCGGCACGCCGTTCCCCGCCGGTCCTCTCCAGCCGGTCGGCGCCCGGCTGTTCGGGGACGGCCTCGGGGGCGGGGCGCGGCCGATGCGTGTCGGGCTCGGCGGAGGCGGGCTGCGCGTGCTCGGGACCGGTGGCGGACACCGGCGGCACCGACGGGTCCGGTACGGCGGGCGGCGTGCCGGGGGACGCCGGCTCCTTGCCCTTGCCGCACGGGGTGGTCGCGCGCGGTCCGGGGGGCGGCTCGCCGGTGCGGGCCTGTACCGGTAAGCCGGCGGCGCCCGGCGCGCGCTGCGGTTCGGAGGTACGCCGGAGCGCCCCACGGCCGTCCGTGGGGTCGGCGCCCGCCTGGGGGCGCTCGAAGGAGGTCGGCTGCTCCGTCACGCGTGTCGAATCCATCCGTCCGGGGCTGCGCGCCGGGCGCGCAGTTGGTCCCGCCGAAGACCCGATACCCGGAATACGTGCCCCAGGAACGGATTTCCGGCGTGGTCAGAGGCTGCTGCTGTGTCACCGGCGGACCGTCCGCGGCCCGCACGGGTGTTGCCCTCGTACCCCTCGCTCACGTCCTGCCGCCCCTCGGTGACATTAGGTCAGACTAGGCGCTCGCTCCCGGAGTTGCTTCTGTGCGCCCTTGCGGAGGACGATCCTACGTTTCTTGCCCGGGGGCGCATCAAGGGTCTCATGAGGACATGTGCGCAGGCGTACGGTCCCAGTCATCCGGCAGTGACGGTACCGCCCAGGACGGATCCGGGCGCCAGTGCTGCCAGCCCTCGGAGAACGGCGGGCCCCAGTCGTGGATCACCTCCAGCGCCGATCGTCCCGCCGCCCGCACCCGCTCGGCCGCCCCTGCGTCCATCAGACCGTCCCGCTGGGCCTGCGCGAACTCGTCCTCGTCCCGCCAGTGCCAACTGCCGTCGGGGTGAACCGAGATGTCCAGGAAATGGTCCTCGGAGTCGACCCCGCCCGCCCAACGGGCCAGCGGCTCCTCGAGGTTCACGTACCAGTTCTTGAACTGCCAGCCCGACTCCCAGAACAGCCACACCGACCAGGGCTCGCCCGGCCGGGCCAGCTTCAGCACACCCGTGCCGAACCAGCGGTCTCGCTGTACGGCGCGCGGCTTGGTGTACCGGGACGCGAGCGGCTCGAGATGGACGGGCGTGCCGTCGGCCAGCACCGGCCGGACACACTCGGTGCCCGGTGCCATCCACACCGCGAGCAGCTCCGCGTCGTCCCGGACGACGGTCACGGGGCGGGCGATGTGGAAACGCGCGCCGCCGTTCTCCCGGTACCGCCACAGGATCTGGCTCCCGGGCGCCCAGAAGGCCGTCGCACCGCCCGCCGTCACACGTCTCACCGCTCCGTCGTCTGCCATGCACAGATATTAGGTGCCATGGACACACGACGCTGCGGCATACGTCACGGTTCACACCCCGGCCCGATCCGGTTACGGACGCGTCATCCGCAGGACATCCAGCGCCTCGTCGAGCTGCTCGAGCGTGAGGTCACCGCGGTCGACGTACCCGCTCTCCAGGACGACCTGACGGATCGTCTTCTGCTCCGCCAGCGCCTTCTTGGCCACCTTCGCGGCCTCCTCGTACCCGATGTACTTGTTGAGCGGGGTGACGACCGAGGGCGAGGACTCGGCGTACTCGCGGGCCCGGTCGCGGTGGGCGACGATCCCGTCCACGGTCCGGTCGGCGAGCAGCCGGGAGACGTTCGCGAGCAGCCGGATCGACTCCAGGACGTTCTTGGCGATCACGGGCAGCATGGCGTTGAGCTCGAAGTTGCCCGAGGCGCCCGCGGTGGCGACGGTGGCGTCATTGCCGACGACCTGCGCGCAGACCATGAGCACGGCCTCGGGAATGACCGGGTTCACCTTGCCCGGCATGATCGAGGACCCCGGCTGCAGGTCGGGCAGGGCGATCTCGGCGAGTCCGGTGCGCGGTCCCGACGCCATCCACCGCAGGTCGTTGGCGATCTTCGTCAGCCCGACCGCGATGGTCCGCAGCTGTCCGCTGGTCTCCACGATGCCGTCCCGCGCGCCCTGCGCCTCGAAGTGGTCGCGGGCCTCGGTCAGCGGCAGTCCGGTGACGCGGGCGACCTCCTCGATGACGGCGGCGGAGAAACCGGGCGGGGTGTTGATGCCGGTGCCGACCGCGGTGCCGCCCAGCGGCAGCTCGGCGAGGCGGGGGAGGGAGGCGTTCAGCCGCTCGACGCCGTAGCGGATCTGTGCGGCGTACCCGCCGAACTCCTGGCCGAGGGTCACGGGTGTGGCGTCCATGAGGTGGGTCCGCCCGGACTTGACGACGTCGGCGAACTCCTCGGCCTTGCGGGAGAGTGAGGCGGCGAGGTGCTCCAGGGCCGGGACCAGGTCGTGGGTGACGGCGGCGGTGGCGGCGATGTGGATGGACGACGGGAAGACGTCGTTGGACGACTGGGACGCGTTGACATGGTCGTTGGGATGCACGTCCCGCCCGAGCCGCTCGCTCGCGAGGGAGGCGATGACCTCGTTGGTGTTCATGTTGGACGAGGTCCCGGAGCCGGTCTGGAACACGTCCACGGGGAAGTGCTCGTCCCACCTGCCGTCGGCGACCTCGGCCGCCGCCTCCTGGATGGCCCCGGCGACCTCCTTGTCGAGCACGCCGAGCTGTGCGTTCACCTTGGCGGCGGCGCCCTTGATCCGGGCCAGCGCCTCGATGTGGGCGCGCTCGATGCGCTGCCCGGAGACGGGGAAGTTCTCGACGGCGCGCTGAGTCTGCGCCCGCCACTTGGCGCCCGCGGGGACTTTCACCTCGCCCATGGAGTCGTGCTCGATGCGGTAGTCGCTCATGCCGGTTATAGCGATCGGGCGCGTGCCGTTGTTCCCGCTGGTTACGCTGAGTGAGTGATCGATCGCAAGGGGGTAGGTCGTGGTGACGGCGTACGGTGACTGGCTCCGGCAGCAGCGGGAGGCGGCGGGGCTGACACAGCAGGAACTGGCGGACGCGGCCATCATGTCGCGCACCCACATCGCGCATATCGAGGCGGGGCGGAGGGTGCCGTCGGAGGAGGATGCGCGACGGCTGGACAAGGTACTCAACACGGGTGGCGCGCTGATCAACTTCCGGCCCGGGAACGAGCGGAGGCCGGTAGCGGCGCACTTCGAGGCGGCGCTGGCGATGGAGCAACAGGCATCGATGATCCGGGAGTTCGCGTTGTCGTTCGTGCCCGGGATTCTGCAGACGGAGGGGTACGCGGATGCGGTGCTGCGGGACGCCGCCTTCCCTCCGCTGGGCAAGGAGGAACGGACCAAGGCCGTTGCGACCAGGCTCGATCGGGCACAGATCCTCGACGAGCCTCTCAGCCCCGTGGTCTGGGCGCTACTGGACGAGGCGGTGTTGCGGCGGCCGGTGGGCGGACCGGAGGTGATGTCGGATCAGATCAAGCATCTGGTAGGCCTCGTGGAGAACGAGCGGATCCGGGCCCACGTGGTGCCGCTCGCCCTGGGCGGCCATCCCCTCATGGTGAGCATGGTCTCCCTCATGTGGTTCGAGGACCAGCCTCCGGTCGCCTATGTCGAAGCGCTGCACACCGGGACGGTGCACGACGAACCTGCCCTGGTCCAGCGCTTCCAGGCCACCTACGATCTCGTGCTGGGAGACGCCCTGCCGCAGAAGGAGTCTCTGGCTCTGATGCGGTCGATCGCAAAGGATTACGGCCACCATGACCGAGCGGCACATACTTCCTGACGCCTCCGGGCCGAAGGGCTGGCGCAAGTCGTCCTACAGCGGGGGAGACGAGGGCAGCTGTCTGGAGGTGCTCGACGACCAGCCGTACGGCCTCCCCGTGCGGGACTCGAAGGCCCCGCACGGGCCCGCGCCGGTCTTCGGCCGGACGGCCTGGTCGTCTTTCGTGACCTGGGTCGTTACGCCAGGCCCGGGCCGCGCACCGGAATCGTCGTGAACGTCGGCTCGGGGGCCGGGTTCTGGAAGAAGTCGTTGCCCTTGTCGTCCACGACGATGAACGCCGGGAAGTCCTCGACCTCGATCTTCCAGACGGCCTCCATGCCGAGCTCCTCGTACTCGACGACCTCGACCTTCTTGATGCAGTCCTGGGCGAGCCGGGCCGCGGGGCCGCCGATGGAGCCCAGGTAGAAGCCGCCGTGGGACGCGCACGCGTCGGTGACCTGCTTGCTGCGGTTGCCCTTGGCCAGCATCACCCTGGAGCCGCCGGCCGCCTGGAACTGCTCGACGTAGGAGTCCATCCGGCCGGCCGTGGTCGGGCCGAAGGAGCCCGAGGCGTAGCCCTCGGGGGTCTTCGCCGGGCCCGCGTAGTACACCGGGTGGTCCTTCAGGTACTGCGGCATCTCCTCGCCGGCGTCGAGGCGTTCCTTGATCTTCGCGTGGGCGATGTCCCGGGCCACGACCAGCGGACCGGTGAGCGAAAGGCGCGTCTTGACCGGGTACTTGGTCAGCTCGGCCAGGATGTCGTCCATCGGCTGGTTCAGGTCGATCCTGACGACGTCACCGTCCGACTCGAGGTGCTCGTCGGTCGTCTCCGGCAGGAACCGCGCCGGGTCCGTCTCCAGCTGCTCCAGGAACACGCCCTCGGCCGTGATCTTGGCGACCGCCTGGCGGTCGGCGGAGCAGGACACGGCGATCGCGACCGGGCAGGACGCGCCGTGTCGCGGCAGGCGCACCACGCGCACGTCGTGGCAGAAGTACTTGCCGCCGAACTGCGCGCCGATGCCGATCTTCTGCGTCAGCTCGAAGACCTTCTCCTCCAGCTCCTTGTCCCGGAAGCCGTGGCCGAGCGGTGAACCCTCGGCCGGCAGGTTGTCCAGGTAGTGCGCCGAGGCGTACTTCGCGGTCTTCAGGGCGTACTCGGCGGACGTACCGCCGACCACGATCGCCAGGTGGTACGGCGGGCAGGCGGCCGTGCCGAGCGAACGGATCTTCTCCTCCAGGAACTTCATCATGGAGGCCTCGTTCAGGACGGCCTTCGTCTCCTGGTAGAGGAAGGACTTGTTGGCGCTGCCGCCGCCCTTGGCCATGAAGAGGAACTTGTAGGCGCCGCCGTCGGTCGCGTAGAGCTCGATCTGCGCGGGGAGGTTGGAGCCGGTGTTCTTCTCCTCCCACATGGTGAGGGGAGCCATCTGCGAGTAGCGCAGGTTCAGCTTCGTGTACGCGTCGTAGATGCCGCGCGAGAGGGCCTCCTCGTCGCCGCCCTCCGTCAGCACGTTCTGGCCGCGCTTGCCCATGACGATCGCCGTACCCGTGTCCTGGCACATGGGCAGGACGCCCGCCGCCGCGATGTTCGCGTTCTTCAGCAGGTCCAGGGCGACGAACTTGTCGTTCGCGCTCGCCTCCGGGTCGTCGATGATGCGGCGCAGCTGCGCGAGGTGTGCGGGGCGCAGGTAGTGCTGGATGTCGTGGACGGCCTCCTCGGCCAGCTTGCGCAGCGCCTCCGGCTCCACCTTGAGGAACGTACGGCCGTCGGGTCCCTCGACGGTGGAGACGCCCTCGGACGTCACCAGCCGGTACGGGGTCGTGTCCTCACCCTGGGGGAGCAGATCGGTGTACGCGAACTCAGGCATCTCAGCCCATTCCTCACTCTGACGACGGCCGCCCGCCGACGCTGGCGAGCCTCAACAGCCTAGAACCTGCCGTCGGCACGGAACCTGTGAGGTGGGGCTCAGTTCCGGCGCCCACCGTGGCCGTAACGGTTTTCCACAGGCCGGGTGCGAGGGGTAGTCGCGATCTATCGCGTTTCGGTACTCTGCTGCCGTGGACCTTCAGAAGCAGGCCGAGCCACGCGTCGCCGAGCTGCGCGCGTCGGACGCCGACCGTGACCGCATCGCAGACATCCTGCGGGACGCCCTCGCCGAGGGCCGTCTGACGGCAGACGAGCACGCCGAGCGCGTCGAGGGGGTGCTGAACGCCAAGACGGTCGGCGAGCTGGAGGTCTTCATACGGGACCTGCCCGCCGCCCACCAGGGCCGCACGGCCCAGGCGTACGGCACCGCCGCCGACCGTCCGGCCTCCGGAGCGATACCGCCGGAGGCCGACGAGAACGTGGTGGCGGTGTTCAGCACGGCCATGCGCAAGGGCCGCTGGCGCGCCGGGCGCCGGCTGCACGCGTACTCGGTGTTCGGCAGTGTGGAGATCGACCTCAGCGAGGCGGTCTTCGAGTACCGGCAGGTCATGATCAAGGCGGTCTCGGTCTTCGGCGACATCCAGATCCGCGTCCCGGAGAACGTGTCGCTGCGCGGCACCGGCGGCGGTGTCCTCGGCAACTTCGAGGTCGCGACGCTGGACGCGCCCGAGCCCGACGCGCCCGTGGTCTACGTCGACGGCTGGGCCGTGCTGGGCAATGTCGAGGCGCGGCCCAGGCGGGGCAAGCTCGTCGCGGACATACTCGACCGGGTTCAGCGCAGGGTCGACAAGGGTTTGCGCAAGCACCTGTGACATTGACGGTCGTGAAGTCGATCGCTTCCGGAGCGCTGCGGTCCGCCCCTCGGCCTTCCGGCGATCTTGCGCACGGCACCTCGTGAACCAGCGGTTGGGAACTCAGTGCATAGGCGCGCGCACAGCGGGTAGGCCTTGCTGCATCGTCTCTCGCTCGCGAAGCCGTCGTCAGGAGAAGACCGTGCTGCAACCGCCGCATTCGTCCCTGCAGGTCGCTGCCGTACCGGCCCAGCGGGTGCCGGTGCGAGACAGGGACCAAGACGCACCGTGGCACACCGAGGCGGTGTGCCGGCGCGACGAGGCCGGCCTGTTCTTCGCTCCCTCGAAAGAGCCCACCGCCGCCCGGCTGTCCCGCGAGGAGGCGGCCAAGAGGGTCTGTGCGCGCTGTCCCGTGATGGTCGAGTGCCGCGAGCACGCGCTGCTGCAGCCCGAGCCGTACGGCGTGTGGGGCGGCCTCACCGCCGCCGAGCGCCGTGTCGTCCTGGCCCGGCGCCGCCGCCGTGACCTGGAACTGAAGAAGACGGCGAGGCCGGCCGGCCGCATAGCCGGTTGAGACACGGATGAGGGTGCCCCCTCCGCACAGGGGGCACCCCTCTTTGACGCCGTGAGCCGCTCCGCCTAGGTCGACAGGGCCTGGAGCAGCGCGGGAGACTGCACGGCCGGCTCCGGACGACCCGCAGCGGCCCATGCCCCGCAGGTGCCCGGCGCTGTCGACGACGTCACTTCGCCCGGCGTCACTTCGCCCGGCGTCACTTCGCCCGGTCGAAGTCGATCGCGCTGTAGGCCCGCAGCTTCCTGAGCCGGTGCTCGGAGTCGATCCGGCGGACCGTGCCGGACTTGGACCGCATGACGATCGAGTCGGTGGTGGCCGTCTCCGAGCGGTAGCGCACCCCCCGCAGCAACTCGCCGTCGGTGATGCCGGTGGCGACGAAGAAGACGTTCTCGCCGGAGACCAGGTCGTCCGTGCCGAGCACCCGGTCGAGGTCGTGCCCGGCGTCGACCGCCCGCTGCCGCTCCTCGTCGTCCTTCGGCCACAGCTTGCCCTGGATGGTGCCGCCCAGGCACTTCACCGCGCAGGCCGAGATGATGCCCTCGGGCGTGCCGCCGATGCCGAGCAGCAGGTCCACGCCGGTGCCCTCGCGCAGCGCCAGGATGGAACCGGCGACGTCGCCGTCGGAGATCAGCTTGATACGGGCGCCGGTGTCCCGGATCTCCTTGATGATGCCCTCGTGCCGCGGCCGGTCCAGGATGACCACCGTGACGTCCTCGGGCGCGGACCGCTTGGCCTTGGCGACCCGGCGGATGTTCACCGACACCGGGGCGTCGATGTCCACGAAGTCGGCCGCGTCGGGGCCGGTCACCAGCTTGTCCATGTAGAACACGGCTGACGGGTCGAACATCGAGCCGCGCTCGGCGGCGGCGAGCACCGCGATCGCGTTCGGCATGCCCTTGGCGGTCAGCGTGGTGCCGTCGATCGGGTCGACGGCGATGTCGCACTCGGGTCCGGTGCCGTCGCCGACGCGCTCCCCGTTGAAGAGCATCGGGGCCTCGTCCTTCTCGCCCTCGCCGATGACGACGACGCCGTTCATCGAGACGGTGGAGACGAGGGTGCGCATGGCGCGCACGGCGGCGCCGTCGGCGCCGTTCTTGTCGCCGCGCCCGACCCAGCGGCCCGCGGCCATGGCCGCGGCCTCGGTCACCCGGACGAGTTCCAGGGCGATGTTGCGGTCAGGCGCCTCTTCGGGAACTTCCAGTTCGGAGGGCAGGTGATGATGCTCGGTCATCGGAGCGCACCTTTCTGATACGACGACGGCCGGATGAGGGTATTCCGCCCCGACTCTATCGCTGGGCGGACATTATGAGCAGGGGACCCCACGGATGAGCGCACCGGACACCTGCGACGATAGGAGGCGTGGCAGGTTCGAACGGCAAGCAGAAAACGGTCCGGGACATGATCCTCTCCCTGGGCCTGATCGGTATAGCGGCGGGGGTCATCTTCCTCTTCGTGCCGCACGACGACCACGCTCCCGACCTCAAGCGGGTCGACTACAGCGTGGAGCTGCTCACCGCGCGGCGCGCGGCGGCGTACCCGGTGGCGGCTCCGTCCGGCCTGCCGCAGAGCTGGAAGGCCACCTCCGTCCGGTTCCAGGGTGATCACTTCGACCGCTGGCACCTTGGTTTCCAGGACCCCGACGGACAGTACGTGGCGGTCGAGCAGTCCACTCAGAAGCGCTCGGACTTCATCGACGAGGCCAGCCAGGGCGCGCATGCCACCAAGGTGACCCAGAACATCGAGGGGCGCACCTGGACCCGCTACACCGGCGGCCGCTACGACGCCCTGGTGCTGGAGGGGACGAAGGGCTCGACGACGGTGGTGGCGGGCACGGCGTCCTTCGACCGGCTGACGAAGCTGGCCGAGGCGCTGAAGACGGCCTGAGCCCGGCCCACGGACAGCCTCGGCCACATCCGGCACATCCGGCACATCCGGTCATCCGGTACGTCCGGACGCGGAGGGCCCTTCCGGCACGCGGAGGGCCCTTCCGGCACGCGGAGGGCCCCCGGTACGCAGAAAGCCCCCGGCGCCGTGGCGTTGGCGGGGGCCTTCTGCTGTCCGGGGGTGCCTCAGACGGTCGTGACGACCTGGTCGTAGGCCAGGCGCGGGGAACGCGGGAACCATGCGTTCTCGCCCGGCCTGCCGATGTTGACCACCATCAGCGGGGTGTGGTCGTCGTCCAGGAACTCCTTGCGGACGGCCTCGAAGTCCAGACCGGTCATCGGGCCGGCGGCGAGGCCCGCGGCGCGCACGCCGATGATGAAGTAGGCGGCCTGCAGGGCGGCGTTGAGCGCGGCGTTGTTCTCGCGGACCGAACGGTCACCGAAGAAGGCGTCCTTGGCCTGGGGGAAGTGCGGGAAGAGCTCCGGCAGCTCCTCGTGGAACTCGTTGTCGGCGGAGAGGATCGCCACCAGCGGGGCCGCGGCGGTCTTCTGCCGGTTGCCCTCCGCCAGGTGCTGCACCAGACGCTCGCGGGCCTGAGGGGAACGGACCAGCGTGACGCGCAGCGGCGACTGGTTCATGGAGGTCGGGCCGTACTTGACCAGGTCGTAGATCGCCTGCACCTGCTCGTCGGTCACCGGCTCGTCGGTGAAGGTGTTGGCGGTGCGGGCCTCGCGGAACAGCAGGTCCTGGGCGGCGGGGTCAAGAGCGAGAGACATGCGGGAACCTTCTCGGTAGTTCGTCCGGATCCGGGTTCCGGATCACCTGACGCCGTCGACAGTACGCCGAGGAAGTTCAACCTTCAACAAAACATGAGGGGCGGTGAGCCGCTTCACACATTGGGGTTGCCGCGGGTGCGGGTGCCGCCGGGTCCGCCGCGGGTTACCCGGCGTCCGTCCCGTCCCCCTCTGCCTTGTCTGCCTCGTCCGCCCCTTCCTCCTCGGCGAGGGCGGCGTCCAGCCGGGCTCGTGCGCCTTCCAGCCACCGGCGGCACACCTTGGCCAGCTCCTCGCCCCGCTCCCACAGCGCGAGGGACTCCTCCAGGGACGTACCGCCCGCCTCCAGCCGCCGGACCACCTCGATCAGCTCGTCCCGCGCCTGTTCGTAGCCGAGCGCCTCGCTCACCCCGGTCGTCCCGCTCACGTTGCTGGTCATGCGCCCACCCTATGCGTCGGCCCGGCCCGGCCGGTCGACCCGTACGGAGAACTCGCCCTCGGCCACCCGCGCGCGCAGCGCCTCGTCCGCCGTCACCTCGCCCGGGTCGCGCACCACGTGACCGTCGGCCTTCTGCAGCACCGCGTACCCGCGCCGGAGGGTGGCGGCGGGGGAGAGGGCCACCACGCGCGCGTGCGTGTGCGACAGCTCCGAGTCCGCCCGGTCCAGCAGGTGCCGCAGCGTGCGCCGGCCGCGGTCCAGCAGGGACGCCACGTGGTCCGCCCGCTCGTCGATCATCCGGTGCGGATCCTCCATCGCCGGCCGCGCGAGCGCGTGCGCGAGACCGCGCTCCTCGCGCTCGACGAGCGCCCGCACGCACCGGCGCGCCCGGTCGCGCAGCTGCCGCACCCGCTCGTACTCCTCGCCGACGTCCGGCACGACCTTCTTCGCGGCGTCGGTCGGGGTGGAGGCGCGCAGATCGGCGACGTAGTCGAGCAGCGGGGTGTCCGGCTCGTGCCCGATCGCCGACACCACGGGCGTACGGCAGGCGGCGACCGCGCGGACGAGCTGCTCGTCGGAGAACGGCAGCAGGTCCTCCACGCTGCCGCCGCCCCGCGCGACGATGATCACGTCGACGTCCTCGGTCTCGTCGAGCTCCTTGACGGCCTGCACCACCTGGGGAACGGCGTGCACGCCCTGCACGGCCACGTTGCGCACCTCGAAACGGACGGCGGGCCAGCGGTGGCGGGCGTTCTCCAGCACGTCCCGCTCGGCGGCCGAGGCCCGCCCGCAGACCAGGCCGATGAGCTGGGGGAGGAAGGGCAGCGGCTGCTTGCGCTCCGGAGCGAACAGCCCCTCGGCGGTCAGAGCCTTCTTCAGCTGCTCCAGGCGGGCCAGCAGCTCGCCGACTCCGACCGGCCTTATCTCGGCGGCCCGCAGCGACAGCTGCCCGCGCGGGGCGTACCACTCCGGCTTGGCGAGGACCACGACCCGGGCACCCTCGCTCACGACGTCGGCGATCGCGTCGAAGACCTGCCGGTAGCAGGTCACACTGACGGAGATGTCGTACGACGGGTCGCGCAGCGTCAGGAACACGACCCCGGCACCCGGCCGCCGCGACAACTGCGTGATCTGTCCCTCGACCCACACCGCACCGAGCCGGTCGATCCACCCGCCGATCAGCCGCGAGACCTCGCCGACGGGAAGGGGCGCTTCGGGGGACGTGGAGACAGCCATGCCCGCGAGCGTAGCCGTCGCCGCCGACATCGCCGTAGCAGCTCGGCGATACGGCGAGCACCGTTGTGCGGCCCCGCTGCCGCACGCCCGAGGACGCGATCTTCGGCGGGCCGGACCCGGCCTTACGATGGGTGCCATGACTGCTTCGTCTGGCCGCCGTGTCCTGCTCGCCGCCCCCCGGGGCTACTGCGCGGGTGTGGACCGCGCCGTGATCGCCGTCGAGAAGGCCCTGGAGCAGTACGGGGCCCCGATCTATGTCCGGCACGAGATCGTCCACAACAAGTACGTCGTGCAGACCCTGGAGAAGAAGGGCGCCGTCTTCGTCGAGCGGACGGAGGAGGTGCCACCGGGCAACATCGTGATGTTCTCGGCGCACGGCGTGGCCCCCGTGGTGCACGAGGAGGCCGAGCGCGGCCGGCTCGCCACCATCGACGCGACGTGCCCCCTGGTGACCAAGGTCCACAAGGAGGCCGTCCGCTTCGCCAAGGAGGACTACGACATCCTCCTGATCGGGCACGAGGGCCACGAGGAGGTCATCGGCACCACCGGCGAGGCCCCCGAGCACATCCAGCTCGTCGACGGCCCCGAAGACGTCGGGAACGTCGAGGTGCGCGACCCCTCCAAGGTGGTGTGGCTGTCGCAGACCACCCTGTCGGTCGACGAGACCATGGAGACCGTCGACGCGCTCAAGGAGAAGTTCCCGCAGCTCATCTCGCCGCCCAGCGACGACATCTGCTACGCCACCCAGAACCGTCAGCTCGCCGTGAAGCAGATGGGCGCCCAGGCGGACCTGGTCGTCGTGGTCGGCTCCCGCAACTCCTCCAACTCCAAGCGGCTGGTGGAGGTCGCCAAGCTGGCCGGTGCGCGGCAGGCGTACCTCGTGGACTTCGCCGACGAGATCGACGAGGCCTGGCTTCAGGGCGTGTCGACGGTCGGTGTCACCTCGGGCGCGTCGGTGCCGGAGGTGCTGGTCGAGCAGGTCCTCGAATGGCTCGCGCGGCGCGGCTTCGAGGACGTGGAGCTCGTCAGGGCGGCCGAGGAGTCCATCACCTTCTCGCTGCCCAAGGAGCTGCGCCGGGACCTGCGCGACGAGGCGGCGGCCCTGGCCGCCGAGCGCGGCGGGGCCGGTACACCGGAGGCCTGACCGACCCGACCGGGGGTGACCGCCCGGAGTCCGCGGCGTGACTGTCAGTGTCACGTCGTAGCGTGGAGCCATGCAGATCTTCGGCGTGGACATCGGCGGGTCCGGCATCAAGGGCGCCCCTGTGGACCTGGACGGGGGCGACCTGGCCCAGGAGCGCCGCAAGGTGCTCACCCCGCACCCTGCGACGCCCGACGGAGTGGCCGACGGCGTCAAGCAGGTCGTCGAGCACTTCGGCTGGACGGGACCGGTAGGGCTGACCTTCCCCGGCGTGGTCACCGGCGGCGCGACCATCCGTACCGCGGCCAACGTCGACCGGAGCTGGATCGACACGGACGCGCGCGCGTTGTTCAGCGCGCGTCTGGACGGCCTGCCGGTGACGGTGGTCAACGACGCGGACGCCGCGGGCATCGCCGAGATGAACTTCGGCGCCGGCCGGGACCGCCGGGGCACGGTCATTCTGCTGACCTTCGGCACCGGCATCGGCAGCGCCCTGTTCGTCGACGGTGTCCTCGTGCCCAACACCGAGCTGGGCCACCTGGAGCTCGAAGGGCACGACGCCGAGAAGCGGGCGTCCAGCAAGGCCAAGGACGACCACGAGCTGACCTGGGAGCACTGGGCCCGGCGCGTCCAGAAGTACCTCGCCCACGTCGAGATGCTCTTCTCCCCCGAGCTGTTCATCATCGGCGGCGGTGTCAGCCGCAAGTCCCAGAAGTTCCTGCCCCTGATCGAGGGCATCAAGGCGGAGATCGTCCCCGCCCAGCTGCAGAACAACGCGGGCATCGTGGGGGCGGCGATGCGGGCGGCGAAGGCGGGGTAGGGCGGGGTAGGGAGGACGGCTGGGAGAGCCGCGCAGTGCACGGGCAGCGCACTACGGGGTCACTGCGCGGGGGGCACTGCGTGGGTGTCACACCGACGAACGGTTCCGCACGGCGGCCCGACGGCGCACCAGGGCGGCCCGCCGGGTCAGCACCGTCACCCCCGCGACCAGCGTCCCGCCGTACAGCCACATCGCCTGCGTGGCTAGCGCGGTCACCAGCCCCATCAACTTGCCGAAGAACCCGCCGCCCCCGTCCACCACCGGCAGCAGCCCCACGGCGAACCCGATCGGCACCACGACGGGCGCGGTCAGCAGGTCGCCCCGGCGCACCCACACCGCGGTCAGCACGCACACCGGCAGGAACAGCAGGCCGTACGCCGTCAGTGACGCCCCGAACAGCAACTGGTCGAGACCGCCCAGCGCGAACATCACCGCCCCGCAGAACAGACCGCCCCCGAGCCCCGTCAGCCGCGGATTGGGCAGCTGCCGCAGGGCCGGAGCCGCCGGGGCGGGCCGCCGTGCCACCGGCGGACGCCGCGTCGCGGGCCGTCCGGCATGGTCGTCGTACCCCGGCCGTCCACGCGGTGCTCGGTCCCCCTGGGCGGGCAGGGGTGGCCGACCGCGTCGCGGTCCGTGTTGCTGGGGGCGCGTCCTGTGTTGCTCCACTGGACCAACCTAGGTCTGTTTATGTGCCGAATAGGCCGTCTGACACGCCGCTCGGCGTAGCTTGGCCAAGCGTTCGAACCGTCGCGGAGGCGGGGTGCGACACGCCGTAGACTGGTGGATCGGCCCCCTGGCCCCCAGTCCTCTCACGTACGGGAAGTCGCAACGTGTCGCTCACGATCGGAATCGTCGGTCTGCCGAACGTCGGCAAGTCGACCCTGTTCAACGCCCTGACCAAGAACGACGTGCTCGCGGCCAACTACCCGTTCGCCACGATCGAGCCGAACGTCGGTGTCGTGGGCGTCCCGGACGGTCGTCTCGCCCAGCTCGCCTCGATCTTCAAGTCGGAGCGGATCCTTCCGGCCACCGTCGACTTCGTCGACATCGCCGGCATCGTGCGCGGCGCCAGCGAGGGCGAGGGCCTGGGCAACAAGTTTCTCGCGAACATCCGTGAGTCGGACGCCATCTGCCAGGTCATCCGTGCCTTCAAGGACGAGAACGTCGTGCACGTCGACGGCAAGGTCTCGCCGAAGAACGACATCGAGACGATCAACACCGAGCTGATCCTCGCCGACCTCCAGACGATCGAGAAGGTCCTGCCGCGCCTGCAGAAGGAGTCGCGGATCAAGAAGGACGTGGCCCCCAAGGTGAAGGCCGTCGAGGAGGCCAAGGAGATCCTGGAGAAGGGCGACACGCTCTTCGCGCACGGCATCGTCCAGGGCACCGAGCGCAACGAGCTGCTGCACGACCTGCACCTGCTCACCACCAAGCCCTTCCTCTACGTCTTCAACGTCGATGAGGACGAGCTGATCGACGAGGACTTCAAGAACGAGCAGCGGACCCTGGTGGCCCCCGCCGAGGCGATCTTCCTCAACGCCAAGCTGGAGGCGGACCTCGCCGAGCTGGACGAGGAGGAGGCCCTGGAGCTCCTGCAGTCCGTCGGCCAGGACGAGCCTGGCCTGGCCACCCTCGCCCGCGTCGGCTTCAACACCCTCGGCCTGCAGACCTACCTGACGGCCGGCCCCAAGGAGTCCCGCGCCTGGACCATCAAGAAGGGCGCCACCGCCCCCGAGGCCGCCGGTGTCATCCACACCGACTTCCAGAAGGGCTTCATCAAGGCCGAGGTCATCTCCTTCCACGACCTCGTGGAGACCGGCTCGGTCGCCGAAGCCCGCGCCAAGGGCAAGGCCCGCATGGAGGGCAAGGACTACGTGATGCAGGACGGGGACGTGGTGGAGTTCCGGTTCAATGTGTAGCGGCTGACCTATCACCACGTCGCTGATCTGGCAAACATGCAGGTCGGAGAGGGTCCGGCTCTTCGGGGTCGGGCCCTTTGTTTTTTCCCGTGCTGGGATGGTGCTGGGACGGCTGACCCCTCGTCACCTGTCATCACCCCTGCTCATCCCTACCGTGCTGGGATCGTGCTGGGATGGGATGAGAACGCCCGTGCTGGGTCGTGCACGGTCAGGCAGGCTGAAGGCGTCGGAGTAGCTGGTGCCGAGCTTCGCGTACGGCACGGCGATCGCGGTCAGCAAGACGACCCAGATCCCGAGGACGACGAAACGGTGTCGGAAACACCATCTGGCCAGCACGGTCATGGCGGCACACTTTTCTGGTCAGGTTCCGGGTAAGAAAGGTGGCGGGCGGGCCGCGCCGGTGCGACCGCCTACGTGGCGAGGCGAACAGTTGGAAGGCGCGCGCCACTGAGGCCAGTCCGGCATGCCGCGCGCGGAGGCACGGGTCTGGGCGGTACAACGTGCATCGTCAACCACGCTGGCACGTCCGATGTCCTGCGCGCGGTCGGCGCTCGTCCTCACCGGGCTCAGCGGGCGGTCGGTGACGGCGACGATCCGGTGGGGAGGCGCCCGCCGAGCATGGTGCAGACGGCGGCGTTCACGAGGGCCTGGTGGGCGGCGGCCGCCCGGGGGCGGGCGAGGTCGAAGACCGTGCTGGTGAGGACGGCGACGGTGCGCTTGCCGGTGGGGTCGGTGTAGGTCTCGCTGGAGTAGCCGGCCGCCTGGCCGTCGTGGCCCCAGACAGTGCCGCAGGGGAAGACGACCTTGCGCAGCCCCAGGCCGTAGCCGTCGCCGTTCGTGGCGGTCGGGTCTTCCGGGACGGTGGTGCGCATCTGGGCGAGCTGGGCGGCGGGGAGCAGCTTGCCGGAGAGGAGCGCGGTGTCGAACCGGGCCCAGTCCGCTGCGGTGGAGACCACGCCGCCGGCGGCCCACAGCGTGCTCTGGTTGACCGCGGTGGTGTCGACGTCGGCGGCGCCCCGATGCGGGCCGGCGAACGAGGTCCCCGGCGGGGTGCCCGGCGGGAGCAGGGGGGCAGGGGGGGGCAGGTGGGCCGCGTCGGGTTCGTACCCGTGCGCGAGCCGGCGACTGACGGCGGGGCTGCTGGGCAGGTATGTGTGGCGCAGGTGCAGCGGGCGGGCGATGTGCTGCTGGATCAGGTCGGCGAGGCTGTGACCGGTGGCTCGTTGGAGGATCAGGCCGAGTGCGATGTAGTTGGTGTTGCTGTAGGAGAAGCGGGTGCCCGGGGCGAACTGCGGCGGGTGGGCGGTGCCTGCGGCGAGGAGTTCCTCCGGCATCCACCGGCGGGTGTCCCGGCCGGTGTAGGCGGCCAGGACGGCGGGGTCGTAGAGGTAGTTGAACAGGCCGCTGGTGTGGTTGAGCAGCATCCGTACGGTGATCGCACGCCCGTTCGGGACGAGGCCGGGCAGCCACTGCTCGACCGGGTCGGTCAGGGCGAGGCGGTGTTCGGCCACCAGCTGCAGGACCAGTGTGGCGACCATGGTCTTGGTGTTGGAGCCCATCCGGAACTCGTCGTTCGCCGCAAGCCGGTGCCCGGCGGTGGTCCAGTGGGCCTGGTCGGCGATTGTGGTGACCGGGTGGCGGCCGTCGTCGACCCGTACGATCACGCCCGGTGCGCCGGCGTCGACGGTCGTCTGGGCGAACGCGGCCGGCGGGCCGCGGGCGGAGGCGGGGGTTGGGGTGGGGGCTGCGGACGCCGCCCCGCAGGCGGTCAGCGTGGCGCCGAGCACCGATCGCGGTTCGCGATGTGCTCCAGCAGCAGGGAGTCGACCGGAGCGGGGACGGGTGAGGCCGGTTCCCCGAGCCGTAGGAGTATGGCGTCTCCGTCGCGGAGCACATCGTCGACAGTGAGCCGGACGACCCTGCTCAAAGGCTGTGCGTAGAGGAGCACGATGACGTCGGCGTCACGCCACTGCCGGAAGCGGTTGTGGACGGTCGACCAGGCGCTGAACTCGGCCGGCATCTCCCGCCACTGCCCGCCCGTCTTGAACCGCCAGATCACGCCCTCGAACTGCTGTCGCAGCCGCTCGGGGTACGGGCCATATTCGCCGATCGACGGGTACGGCTCGACGAACGCCCATTCGTGTCGGTCAGTTGCACTCGCGTCACGCAAGAAGGTCTTAACCTGGCCGCGTGAGCCACCGCCCACGGAGAACGCACCCCCGGGAACGGCCTTCGGAGCGAGGTGGGGCGCCGGCCGCAAGGAAGAGGAACGGCGAGCCAGGGCCCGGGTTGCGGACCGTGGTCCGTATGCGATGGTCTGCGGGCTTCAACCTGCCGACGTGTGTGCCGTGTCCCTGGTGCGGATGTGCTGAGTGAGAAAGAGAGCGGCGCGCTCCAGTGCCTCGTCGGCTTCGTCCAGGACGCCGGCGAACGCCTGGAAGACATGTGGAACGTCAGCGGTGATGTCCAGGATGACGTCCACTCCGGCTTCCCTCGCGTGCGTGGCCATGCGTGTGGAGTCGTCCAGGAGCATTTCGTTGGTGCCCGCCTGCAGAAGTATCGGAGGGAAGCCGGTCAGGTCGGCGAGGGTGGCGGGGCTGAGCATGGGCTGGTGCGGGTCCTGTCCCGCAAGGTACATGGCCCCGGTGTGTTCCAGGCCCTCACGCGTGAAGAACGGATCGATGCCCGCCTTGCTGGCCATGCTCCCGCCTGTCCGGGTCATGTCGAGTCCAGGGGAGAACGCCACGATCGCGGCGGGCATGGGCAGGCCCGCGTCGCGGGCGGCGAGGCAGGTGGCGGCAGTGAGGCCGCCACCGGCGGAGTCCCCGGCGAATGCGATCGCCGAAGGGTCTTCGCCGCTGTCGAGAAGTGCGCGGTAGGCGCTGAGCCCGTCCTCGATCGCGGCCGGGAACGGGTGCTCAGGGGCAAGCCGGTAATCCAACGAGAATGCTCTGAACCCTGTTTTGGTCACCAGGTTCCCCGTCAGCGACATCGCCGTCTCTGGTGAACCGACCACGTAAGAGCCGCCGTGGAAGTAGAGGATCGTCCCGGCCTTCGGAGTGCCGGCCGGCTCGACGAGCACCGCGGGCCGATCGCCGAGCGTCGCAGTCCGGGTGCGGATCCCGGCCGGGACGATCATTTCGGCCATCATCGCCCTGAACCCGGCGCGGAGCTCCTCCACCGACCGAGGGCCCTCCGGCTGCGGCCGTCGGACCATCGCGTCGATCTCCGCGCGCTGTTGCCTGCTCATTGTCGCCTCCATTACCAGTGCATGCCGAGGAACTATATGCCCAGGCATCTGTGTGCGTGCTAAGATATATGCCATGGCATCTAAGTCAAGCGGTGGCCGGGTCGACCTCCCGGGCTTCTTCGCCGACCTCGTCCGCTGCGAGACGCGCCTCTACAACGCGCTGAACGACCGTCTTCGCGAGCGGCACGGGATCGTCACCTCGCAGTTCGAGTTCCTGCGCTTCCTGCGCGACCACTCCGGGTCCCGGGTGGCGGACCTCGCCGCTGAGTTCGCCATCGGGATCGGTGCGACCAGTAAGGGCATCGACCGTCTGGAGAAGCAGGCATGGGTCATACGGCGAACCAATCCATCGGATCGTCGCTCATCACTGCTGGACCTGACCGATGACGGCCTGCAACTCGTCGAGGCTGCGGAGGCAACCTTCACCGAAACGCTGGCCGAGCTGACCGCAGACACCCTCGGCGGCCCCTCAGGACTAGCCGCCGTGCAGGTCCTTTCGGAGCTCCGCTCCGTGCTCGAACGCCATCAGATCGGCCTGCCCACAGGCTGACCGGCATGCGCATCCTGACCTGCCCGGCGGCCTGCGACCACTGCGTGATCCGGACGCTGCCGAGGCGTGAAGCCGCAGGCACCGTCGCGGGGGCCCGGACGCTGTGCTCCGCACTACCGGGCCCAGCGGTCGGGGGCTGGGGTGCGCGATCGTAGGCGCTCTCCCTGCGGCCCGAACATGATCAAGTATTCGACCGGTTCGCCGGGTCCGGCGTTCGCGACTCCGTGGGCGGTGCGGGTGTCGAACTCGGCCACGTCCCCGGCGCTCAGGACGAGGTCCTGTTCGCCGAGCGCCAGCCACAGCCGCCCGTACAGGACGCACAGCCATTCGTACCCGTCATGGGAGACCTGCCGCGGCCGCGCCGGCGGCGCGTCGATGGCGGGCAGGACGTGCTTGTGGGCGTGCAGGCCCCCGACGTACCGGGTCAGCGGTAGCACCGCCTTGTCGTTGCCGGAACGCTGCGGCACCGGGGTGCGCGGTCCGGCCGCCGCGGCGGGTGCGGTGCCGGCCAGCTCGTCCAGGGAGACGTCGTACGCCTTCGCGAGCTGCAGCAGCACCTCCAGGGTCGGCTTGCGCCGGCCGGTCTCGATCCGCGACAGCGTGCTCAGCGAGATGCCGGTCGCGCGGCTGACGCCGGTGAGTGTGGCGCCGCGCTGCTCGCGCGCGGTCCGCAGCCGGGGCCCATGGCCGCCAGCGTGTCGGCTATGCCGTCGTCCGTCACCGTCGCCCCGCTCCCTCCGGCCGTGCTGCCTCCACCGCCCTGTCCTGCCACTTTGCCATGATGGCAAGAGTGTTCGCGTCGCCCGGCCGCCGCGCCGCATGATCGGTGGGTAACCGCGGCCGCCCGTGAACCGAGGAGAAGCGATGCACCAGCCCGCGCCGTCCGCCGACCTGCGCCACCGCACCATCGAGGCACCCGCCGGGCGCCTGCACCTGGTCGAGCAGGGCACCGGACCGCTGGTCCTGCTCGTCCACGGCTTCCCCGAGTCCTGGTACTCCTGGCGCCGCCAACTCCCGGCCCTCGCGGCGGCGGGGTACCGGGCCGTGGCGCTCGACGTGCGCGGCTACGGCCGCTCCTCCAAGCCGGCCGCGACGGACGCCTACCGGATGCTCGACCTAGTGGCGGACAACGTCGCCCTGGTGCGCGCCCTGGGCGAGGAGAGGGCGGTGGTCGTCGGGCACGACTGGGGCTCCAGCATCGCGGCGGCCTCCGCCCTGCTCCACCCCGAGGTCTTTCGCGCCGTCGGACTGCTGAGCGTCCCCTACGCGCCGCCCGGCGGCCCCCGCCCCACCGACGTCTTCGCGCAGATGGGCGGCGACCAGGAGTTCTACGTCTCGTACTTTCAGGAGCCCGGCCGGGCCGAAGCAGAGATGGAGCCCGACCTCCGGGGCTGGCTCGCGGGCTTCTACGCGGCCATGTCCGCCGACACCATGCCCGCCCAGGGCGAGCCCGACCCGCACTTTGTGGCCCGCACCGGCGGCCGGCTGCGCGACCGCTTCCCCGGCGGCAAGCTGCCCGCCTGGCTGACCGAGGACGACCTCGACGTGTACGCCGGGGAGTTCGAGCGCACCGGCATGACCGGGGCCCTCAACCGCTACCGCAACATGGACCGCGACTGGGAGGACCTCGCCCAGTACGCCGGAGCCCCGATCAAGCAGCCGTCCCTGTTCATCGGCGGCGCCCTGGACGCTTCCACGACCTGGATGGCCGACGCGATCGACGCCTACCCAGCCACCCTCCCCGGCCTGGCCTCCACCCATATCCTGGACGGCTGCGGGCACTGGATCCAGCAGGAGCGTCCCGAGGAGGTCAACCGCCTGCTGACCGCCTGGCTCGCCTCCCTCCAGGGCTGAATCGGCGGGTGTGCCGGTCGGCCTCCGTCGCAAGAGCTGGAGGGCGCCGCGATCACCGGGTACGAGACGGTGTCCTTCGTCGGCATCCGCGACCCACACATCCTCGCCTCCATCGCAGAGTGGGCCCGCCTGCTGCGCAGGATGCTGACCGACCGCGTACAGGGCGTCCTCGGGCTCACCGAGGACGAATGGGACGCCAACTTGCGCCTCTACGGGCACAACGCCGTCCTGGACGACCTGGAGACCTCCTCCGCTCTGCCACGTGAGGTGGGCGCCATGCTCCTGGTCTCCACCCCCGACCAGGCCACGGCCATGGCAGATGCAGCAACAGCGGGTTTGCGATCTTGGAGATCGCGGGTGCCCACCCTCGGAGAGCTGGCGTTGGAGGTGCGGGCGAAGAACGCCGGGCCGTTCTGGCTGACCCTGGAGGCGTTCATGGCCGACGACGCCGGCGGACATCGCCATGGTCAGCCCGGTCTTCCACCGCGGCGTGACGCCGGGCGGGATCCGCACGCGGACCGGGCCGGGAGGGACGGCCTGCTGGGAGTGCACCTCGACCCACGTTCCGGCGATCTCGACCCGGCAGCGGTAGTGGTCGCCGGGGAAGCTCACCTCCGCGACCCTCCCCTCCACGGCGTCGGTCCCGTCGGCCGGGTCCTCGGCGGTCGGCGCCTGCTCCGGTCCAGCCTGCCGACGGCACGTCCCTCGCCCGCCCACCGCGCAGCGACCGCCGGGCCACGGCGCGGCCTCCGGTCACTGCGGCTGCCCGGGTTGGACGCCTGCGAGGTGGACGTCTACGACCGGCACGCGCTCGCGCCCGGTTTCACCGTACGCAGCCCTGCGGTGTTCGAGGAGCACGAGAACTCGTGCGCCATCGGGCCCGACTGCACCGCGTCCATCGACGCGCACCGCAATCTGGTCATCGACATCGACTACACCGAAGGAGCTTCCCCATGACGGCAACGGACCTCGAACTTCTCGAAGGGCTCGCTGCCTGGGACACCCCCGCGCTGAGCAACGCCCTCGATGCGCTGCGCCTGCGTCCGTACGGCGTCGGCTGCACCGGCGGATCGATCCACCGCGTCACCGGCGCCGGCGTCATGCTCGGATGTGCGGTCACCGCCCGTATGGTCGCCCGCGAGCCGGGGAGGGACGCGGTGCCGGTCTCCCAACTGCACCGGGCGATCAGCGAGCAGGACGGTCCCGTCGTGGTGGTGGTCGAGGACTGCGACGAGCCCGCGGGCGCCGGCGCCTTCCTCGGCGAAGTGAACGGCAGCCTGCTCGCGGCGCTGGGCGTGCGCGGTGTGATCACCAACGGCCGGGTACGCGACGCGGACAGCCTGCGCGGGATGCCGTACCCGGTCCACGCGGCCGGACTGTGCGTCGCCCGCTCCTACATGCGCCTGATCGAGGTGGGCGGCCCGGTCACGGTGGCCGGGATGGCTGTGCGGACCGGCGACATCCTGCACGGCGACGACCACGGAGTCCTCCAGATCCCCGCGGAGGCACTGCACGGGATCACGGAGAAGGCCGAGCTGATCCAAGAGGAAGAGCGGAACGTCGTGGGGTGGTCGAGGTCTGCCGACTTCAGCATCCGGAAGCTGCTCGAGCTGCGCCGCGTCCGGCACTGAGGACCCTCTTGGTGGAAGGGAGCCGCGCCTCAGCCCACTACGGCGCTCACTCAGCGGCGGTGCGTGGCAGGGTGATCAGGACGAGTGCACCGCCATCGGGGGCCTCGTCGAAGGTGATATGGCCGCCGTGCGCGGTCGCGATCTCCTTGGCGATGGCAAGGCCGAGACCGCTCGATCCGCTGGTGCGTTCGCGGCTGGCGTCCAGCCGGACGAAGCGGTCGAAGACGCGCTCGCGTTCCTCGGGCGGGACGCCGGGGCCGTCGTCGGCGATCTCGATTCGCACCTGATCGGGCGGCGCGTCCAGGACCGAGACCTGGACCGCGTGCCGGGCGTGGCGGATGGCGTTGTCGAGGACGTTGCGCACCATACGGCTCAGGTGCTCGGCGTCGCCGACGACCATCACGCCGGTCCTCGCGCGGTCGATGCCGACGGGCACCCGCGGCGCGGCACTGTTCGCGCGTACCTCCTCGACCAGCTCGCCGAGATCGACCCGACGCCGTCGCGTCACGAGCTGGCGGTCGTCACTCCTGGCAAGGACGAGAAGCTCGTGCACGAGCGTCTCCAGGCGCTCGGACTGACGTACCGCTCGCCGGGCGACCTCCGGCCAGGGCGCGGTCTCCGGGTGGGCAAGGCCGACCTCCAGTGCGGTGCGGATCGCCGCCAGCGGGCTGCGCAGCTCGTGCGAGGCGTCGGCGGTAAAGCGCCGCTGCCGCGCCGCGGAGTCGTCGAGCCGGGTGAGCATGTCGTTCATCGTGCGCGCGAGGTCACCGATCTCGTCGTGGGTGTCCGGCTGCGGAACGCGCCGCGACAGGTCTGCGGCCGTGATCTCGGTGACCGAGCGGCGGATGCGCTCAACCGGGCGCAGGGCCCGGCCCACGACCAGCCATACGGTGCCGCAGGCCAGCAACAGGATGCAGGGCACGCCCACCAGCAGCAGCCGGGCGAAGGTCTCGTTGACCTGGCTGAGCAGGTCGGTGGTGGTGAGGGTGATGATCGTCACCGGTCTGCCGCCGACGGTGGCCCGGCTGCCGTGAACGCGTACCTCGCCGTTCACCACCGTGTCTGCGGCTTTCTGCCGCACGGGGGCCTGGGAACCGGGGGGCAGGGTGTAGACGGCGCGCTGCCCCTGCAGGGCCGGGGTGGCGGCAAGGACGGCGCCGTCCGTGGTGAGCACCTGGGCTTGGGCGTTGGGGTCCAGGGCGGATGAGGGCAGCGGGTGCGGCCAGCTGCCACCGCGCGCGGACTGCTCGACCTGCGCGGGGCCGCCGCCCGGGAGCGGGCGGCGGCCCTTCGCAGCCGGGGGCGTCGGAAGCCCTCGGCGGGCCCTGGCGCCCGCACTCTCAGTCGAGGCCGGCGCTCACCGGGACAGGAGAACTGATCCCGTCGTCACCACCGGCCTGGGGAACGCGCAGGAGCCGGGCGAGCCTCTCCGGGAGCCACCAGTTCCACCGGCCCATGATCGCCACCAGGGCGGGCACCAGCAGGGTCCGGACGACGACGGCGTCGACGAAGATGCCGACGCCCAGTCCGGTGGCGATCATCTCCACCACCACGTCGGGAGCGCTGGACAGCGACGCGAAGGAGATGGCGAGGATCACCGCTGCGCAGGTGACGAGGCGTCCGGTCCGGGCCAGCGCACCGACGATGGCCTGCTGGGTGGAGTGGGTGCGGTCGTATTCCTCACGCATGCGGGCCAGGATGAAGACCTCGTAGTCCATGGACAGCCCGAAGAGGAACGCGAAGGTGATGATGGGGATCCAGTTGCGGATCGATCCGGTGGCCGCAATCCCGTAGACCGCCTGGGACCCGAGGCCGTTCTGCCAGAAGAGCACCAGGAAACCGAACGAGGCGCCGAGCGACACCAGGTTCACCACCACGGCCTTGACGGCCAGTACTGCGGAGCGGAATTCCCGGGCCAGCAGCAGGAAGGCGAGCAGCGAGATCACTGCGAGCATCAGCGGGAAATTGCCGTACACCGCGCGGTTGAAGTCGACGTTCTGTGCGGTGTTGCCGCCGACCTCGACTCCTCCCGGGAGGTTGGCGAGTGCCGCACGCACCCGAGCCACGGTGGCCGTTCCGGCGGAAGTATTGCCCTCGTTGTAGGGGATGGCGGTGATGAGGGAGTCGCCTGCCTGCCGGAAGGAAGGCGTCGCGGGCGCGAGAACCGTGTAGATCCCGGGCGTCTTCTCCGCGATCCGTGCGGCTTCCTGGGCGGCGCCGGGTCCGCCGTGGGTGAGGATCTGGACGGGGAAGACCACCCCGCTGGGCACCCCCTGCCTCTCCAGGGCGTGCAGGGTGACCGCGGCCTGGCTCTTGCCCCCCAAGGAGTTGGCACGAGGCTGTCCCGTGTTCATGAACAGTCCCGGGATCGCCAGGCCGACGACGATGACCAGTCCGGCGATGCCCGCCGCCCAGCGGTGGCGCACCACGGCATGGGCCCAGCGCTCCCAGCCCCGGCTGAACGTCGTCGACCCCCTGCGGATGCGGTGCTTGTCCAGGGCCGGACCCCATGCGGCGAGGATCACCGGCAGCAGGGTGACCGCGGAGGCGATGGCCACCAGCGGGATGAGCATGCCGCCGACACCGATACTGCGCAGGAACGGCACCGGCAGGATGATCAGGGAGAGCAGACCCGCGGCGACGGTGAGGCCACTGAGCACCACGGCGCGTCCGGCAGTCGGGCCGGCGGCCACGATCGCCTCCTCGTTGCTTCGCCCGGCCTCGCGTTCCTCGCGCCAGCGGGTGATGAGCAGCAGTGAGTAGTCGACGGCGATACCGAGCCCCATGACGGCGATCAGGTACTCCACCAGGAAGCTCACGTCCATGGTGTGGGTGAGACCCAGGACCAGGAGGAAGGTCGTCAGGATCGCGGGCACGGCGATCAGCAGCGGAACGAGGGCCAGCGCGGAGCCGTAGACGAAGAGCAGGACGGCCAGTGCTCCGGCGGCTCCGATCAGCGTTTCCACCAGCACACCGGGGCCGCCGCCCGCGGAGCCCTGGCTGGTGGTCTGGATCTGCTCGAAGCCGGTCACCGAAACGGTGGCGCCTGCTGGCGCCGAGGCCCTGAGCGCTGGCTCGATGCGATCCATCACCCCGGCCCCGGTCGAGATGTCGGGGTTGGGCATGTTGAAGATCGCCCAGGTCGTGCGCTTGTCGGCGGAGACGAGCCTGGAGTCGTGGGTGTTGGCCCAGTCGGCGACGGCCAGGTGGCCCGCTTTGTTCGCGGCTGCGAAGATGTGCGCGGCGATGTCCTGGCCGGCCGCGGTGTCCATGCCCTTGCCCGCGGGGAGTGTAAGGACGCCGATGGACGGCTGCTCATTGCCGTCGATGCCGAACTTCTGCAGCAGGTGCAGGTTGGTGTCGTAGCCCTTGGTGGCGGGGGTGGCGAAGGTGTGTGTCAGACGCCCGGTGGCCTGTCCGACGGTCATGGCACCGATCACTGTCAGCACCAGCCAGGCGAGTACGACCAGGCGCTTGTGATCCAGACAGAAACGTGTGACGGCGTTCACGGCATCAGGCCCCAGACTGCAGAAGCGACATGTGGGCGCAAGTGTCGGGACTCCTTCCTTACAGGAAGCTTTCACTGCCCGAAGCCGCAGAGGCGTCGCATGGAAACCGCCGGGGTGAACCGCCCGGCGCGGATCGGGGCGATGGCCGCAGGGTAGGAACGACACGCTGTCGTCGGCTCACGAGCCTGATGTGGCCTGCATAGAAGTCCCACAGACTTCATACACGTGCGGGCGCTGTCGGGTAGTCGCGTACTCCTCTCCATCACGCTTGCCGGACCCGCCCCATCTGGCAGTACTGGACACGTCCCTGCGTTGTCAGGGCCGCTCTCGCTCTCCCCGTCATCACCCGGATCAGGCTGCCCTCAGCTTCAACCCGACTGCTGCGACAGCGGGTTGGTGCAGGTCTTTCTCGAACCAACGGCACCTCACGGCGCAAACCGAATGTGAGACAGAGCCGTCAATTGGACGCTCCCCACATCACCACGCCTGTTGGCGTGGGTTGTGGTTGAGCGCCGCGAACCGGGTGTCCGGCGGTCAACGCGATGCCGGAGGCCGTGCGATAGCGTTCCCCGATCTTGAGCCGAGTAGTGGTCATCACAAGGTGACCATTTCGGTCTGTGCTGCCACTAAGGGGTAGTCCATGACGTCGTTGCAGAAAGGCCGCGGTCCCACCGAGGGTGATGGCCGCCGGAAGCGCGTCTTGACGTGGGTGAGTCGATGCCTGCTGGCGCTAGTGCCGTTGGGCAGTCTCGGTCTGCTGTGCCCGGTGCCGTCGGCTGTGCTGGCCGCGCGGCGGCGGAGGCGGGCGGATTGGGTGGCCTTCGCCGGCTTCACGGTCCTGTGGCTGCTCTGGATAGCGGACCTGGCCGAGTCGCCGGACGGCGGGACGGGTTTGGCGTTCGCCGGCGGTTTCGTGCTGTTGGTGGTGAGCACGGTGGGCGCGGCACTGCACTCTCTGCTCGCCTGGTCGGACCGGCCGCGGGGGGAGTCGTGATGCTGAGGATACGGGGTCGTGCCCGGTGGATCACCGGTTCGGCGGCCGTCCTGGTCGTTGCCGCCGGCGCTGTGGCGTTCTGGCCCGGGGGAGGCTCCGATGCGCCGCAGGTGAGGGCGCGGCAGTACACCTCGTCGCAGGCGTGTCTGCTGACGGACGATCGAGGGATCGCCGGTAGGCAGGCGGCGGCGGTGTGGGCGGGCATGGAGGATGCTTCGCTGGCCACGCACGGGAAGGTGTCGTACCTCCAGGTGACCGGCCCGGCGACGGTGCCGAACGCGATCCCGTATGCCAACTCCCTTCTTCAGCGACACTGCGACATGGTGCTCGGGGTGGGGGCTGCGCAGGCCGGGGCCGTCGTGCAGGTGGCACAGAAGGCATCGAGGGCGCGGTTCGTCGTGGTGGGCGGCGGCGGTGGGCCAACTCGGCCGAATGTGACAACGGTGGGCCTGTCCGCCGGCACCCGCAAGGAAGTCGCACACGTGGTGGAAGCTGCACTGCATCGGTAATCGGGAAAATCACCCCACGGGCCGTCAAATACCTTGTAAGAAAAGGCCCCTTGGTCGACGCCGGGTCCTTATCTGAAGCTTACTCAGTTGATCTAGCTGCTTGGTGATCATCTCTGCCAAGGTTGGCTCGTTTCTGTGCCCATCCTGTACGGAGTTGGTGACCATGCGTCGTCGTCCCTTGTGCCGCTCGCGTCGGCGGTTCGGCCTGCCCCGACGCTTGCGGCGCGCTGTGGCGGTTCTGACCCTGGTCGGCTTCGCACTGATGCTGACGACGCAGGATGCGATGGCGATGGGAGCGAGCCTCCCGTCGCTGTCGATGCCCAGCCTGGCCCGCTTCGCCGACTGGCTGACGGCGGGCCCGACGCATTGGGGCAAGCTGCCGCGGCAGGCCTCGGGTAGCGCAGCGGGACACGGTCACTACGCGCCCGCGTCGGCGACCAAGGCCCACCGTGGGAGGGGTCACCGGCCGGGCAAGGGCAAGGGAGAACTGCCCTCGTATGCGCCCTACGCCCGCCATGCCGATCAGGGCCTGAGCCACAAGGCGACCGGGTTCTCGGCGAAGGCGAGCCGCCGTATCGCGGCGAAGTCCTCAGCGACGTCCGACTACTTCGAGAATGTCGACGGTTCGGTCACCCGGAAGATCGCCCAGCGTCCGGTGAACTACCGGGACAGCTCCGGCGCGTGGCAGCCGATCGACACCGGTGTGCAGCACGCCTCGGACGGGCGCTGGCACGAGAAGGCCAACTCCCTGTCCGTCGACTTCGCTTCGTCGGCGAACGACAAGGCCCTGACCTCCTTCGCGGCGGACGGCAGTCACTCGCTGTCGTACGGCCTGCAGGGTGCGGCCAAGGTTGCCGGTACGGCTTCGGGCTCGACGGTCACCTACCCGGGCGTGCTACCGGACACGGACCTGGCGCTGGCTCCGCTGACGACCGGGGTGAAGGAGTGGATCGTTCTCCACTCCGCACGGGCGGCCAACTCCTGGACCTTTCCGCTTCAGCTCAAGGGCCTGACCCCGGTCCAGAAGAAGGACGGCTCGATCGCCCTGGTCGACGCCTCCGGCAAGACGGTGGCGGAGATACCGCACGCCTACGCCTACGACTCCAAGGTCGACCCCCGCTCCGGGGATCCGGCCACCACGCACGCTGTGACCTACCAACTGGTGCACAGTGGCGGGCAGTGGAAGCTGAAGGTGACCTTGAACGCCGCGTGGCTGCACAACCCGGCCCGTGTCTTCCCGGTCACCGTGGACCCCGAGGTCCAAGACGGCTGGACGACGACGTACGCAGAGTCGGGGTCGGGCAACGGCGGAGACCACTCCTACGAGGAGTTCCTGAAGATCGGCTCGTACGATTCCGGAGCACACTCGGCCAACAGCTTCGTCAACCACTGGTACACCAGCTGGGACGGCTCCGGTGTCACGGTGACCGCCGCGACATTGAACCTGTTCGACACCTGGGCGTCGACCTGCACCGCGGAGCGTTTCGACGTCGCGCAGATCACCCAGTCGTGGACGCCGAGTTCGGTGACGGCCTATCCCGGTCCTTCCTACGGGGCGTCGATCGGCAACGCCACCCCCACCGTGTCCCATGCCTGTGCGAACACTTCGTCGGACCCCACTGTGGGCGACTGGGTGAGCGTGCCGCTGTCCACCTCGTCGATCCAGGGCTGGATGAACGGAACCACGGCCGACTACGGCCTGGCGGTGTATGCGTCCACCACGGACAGTCTGCACTGGAAGAAGTTCGGCTCCTTCATGGACCCGAAGAACGGCCCGTGGCTGGACGTGACCTACACCGGCAACTCCGGGCCGCAGCTGTACCAGCAGTACCCCAACAACAACGCGGTCGCCTACACCACCACCCCGGAGCTGACCGCCTGGGCGGCCGGGGCGAACTCGACGGGCAGCAGCAGCACGCTCAAGTACGACTTCACGGTCTACGACAACACCAACACCAAGCTCGCTGACTCCGGTCAGATACCCACCGGGGACTGGACCGTCCCCGCGGGCAAGCTGACCTGGGGGCAGACCTACTACTGGCGGGTCCAGGCCTACGACGCCTCGATCTGGTCGCCGGCGCTGCCGCTGTCCGCACTGAACATCCAGGTTCCACAGCCGTTGATCACCTCCGGGCTGTCGCAGAACAGCAGCGAGCACGGCTTCGACCCGGCGATCGGCAACTACACCACCTCCGACATCGACGCGAGCGTCTCCAACTCGGGCCCGGCCCTCGATGTGGACCGCGACTACAACTCCCGCGACCCGCGCTGGACAGGCGCGTTCGGCGCGGGCTGGTCCAGCGTCTTCGACGCTCAGGCGAGCGAGCAGTACAACGCCTCCGGCTCCGTTGTCGGGGTCACGGTCACCTATCCGGATGGCTCCCAGGTCGGCTACGGCAAGAACGGTGACGGCTCGTTCTCGCCGCCGTCAGGGCGCTGGGCCTCGTTCAAGTCCATCACGGGCGGCTACTCGCTGACCGACAAGAACGACACGGTCTATACGTTCACCCAGTCGCTGGGGTCCGGGGCGTACGGGATCACATCGATCACCGATGCCAATGGGCGGGCGCTGAACTTCACCTGGTCCGGCGGCCACGTCAGCCAGATGGCGTCCGCCGTTTCCGGCCGGTCCTTGTATCTGACGTGGTCCACCCCGACGGGTGCGAATGCCGCGCATGTGGCGACCGTGCACAGCGACCCGGTCTCCGGCACCGACCAGACCACCGACCTGACCTGGACCTATGGCTACTCCGGCGACCAGTTGACCTCGGTGTGCGCGCCGACGGACGGCACGAAGTGCACGACCTACGCCTACGGCTCCGGCTCGCAGTACCAGAACGCCTCCTTGGACCTGGCCCCGTACACGATGTGGCCGATGTCCGAGGCTTCGGGCACCACCGCGAAGGACGCGGTGCTGGCCAACGAGGGCACGACCAACGCCACCTACAACAACGTCACGCTGGGCCAGCCCGGTCCATTGACCGGGGGCTCCGCGACGGCGGCGGGCTTCAACGGCACCTCCTCGAATGTGGTGCTGCCCAACAACCTGGGCAACAACACCAGCTCCGGCGCGTTGTCGATGTGGTTCAAGACCTCGTCCGGTCCGGGAGTCCTCTACTCCTACGCCTCGACGCCCGTCTCCGCAGGCAGCGCCACCGGGTATTACACCCCCTCCATCTATGTGGGTTCCGACGGCAAGCTGAATGCCGAGTTCTGGTACAGCGGTGGCGCCGCTCCCATCGTCAGCTCGTCCGCGGTGACGGACGGCAAGTGGCATCACGTGGTGCTGTCGGCGGCGGGCAACTCCCAGTCACTGTTCCTGGACAACACCAAAGTCGGCACCCTGTCCGGCACCGTCTCCATCCAGAGCGGGGTGGCGTTCGGCGCCAATCAGCCCTTCAACTACATAGGCACCGGGTTCCTCGGCGGCGGCTGGCCCGACGAGCCGAACTACAGCACCACCAACAAGACCGGCTACGCCACTTACTTCAACGGCTCCATCGCCGACGTGTCCTGGTACAACCGACCGCTGGTCGCCTCCGACGTCAACGCCCTGTATCAGTACGGCACGCACGCCGCGAGCCTGCTCACCACGATCACCCGCCCCTCGGGCAGCAAGTACGCGCAGGTCGCCTACGACCCGGCCACCACCGCCGTCACCCAGCTCACCGACGAGAACGGCGGGGTGTGGAAGCTGGCCGCCCCGTCCGTGACCGGTTCCTCGCAGACCTACCGCGGTGCGGTGCTCGGCGGCGGCCCGGCAGGGTACTGGCGGCTCGGGGATGCCGCCGGATCCAGCGCCGCAGCAGACGAGGTCCGCGGCGGCACCGGCACCTACAACGCGGTCACCCTCGGCGCGGCCGGCCCGTTCAGCGACCAGAGTGCCGCCTCGTTCAACGGCACGTCCTCCTACCTGCAGTTGCCTGCTTCCACCGCGACGGTGACCACGGGGCCGAATTCGGTCGAGATGTGGTTCAAGATGCCGTCCGGTAACACCGCCGGTGGTGTGCTCTTCGACGAAGAGCAATGCGCGATCACCAACAACCCGGTCGGTTGCGGTGGGTACAACCCGGCGCTGTATGTCGGCACCGACGGCAAGCTGTACGGCAAGTTCTGGGACAGCCACGGAACCAGCAACCAGATCGTCACCTCTGCCAAGGTGAACGACGGGCAGTGGCACCACGTCATGCTCGCTGCGTCCACCAGTGCGCAAGTCCTCTACCTGGACGGCAACCAGGCGGGAACCACGTCCGGCACCGTGTCGGCGACCGGCCAGGGCTACACCTACATCGGAGCCGGCGCCGCGGGCGGCAACTGGACCAACCACCCGACCAACACTCTGGGCTACTTCCCCGGTTCCATCGCCGAGGTCGCCTTCTACCGGTCGCAGTTGACGGCGCAGGACGCCCAGGCGCACTTCGCTGCGGGCAAGAACTCCAGCGGTCTCCTGCCGGTGTCCACGGTTGCCGTCACCGACCCGGGCAACGCCACCCTCACATACCGCTACGACGTCACCAACGGCTACCGGAAGCTGTCGGAGACCGACGGGCTGGGCAACACCACCAGCTACGGTTACGACACATCCGGCTTCGAGCACACCGTCACCGCCCCGAACGGAGCGACCACCACCACGGGGCACGACGTGCGTGGCAACACCGTGTCGACGACCACCTGCCAGAACCAGGCGGCCAACACCTGCTCCACGGAGTACTTCAGCTACTACCCCGATGACACGACGGCGCAGCTGACGACCGCCGACCCGCGGAACGACCTGCTGCTGACCCGCCGGGACGGCCGGTCCAGCTCGGCCACCGACACCACCTACCTGACCAGCTACGGCTACGACGCCAAGGGCAACCAGACCACGGAGACCACGCCCGCGGTGGCGGGGTTCCCCTCCGGGCGGACCACGACCACCACCTACAGCGACGGCACCTCCACCTACCCGGCAGCAGACTCCGGCAACGTCCCGGCCGGCCTGCCCGTGAAGACGGTGAGCCCGGGCGGCGCGGTCAACACCATCGCCTACCTCCACAACGGCGACGTCGCCTCCACCACGGACGCCGACGGCCTGGTCACCCAGTACACCTACGACGGTGTCGGCCGGGTGCTGACCAAGACCGTCGTCTCGGACACCTACCCCTCGGGCCTGAAGACCTCCTACGTATACGACGCGGCGGGCAAGGTCACGCAGGAGACCGAGCCGACCCTGACCGACCGCGTCACCGGCGCCCAGCACACCCCGGTCACCAGCACGACCTACGACGCGGACGGCAACGTCACCTCCCAGACGGTGTCGGACGCCACGGGCGGCGACGCCCCGCGCACCATCTCCTCCACCTACAACCAGTACGACCAGGTCGCCACCGAGAAGGACGCCAACGCCAACGCCGCGGCAACCAACGGCGCGACGACCACCTACTCCTACGACGCCTACGGCAACAGGACCCAGGAGACCCACCAGGACGGCACCACCACCGCGTACACCTACGACGCCGAGGGGCACCTGCTCACCCAGACCCTGAAGGGGTACACCGGCGACCCGGTCAGCCCCTCGACGGCCCAGGACCTGGTGGAGTCCTCCCGCGCCTACGACCCGGCCGGCCGCCTGGCGTCGATCACCGACGCGATGGGCAACACCACCTCGTACACGTACCTGGACGACGGCCTGGTCGCGACCATCACCAAGAAGGACTCGTCCGGCCAGAACGCGTTCGTGATGCAGTCCAACCAGTACGACGCGGCCGGGAACCTCACCCAGCGCACCACCAACAACGGCGCGACGGTCACCCAGTACCAGGTGGACGCGGCATCCCGCACCACCTCGACCACGGTGGACCCGACCGGAGTGAACCGGGTCACCCAGGTCTCCTACACCCCCGACGACCTGGCAGCCACCACCAACCAGCACGACTCCTCCGGAGCCGAACGCGTCACCACCGCCACCTACGACCCGATGGGCCACGCCACCTCGCGGACCGTCTACGGTGACGCCTCCGGGCACCCCTCCGGCTGGTGGAAGCTCGACCAGACCTCGGGCACCACGGTCGCCGACGCATCCGGCACCGGCAACACCGCCTCGGCCACCGGGGTGGCCTGGGGCAACAGCGCGGCGGCCTTCAACGGCAGCACGGGTCAGCAGATCGCGACCAACGGCCCGGTGCTGAACACCACCGGGTCCTACACCGTGTCCGCGTGGGTGGACATGTCGTCGCTGCCCACCCACAACGCCGCCATCGTGGCCCAGACGGGCACGCAGAACAGCGCGTTCATGCTCCAGTACAACTACGCGCACACCAATGCGCCGCTGTGGGGACTGGTCGACACCAGCACCGACACCGCCAACCCGGCCAGCTTCCCGGCCGCGTACTCCACCTCCGCGCCCACCACCGGCACATGGACACACCTGGTCGGTGTGTACAACGTCAGCACCGGCGCGATGCAGCTCTACGTCAACGGCGCGCTCGCCGGGACGGGCACCAACAGCAGTCCGTGGAACGCCGGCGGTCCGCTGACGATCGGCGCCGACAAGTACAACGGCGCCGCAGGCGACCTGCTGCCCGGCTCGGTCTCCAATGTGCAGGTCTACCCGAGGGCGCTGTCCGCGTCCGAGGTCACCACCTTGTACGGCAATGGCCGTACCGGCGGAACTGTCGGCTCGTCCAACCAGCAGACCACCAAGTGGTCTTACGACGAGCGTGGTCTGCCGACCTCGACGACCGACCCGAACGGCAACACCACGAACTACTCCTACGACGAGGCCGGAAACCTCGCCGTGACCACCGCACCCGCGGCCTCGGTGGAAACCGACGGCGGCACCCCGGTCACCGCGCACCCGATCACCACCAGCGGCTTCAACACCTTCGGCGAGGCCGTCGAAGAGACCGACCCGAACAACAACGAGAACATCACCGCCTACGACGCCAACGGCAACAAGGTCTCCGAAACCCAACCCAACTACACACCGCCCGGCTCCCAGACGCCGATCACGGCGACGAGCACCTGGGCCTACGACAGCGACGGCAACGTCACCTCCGAAACCAAGCCGGACGGTGAGCAGTACCAGTACCTGTACGACCAGATGGGTGATGTCGCGCAGGTCACCGACCCGAACGGCGCCAAGACGCACAGCACGTACGACACGGCCGGCGACCCACTCTCGGTGACCGACGGCACCGGCGCCCAGACCCAGGCCACCTACGACTGGATGGGCCGGAAGGTCACCGAGACCACGCTGGAGCGGTTCCCGTCCTCGCGGACGCTGACCTCAACGCTGTCCTACGCGGCCAGCAGCACCAACCCCGGTGGTGCGTTCCTGGCCGGCCAGACCTCACCGGAAGGCCGAGTCACCTCTTACGGCCACGACAACATCGGCGAGCCGACCGCGCTCACCGACGGCGCCGGAAACACCACCCGCTACAGCTACGACTTCGCGGGCCGCAGGCAGAAGACGACCTTGCCGGACGGTACGTACACCACGACCGACTACAACGCCTCCGACCTGCCCACTGCCAGCAAGCAGTACGACGCCTCCAGCACTCTGCTGGCGCAGACCTCGCAGGATTACGACGGCAACGGCAACGTCACCTCGGCGACCGACGCCAACGGCCACACCTCGACGTTCACCTATGACGCCACGGGGATGGTGACGCAGGAGGTCCAGCCGGTCGACGCCAACACCTCCATCACCACCTCATTCGGGTACGACGCGGCAGGTCACCGCACCCGTTTCACCGACGGACGCGGCAACAACTGGATCACCAACTACAACTCCTACGGTCTGCCGGAGAGCGTGGTCGCCCCGACCACCAGCACTTACACTTCGGCGGCCGACTCCACCACCACGTACAGCTACAACGGCGACGGCCAACTGGTGCACGTGGGCCAGCCCGGCAACGTGTCGTACGACATCAACTACGACAAGCTCGGCAACGTCACCCAGCAGTCCGGTTCGGGCGCCGAAGCGGCCACCGCCACACGTTCCTTCACCTACGACGCCAACAACCAGGTCCTGACCGCGGCCACCGCGGTAGCGGGCACCTCCGGGCAGCCCGGCTACCAGGCCGCCACCAACGAGTCCTTCACCTACGACGACCGCGGGGACCTGCTCACCGCGTCCGGCACCGCAGGCTCCAGCTCGTTCGCCTACGGCAATGACGGTCTGATGTCCTCCCGCACCGACGCCGCGGGAACGACCTCGTACACCTACGACAACGCCGGACGCCTGGCCACCCTGAACGATCCGGCCACCGGCGCCAACCTCACCTACACCTACAACTCCCTGTCGCAGCCGGCCACCATCCAGTACGGCAGCACCGGCCAGACCCGCACCTACACCTACAACAGCTCCCACGAACTGACCGGCGACTCCCTCAAGCAGGGCTCGACCACGCTGGCCTCAATCAGCTACGGATACGACCTCAACGGCAACCTCACCTCGAAGAACACCACCGGGGTCACCGGGGCGTCCAACAACACCTACGCCTACGACTGGGCGAACCGGCTGACCTCGTGGAACAACGGCGCCTCCACGACCGCGTACGCCTATGACGCCTCCGGCAACCGCACGCGGGTCGGCTCGAACGTCTACACCTATGACGCCCGTGACCAGCTGACCTCCGACGGCACCAACTCCTACAGCTACACCGCACGCGGCACGCTGAGTCAGCAGACCGGTCCGTCCGGCACGCAGTCCTTCACCTCCGACGCCTACGGCCAGCAGATCACTGCCGACACTCAGACCTACGGTCTGGACGCGTTCGGCCGTGTCATGACCGACACGACGGCGGGCGGTGGACCGGCGCGCACGCTGCAGTACTCCGGTGCCGACAACAAGGTCGCAAGCGACGGCTCCTACACCTACACCTACGACCCGACCGGCGGCCTGATCGGCATCAACAACGCCGGTGCCACCGACACCTCGACCGGTCGGCTGGCCATGACCGACCAGCACGACGACGTGGTGGCCACCTTTGCCGCCGGAGCGAGCACCCTGGCCGGCTCGACGACGTACGACCCGCTGGGCAACACCACCGCCAGCAGCAACACCTTCGGCCAACTCGGCTACCAGTCCGGCTGGACCGACTCGAACACCGGCAAGGTCAACATGGCCGCCCGCTGGTACAACCCGGCCACCGGGCAGTTCATGAACAAGGACACCATGTCCTTGAACCCGCTCCCCAACTCCGCCGCCGCCAACCCCTTCGCCTACGTCGACGGCAACCCGCTCACCCGCACGGACCCCAGCGGACACGGCTGGTTCGACGACCTGACCAGTTCCGTCTCCAACACCTGGGACAGCGCCTCCAGCTGGGCCTCCAGCAGCTGGGACTCCGCCTCCAGCTGGGCATCCGACACCTGGGACACCGCCTCGTCGTGGGCCAGCAGCGCCTGGGACTACACCTACCACGCAGCCGCCACGGTCGTTCACAGGGTGGTCCGCACCGTCCGCCGCGCCGCCCGCTACGTCTACCACCACGTACGCGACGCCTACCGCTGGACCGTTCACCGGGCACGACGCATCTACCACTGGGCCGCACGGCATGTCCGGCACTACTACCGCGCGGCGGTCCACTATGCGCGAACCGCCTACCATGCGGTCGCCCGTGTGGCCCGAAGGGTCATCCACGCGGCAGCCCACGTGGCGAGAACGGCCTACCGGGCCACCGTGCACGCGGTGAAGACGGCAGCGAAGTTCGTCAAACACCATGCGGCGGCCATCACCTCGTTCGTCGCTTCCACCGCGGTCTTTGTGGGCTGCGAGGCGGTGACGGCGGGTATCGGCACCGTCGGCTGCGCCGCCTTGTCGGGAGCGGTGGGCGGCCTGGTCGAGCAGGGCTTCAAGTGTGCGCAGGGAGGCGGATCGGCCTGCAGCCTCAGCTCGTTCGGCGGAGCCGCCCTGGCCGGCGGTATCGGCGGTGCCCTGGGCGGCGCCCTCGGCGCGGTCGGCGGCAAGATCATGGCGAAGGTCATGCCCAAGGCGCTGGACGCGGTGGGCGGACTGTTCGGCAGGGGAGCGTCCGAGGCCGCCGACGCGGCAGCAGGGGATGCCACGGATGCCGCGGCAAGCCGCGCGGCATCCGACTCGGCCGGCTCCAGCACGGAGGAGGCCGGCGCCGGGCGCCCGAGCGCAGGCGAGGACGCTCCGGGCAAGCCAGTGAAGTGCGAGACGCACAGCTTCACCGGCGCCACGCGGGTGCTGATGGCCGGCGGCACTGCCAAGGCGATCGACCAGGTGAAGGTCGGCGACGTGATCGCCAACTCGGTACCGGGCGCGAAGGGAGTGGAGGCCCACAAGGTCACCGCGGTGATCGTCACCCGCACCGACCACGACTTCGTGGACCTGACCATCAAGAAGACGACCGCAGCGGGCGCCGGGAGCGCGGCGAAGGCCGGGGCGAAGGCCGCGGCGAAGTCCCTGGCCAAGAAGGCGGTCCGCAAGGCGGCCTTCGGCCTGGCGGCCTCGGCGGCGGTACTGGGCGCACTGGGGGCAGGCCACGGCCACGGTCACGGCCAACAGCCGGCGACGGCACCGGTGGCGGCGGTCAGCGCGGCGAGTTCGACCCACCAGGGCGGGGCCGGCGCGGCGGAAGCGGACGACCTCGGGGCACGTCTTACGACGACGTTCCACCACCCCTTCTACGACGAGACCCGCTCCGCGTTCGTCGACGCCCAACACCTGACGGCCGGGGACGTCCTCCAGACCCCGACCGGCACGGCCGAGGTCACCGGTGTCCGCCTCTACCACGCGCACACCATCACCTACGACCTCACCATCGGCACCCTCCACACGTACTATGTGGAGGCTGGCGATACACCGGTTCTGGTCCACAACTGCGATGTCTACGAGCATGGCAATGCTGTCCGCTATCACGCCTTGGACGACGACGGCAGAGCCACTGGGGTCTCTGCGACAATCACGAAATCCATGCTGCGTAAGGGGACGCCGGCGAACAAGGCAATCGACCCTTCGGGTTGGAGCGGCAACGGGAGCCTCTACAACGAGGCGCGGGGTCACTTGCTCGCAGACAAGCTGGGCGGTAGCGGAGATCTGGAGGAAAACCTCGTCACTCTCACTCAGGACCCCATCAATACTCCCATCATGAGGGATGAGGTGGAAAAACAAGTGGCCGATGCAGTCGACGCTGGTGAGACCATCCAATACAACGTCAGGGCGATCTATGACCGAGCCGGTGACGTTGCCCCTATCAGGTTGGAAATCAGAGCTTACGGAAACCGTGGGTTCAAACTTGAAAGGGATCTCCCCAACCCGGCTGGAATGTTCCACATAGATGAATGACGGTAGGAAGTCATGTTCGATACGCAGAGGTTTCGGGAAGTAGTGGAACCGGCCGCGCGGCCCGCGGTCGAGATTCCGTGGAACCAGGTCGAGGCCGATCTTGGTCACGAGCTTCCATCCGACTACAAGTGGCTTGTGGAGAATTATGGTCCCGGTACCATCGATGGGTTCCTTGAAGTTCTGCAACCCGTCACCAAATTCGCGCCCATTCGACTGCAATCCCGAGTTGCTCGATCGCGGGAGATCTTGCAAGCCTATGTTGACCACGGGGAAGTGATCCCGGCAGATCCGAGCGAGTTGGTTGCGGTTGCGGTGACGGATAACGGCGACACCGTGTACTGGGTGGCCAGACCACAACATGCCCCTGACAGATGGACGATCGCACTGAATTCTGCAAGGAATGACGTGTGGGAATTCTTCGATGGTGGTATTGTTCCATTCCTGACGGCGACATTGACGCGAGAAGTTACTTTTTCGTCATTCCCGAGGAACTTCCCGGAACGCATCCCGGCCACCTTTACCGCGCATGCCTGAGTTTGCCAATTTGTACCTGCACAAGGCTGAAGGTGCGGCCTATGGGCCATGTGATTACTGCATTCCGGCAATGCGGGACATGCTTCGGAGGGCTCTAAGCTAATGGTTATATGGCGAAATGAGGCCGGACTCATCCGGAATAGAGTCTTCGTCGGTGGGGCTGATTAACCGCATCGAATACGTGTAAGGCCCTGCGGGGTCGGGCGCGTTTGCAGTGGAGCGCTTGCGCGATGATCGAAAGGATCGCGTAAGCGCTTCATTGTTTGAGGGCCGTCATTGACTGCACCCGCTATTATGGTCGTGTGATTGCTCCTGTCGACATCAGCCTCCCCAGCTTTCTTGCTCGTTGGTGTGCCGCACCTGCAGCTGCCAAAATTCACGCAATGGCGTACTGCGATAAACAGGAGATTCTGGGACGGGACGTGAGCTGTCGAATCCGACTCCAGAGCTTGTGCAAGCGTGCGTTGGGGATCTTCCTGCTGGCGGTACCCGAGGGCTGTTTCAATCAACGGCCGTGTGAGAGGACTGGACTGTGATCTGTGACGTATGCGGACACCAGATGCGGCGGTTGTCGATAACGTCGAACCAGCACCAGGACGAGGAGTGGTTGTGCTCTTGGTGTTATGCGGTAACCGTCGTTGGGTCCGGCCCGCAGGAGGTATCACGGCCGGCATACATGCCCATGAACTTGCGCTGGGAACGGGCAGTTGCCGAAGGACTGCCCGCTGACATCTCTCATGCGTACGGGTACTTCAGCGCGACCCTTTGCGGAATCCGTCGAGATGGCATGTCTCCTTCGCCGTACCCGTGGATTCCAGGATGGGCGAATGCGTGCCAAGCCTGCAAGGACGCTGCTGTCGTCATCGACCAGCGCTGGCCGTTGGAAATGCGGGAGGGGAACCGCCTGCAGATAACGCCTCCGTCCGGTCCGGAGCGGCCGCCCTTTTAAAGTGGTCTCGGTTGGACGCTGGTGGCCAAGTGGTTCGCTCAGAAGCGGTAAGCGTGACGACTTGACGGCAACGCTGACGGCAACGCCAGCGGACGCACAGAGCCCCCACCCGTAGTTCACGGTGGGGGCTCCCGCGCTTCTGCGTCGGGTGTCAGTCGGGTGCAACTGTGGCTGTCGTCTGGCTTCCGGGATCGTCGCCATCCCGAAGGACGTCGCTGAGTTGGTTGATGGCGTCGTGTTGGAGGCGCAGGCGGACGTGGGCGTAGACCTGGGCGGTGATGCCGATGTTGGCGTGGCCGAGCAATTCCTTGATCGTGACCAGTTGGATGCCCTGCTCGAGGAGCAGCGTCGCGCAGGTGTGCCGGAGGTCGTGGAAGCGGACTCGTCGAATGCCTGCCTGGTCGAGTAGTCCGGTGAATCGCCGGGCGACGTCGCTGGGGCCGAGAGGTGTGCCGACACGGGTGGTGAAGATCAGGCCGCTGTCCCGCCACTGAGCCCCTGCGGCGGTGCGTTGACGCTCCTGCTCCTGGCGGTGTCCTTCGAGGGCGGCCAGACATGCTGTGGGCAGGGCAATCCGTCGTTCGGCGGCGCGGGTTTTGGTGGGGAAGAGGGTGAGTCCTCCGGCGGGGTTGTGCTGGAGGCTGCGGCGGATGTTGAGGGTGCCGGCGGCCGGGTCGAGGTCGGCCCAGGCGAGGCCGAGCAGTTCACCGCGTCGCAGTCCGGTTCTCAGAGCTAGTTCCCACAGAGCCCGGAGTTTGTCTTGCCGGGCCACTTTGAGGAAGCGGCGTGCTTCGTCGGCCGTGAGCGGTTCGAAGCGCCGGTGACGGGCCTGGCAGAGTTTGACGTTGCGGGCGACGTTGCGGGGCAGTTCGTCCTCCCGGACGGCGTGTTCGAGTGCGGACTTGAGTACGGAGTGCACGTAGGCGACGGTGAGCGGGGACAAGCGTCTGTTGCAGCAGTTGCCGATGGCGCAGCAGCGGCGTGTTGCGGCGTCGAGGTTGTGGGCGCAGCACTGGCAGGTGGTGCGGAGCCGGTCGAGGAAGGTGCGTACGTCCCTGGCCTTCAGCCGAGGAGGCCGGCGGTCGTACGCGGGTGCGTCGTAGCGCGGGAATGAGAGGCTGCCGCGGGTAGGTCCCTCCTCGGCCGGGCCCCGGAGGCGTACCAGGAACCTCCAGGGGCCGCCAAGGCCGAGCGCAAGCGTCACGGTGTGAGCCTTGGCGGCCCCTGGAGAACCCTGGTCCGGCGAAGCTGCCCGACCGAGGCAGGGCGGTTGCAAGTTCCGAGATCGTGTAGATAGATCGTCCGTACCCGGCGGGAGTTGACGCGGCAACAGCACAGGCACGAGACCGGTGATCACCAGGGTGTCTACGCCAGCTGATCACATCGAGGTCCCGTGCCTGCCGCTCCATCCTCCCTGATACCTGCCGCCCTGGTGAAACTGGACCCCCTTCACCAGCACGACACCGGCCGCCTGCGTGCCCACCTCCAGCGCGTACCCGATCCGCGTTCGCGTCGCGGGCGGTGGTATCCCCTGATCGGCCTGCTGCTGGTCTGCGCCTGCGCAGTGCTCTCCGGCGCCCGGACCATCACCGAGATCAC
>NZ_JBEYZY010000024.1:0-127854 GCF_040646295.1 Streptomyces sp. NPDC046197 | reverse complement strand
AGCAGCTCAAGCGGCTGTGAGACGGTGACGAACTCCCGCAGCGGATACCGGGCCAGCACCGCGTCCACCTCCGGCGTCAACGCCGCCGCGAGGCGGGAGGCGGCCGGGCGGCCCTCGTCGCGCAGGGCCTGGACGGCGGCCGACAGGACGTCGCGTTTCCCTTCGTGTTCCGGTACTCCGGCGGCAGCCCGCTCGTACAGCCGCGCGCCCTCCTCCAGCACCAGTCCGGTGTCCATCCCCGCGGGGATCTTGATCTGGGCATGGTGCCGCCAGGTGGTGACCGGGTCCCCCCATGCCTCCACGCTGTACGTCCAGTGGCCGGGCTGCCCGGCGGTCACGGTGGCCCCCCAGCGGTCGGTGCCGGGGGCCAGCTCGCGCATCGGGGTCCAGGGGCCCGGGCGGCCCTCCGGATCCGTCAGAACGACGTTGGCGGCCACCGCGTCGTGCCCCTCACGGAACACGGTGGCCGAGATCTCGAACGACTCGCCGGTCACCGCCTTCGCGGGCCTGCGGCCGTGCTGGACGACGGGGCGGACGTCGAGGACGGGGATCCGCCCCACGGCGGTGGGGCCGCCCGAGGAGGGTTGCCGGGAAGCCGGTGGACCGGCGTCGAAGGTGCGCGCCGGTGGCGGTTCGGCGGCGGGTGTGCTGGTCGTCGGGGGTGGTGACTGGTGGTGCGTGGCGGGCATGACCGCTCCTGTCCGCGTCAACGAGGGTGTAGGCGGATGTGTGTGGGGAGGTGGGTCCTGCGTGGTCTACCTGTGGGGGTGTACCGGTGGAGCCTTCCACCCTATTCGGGTGAGCATTCCGGCACTTTGTTAACTACTCACGCGTATGTCTACACACAAGACTGGCCCCGTCCGCGCGCGGACGGGGCCGGTGCCGGCACTCTGCCACTACGCCCGCGGTACCTGCAGGAGTTTGTTCGGCGAACCGGGGCCGGCGCCGGACACCTTGCCGGATGCCGCGCCCGCGACCAGTGCCCCGGCGACCTGGGCGGGAGCGGCTCCCGGGTGTCCGGACAGATAGAGGGCGGCCGCGCCCGCGGCGTGCGGGGCCGCCATCGACGTACCGGAGCAGGTCGCCCTTCGGGTGTCGCTCGCGTACCACGCCGAGGTGATCGACACGCCCGGGGCGAACAGGTCGAGGGCCGAGCCGAAGTTCGAGAACCCGGCCCGTGCGTCCTTGCCGTCGGTGGCACCGACCGTGATCGCCTCCGGCACGTCCGCGGGGGAGTACAGGGCGGCGGGGAGGCCGTCGTTGCCCGCGGCGACCGTGTAGGTGACGCCCGCCCTGATCGAGTTGCGTACGGCGGCGTCGAGCTGGGCGCTGTAGGAGCCGCCCAGGCTGAGGTTGGCGACAGCGGGCTTGTGCGCATGCCGGGTGACCCAGTCGATACCGGCGATGACCTGGGACGTCGTCCCGGTCCCGGCGTCGTCCAGGACGCGGACGGCGACCACCCTCGCCTTCTTGGCGACGCCGTACGCCGTGCCGGCGATGATGCCCGCGACGTGCGTGCCGTGGCCGTTGCCGTCCTGCGCGGTCCGGTCGTTGCCGACGAAGTCCCAGCCGTAGCGGGCACGGCCGCCGAAGTCCTTGTGGGTGATCCGGATACCGGTGTCGATCACGTACACGGTCACGCCATCGCCTTCGGACGGGGGCCGGCGGTATCTGCCGTCCAGCGGCAGGTCGCGCTGGTCCATGCGGTCCAGGCCCCAGGACGGCGGGTTGACCTGGGTTGCGTCCAGTCGCACGCGACTGTCCCGGACCACCGAGGCGACCCGGGGATCCGCCGCGAGACGTCTGGCCTGGCTCGCGTCGGCGTGGACGGCGTACCCGTTGAGGGCGGTGCCGTAAATATGGCCGATTCTCGCGCCGTACCGCTCGGCGATGCTCTGTCCGGCCGCCGAGCGGGCCTTCGTGTCCCCCCGGAGAGTCACCACGTAGCTTCCGCCGACGGAACCGGGTCGTCCGGCACCGGCTGTCTGTCCCTCCGGGGCGGCGTGCGCGGGCAGGGTGACGGCCGACAGCGCCGCCGCGGCGGCGAACAGGCCCACCGACCCCATCCGGCGCAGACGCCGTGTCCGCGTCCGTGCCATGTCCGAGTTCCCCTCCTCGACCCGGGTAGGGGGGCAGCGTCTCGTGGGGCGGTGAGCGGGACAAGGGCGCGAAAGGAAAGAAGCCCGTCATGGGCAGAGCACCCAGCGGCGTGCACCGGGACACCGGTAACGTCGTATGTGACGTGACGCACAGCGCTGTGCGTCCATCCCCGAACGCGCCACGCCGAGGTGGAATGTGAAGGCGATCCGTCGGTTCACCGTCCGTCCCGTTCTCCCCGAACCTCTCCGGCCGCTCAGCGAGCTGGCCCGCAATCTGCGCTGGTCCTGGCACGCCGAAACGCGCGACCTCTTCCAGTCCGTCGACCCGGAGCGCTGGGCCTCCTCGGGCGGCGATCCCGTACGCCTCCTGGGCAGCGTGCCCCCCGCGCGGCTCGCCGAGCTGGCCCAGGACCGGCGCTTCCTGCGCCGCCTGACCGCGGCCGCCGACGACCTGCACGACTACGTGACCGGCCACCGCTGGTACCAGGCCCAGCCGGCCGACCTCCCCGCCGCCGTCGCCTACTTCTCGCCCGAGTTCGGCATCACGGCCGCCCTGCCCCAGTACTCCGGCGGCCTCGGCATCCTCGCCGGTGACCACCTGAAGGCGGCCAGTGACCTGGGCGTACCGCTGATCGGCGTCGGCCTGCTCTACCGGCACGGCTACTTCCGCCAGACCCTGTCCCGGGACGGCTGGCAGCAGGAGCACTACCCGGTCCTCGACCCCCACGAGCTGCCCGTCACCCTGCTGAAGGAGGCCGACGGCTCACCGGCCCGGATCTCGCTCGCGCTGCCCGGCGGCAAGGCGCTGCACGCCCGCGTCTGGGTGGCCCAGGTCGGCCGGATCCCACTGCTCATGCTGGACTCCGACGTCGAGGAGAACGACCTCGGCGAGCGCGGGGTGACCGACCGGCTCTACGGCGGCGGCAGCGAGCACCGGCTGCTGCAGGAGATGCTGCTGGGCATAGGAGGGGTGCGGGCGGTCCGGACGTACTGCCGGCTCACCGGCCACCCCGGGCCCGAGGTCTTCCACACCAACGAGGGACACGCCGGGTTCCTCGGCCTGGAGCGCATCGCCGAGCTGTGCGGCCAGGGCTTGGACTTCGCCGCCGGCCTGGAGGCGGTGCGCGCCGGAACCGTGTTCACCACGCACACGCCCGTCCCGGCCGGCATCGACCGCTTCGACCGCGAGCTGGTGGCCCGCCACTTCGGCCCCGACGCCGAGCTGCCGCACATCGACGTCGACCGCATCCTGCAGCTCGGCATGGAGACCTACCCGGGCGGCGAACCCAACCTGTTCAACATGGCCGTGATGGGCCTGCGCCTGGCCCAGCGGGCCAACGGCGTCTCGCTGCTGCACGGGCGGGTCAGCCGGGAGATGTTCTCCGGACTGTGGCCGGGTTTCGACCCCGACGAGGTGCCGATCACCTCGGTGACCAACGGCGTGCACGCCCCCACCTGGGTGGCGCCGGAGGTCTTCCGGCTCGGCGCCCGGCAGATCGGCGCCGAGCGCACCGAGGACGCGCTGTCGGTGGGCGGCTCCGACCGCTGGGACACCGTCTCCGACATCCCTGACCAGGAGATCTGGGAGCTGCGCCGTGATCTGCGCGAGCAGCTGGTGGCCGAGGTGCGGCAGCGGCTGCGTGCCTCCTGGCGGCAGCGCGGGGCCGGGACGGCCGAGCTGGGCTGGGTCGACGGTGTGCTCGATCCCGACGTCCTGACGATCGGGTTCGCGCGGCGTGTGCCGTCGTACAAGCGGCTGACCCTGATGCTGCGGGACCCGGACCGGCTGATGGAGCTCCTCCTGCACTCCGAGCGGCCGGTCCAGATCGTGGTCGCCGGCAAGGCGCACCCCGCCGACGACGGCGGCAAGCGGCTCATCCAGGAGCTGGTGCGGTTCGCCGACGACCCGCGGGTGCGCCACCGGATCGTCTTTCTGCCGGACTACGGCATGGCGATGGCGCAGAAGCTGTACCACGGCTGCGACGTCTGGCTGAACAACCCGCTGCGGCCGCTGGAGGCGTGCGGGACGTCCGGCATGAAGGCCGCGCTCAACGGCTGCCTGAACCTGTCCGTGCTGGACGGCTGGTGGGACGAGTGGTTCCAGCCCGACTTCGGCTGGGCCATCCCCACCGCGGACGGTGTGGGCACCGATCCGGACCACCGCGACGACGTCGAGGCGGCCGCCCTGTACGACCTGCTGGAACAGCGGGTCGCCCCCCGCTTCTACGAGCGCGGGCAGGGCGGCCTGCCCGACCGCTGGATCGAGATGGTCCGTCAGACCCTCACCCTGCTCGGGCCGAAGGTGCTGGCCGGCCGCATGGTCCGCGAGTACGTCGACCGCCTGTACACGCCGGCCGCCCACGCCCACCGGGCGATGGACCAGGAGGCGGCGCGGGAGCTCGCCGCGTGGAAGGCGCGGGTGCGGGCGGCCTGGCACGAGGTGACCGTCGACCACGTGGAGACGTCGGCCACCACGGCCACCGCGGAACTCGGCAGCACCCTGAGCCTGCGGGTGCGCGTCGGCCTGGGGGACCTCGGGCCGGAGGACGTCGAGGTCCAGGCGGTGTCGGGCCGGGTGGACGAGGAGGACCGCATCGCCGACGCGGACACGGTTCCGCTCAAGCCGGTGGGCGGCCCGGACGAGGAGGGCCGCTGGGTCTACGAGGGCCCGCTCGCCCTCGACCGCACCGGCCCGTACGGCTACACGGTCCGCATCCTCCCGGACCACCGCCTGCTGGTGTCCGGTGCGGAGCTGGGACTGGTGGCGGTTCCCTCGGAGGAGACCGGGGACGGGGCGGGGGTGCTGATGCGCTGACCCCGAGGACTGAGTCCCGGCGCGGGCCGGGGCTCAGTCCTCGGGGCCCCGGCAGAGTTGCCTGAGCACGTTCCCGCAGCGCCGCGCGTACACCTGCTGCAGGCCCCGGGCGGCCGGTCCGCCCGCCCGGGTGTACCACTTCGCCGGGCGGCTGAAGGCGGTCACGGTCAGCCACACGGTGCCGTCGCCGGTGCGGTCCACCACGAACGCCTCCTCGCCGTGCTCCGGGTGGCCGGGCAGCGTGCCGTACGCCCACCCGGCGCGGCGGGCCTCCTCGACCGTCCAGACGACGCGGCACGGCGCCCTGATCAGACCGGCCAGGGTGACGGTGACGTCGACGCCGGGCGCCGCCCGCTCGGCGCTCGCGTCGATGCCGACCCCGATCGCCCGGTGCAGTTCCCACGTCAGCAGGGCCTCGGACGCCCGCCGGAACACCGCCTCGCCCTCGCCGATCCGCGTGCGCACGTGCAGCGGGTGGAAGCCCGGCGGGCAGGCGGAGGCGTTCTGGCGGGTCGCGCCGACCTCGTCGTAGGTGAAGTCCTCCGAAGACATGGGACCCAAGAGTAGGGCGGCACCCGGGGAAGTCCTCGTCCCGGGTGCCGCCCGCGTCAACCGCGCTCCGTCAGCTCACGTTGACCGCGGACCAGGCCGCAGCCACCGCCTTGTACTCGGTGCTGCCGGAGCCGTAGAGGTCGGCAGCAGCCGAGAGGGTGCCCGTGCGGGCGGACTTGTAGTCGGTGGTCGACGTGAAGTACGTCGTCAGCGCCTTGTACCAGATCTGCAGCGCCTTGGCGCGGCCGATGCCGGTGACCGTGGAGCCGTTGGACGTCGGCGAGTTGTAGCTGACGCCGTTGATCGTCTTCGCGCCGCTGCCCTCGGACAGCAGGTAGAAGAAGTGGTTGGCGACGCCCGACGAGTAGTGCACGTCCAGGTCGCCGACGGACGAGGACCAGTAGTCGGCGGAGCCGCCGTCCTTGCTGGGCTTGTCCATGTAGCGCAGCGGGGTGCCGTCGCCGTTGAGGTCGATCTTCTCGCCGATCAGGTAGTCACCCGGGTCGGAGGCGTTGTTGGCGTAGAACTCCACGCCGGTGCCGAAGATGTCCGAGGTGGCCTCGTTGAGGCCGCCGGACTCGCCGCTGTAGTCGAGGCCCGCGGTGTTGGCGGTGACGCCGTGACTCATCTCGTGCCCGGCCACGTCCAGCGAGGTGAGCGGGTGGTTGTTGCCCGAGCCGTCGCCGTAGGTCATGCAGAAGCAGCCGTCGTCCCAGAAGGCGTTCTCGTACTGGTTGCCGTAGTGGACGCGGGAGTAGGCGGCCGAGCCGTCGTTCTTGATGCCGCTGCGGCCGAAGGTGTTCTTGTAGAAGTCCCAGGTCACCTGCGCGCCGTAGGCGGCGTCCACGGCCGCCGTCTGGTCGGTGGACGAGCTGGAGGCGGTGCCGGTGCCCCACACGTCGTCCGAGTCGGTGAACAGGGTCCCCTTGCCCGAGCTGGAGCTGTGGGCCTTGTTGTACGTCTTGTGACCGCCGCGGGTGGTGTCGTACAGCTGGTACGAGGAGCCCGACTTGGTGGTGTTCAGGCCGACCGTGCCCGAGTACAGGCTCTTGCCGGTGCCGGTCTCGATGCCCTGGTACTCGAAGAGCTTCCTGCCGGTGGCCGCGTCGGTGATGACGTGCAGCTTGTTCGGGGTGCCGTCGTCCTGCAGGCCTCCGACGACGGTCTCGTACGCCAGCACCGGGGTGCCGCTGGCCGCCCAGATCACCTTGCGCGGGGCCTGGTCGGCGGCGTTCTTCTGCGAACCGGCGGCCTTCGCCGCGGTCAGCGCCTGCTTCTCCGCCTTGGCGGGGGCGATCTGCGGCTTGAGCGAGGCCACCTTGATGGCCGCCTTCGCCGCTCTGGTGACGCCCTCCGTCTTCCCGGACTTGGCGGTGTGCACGACCAGGTCGCCGCCGAGCACGGGCAGGCCCGCGTAGGTCCGCTCGTAGCGGGTGTGCACCGTGCCGTCGGCGTCCTTGACGACGTCCTTGACGACCAGCTTCTCCTTGGCGCCGAGGCCTATTTGACGGCCCGTCTCGGCGGCGTCCGCCTGGGCCTTGGCGATCAGCGAGGTGCGGGCCGCGGCGGACAGGGCGGCCGGGGCGGCGGCGAGGGCGGTCCGGCCGGTGGCGTCGGCCGGGGTCTGGGCCGAGGCACTGGTGGTCAGACCGGTGCTGAGGAGGGCTCCGGCGGCGACGGCGGTGGCGATGGCCACGGTGGCGCGCTTGTTACGCGCGTAGCGGGGAGTCACACAAGCTCCTTGGTGGGGCAGTCCGGTCGGCGTGGGGTTGCCGGCCGGATCGGATGGGAGGTGGCTGTGCTCGTGCGGCGGGTGGAGGAAGACTGACATCAAGGGCGCGTACATGTCAGGACCCTCAAGTGATGTTGGCCAAAACTCGACTGTCCGGTAAACGTTTCGGGAATGTGAACGGGCGCCGCCCCGGGGAGTCGAACCTCCGGGACGGCGCCCTGTCTCAGGTGCTGTCACCCACGGCCTACGGGAACGTCAGCTTCCAGCTGTTGATCGTTCCCACGTCGTAGGCGGCCTTGTCCTGCACCTTCAACTTCCAGGTGCCATTGGCCTGTTCGGACGAAGCGTTGACCGTGTAGGTCGCCTTGACGTCGTCCGCGGAGTCGGAGGAGCTGAAGTCCTTCAGGCGGTACGAGGCGCCCGAGGGACCGACCAGATCGATCACCAGGTCACCCCGCCAGGTGTGCGTGATGTCGACGGTCACCTGCAGGTTGGAGGGTGCGTTTCCGGTCCGCCCGGACACCGTGATCGACGAGGTGACCGCGGGACCGTTGTCCGGGATCGACACCGGCGTCGTGTTCTCGTACGAGCTGCCGCCACCGCCGCCGCCACCCGAGCGCGAGCCGACCGCCACGCCCGCCCAGGCGTCCTGCACCGCCTTGTACTCGGTGCTGGAGGTGCCGTACAGCTCACCCGCCGCCGCGAGCGTGCCGGTGCGGGCGCTCGCGTAGTTGGTCGTGGAGGTGAACTTGGTGGTCAGCGCCCGGTACCAGATCTGCAGCGCCTTGTCCCGGCCGATGCCGGTGACCGGAAGCCCGTCCGCGGTGGGCGAGTTGTAGCTGACGCCGTTGATGACCTTGGCGCCGCTGCCCTCGCTCAGCAGGTAGAAGAAGTGGTTGGCGACGCCGGACGAGTAGTGCACGTCCTTGTTGCCCACGCCCGAGTACCAGGAGTCGGCGGAGGCGCCGTCCTTGCTGGGCTTGTCCATGTAGCGCAGCGGGGTGCCGTCGCCGTTGATGTCGATCTTCTCGCCGATGAGGTAGTCACCGACGTCCGTGCTGTTGTTGGCGTAGAACTCCACGCCGGTGCCCATGATGTCCGAGGTGGCCTCGTTGAGTCCGCCGGACTCGCCGCTGTAGTTGAGGCCCGCGGTGTTGGAGGTGACGCCGTGGCTCATCTCGTGCCCGGCCACGTCCAGCGCGGTCAGGGGGTCGTTGTTGCCCGAGCCGTCGCCGTAGGTCATGCAGAAGCAGCCGTCGTCCCAGAAGGCGTTCACGTACGAGTTGCCGTAGTGGACGCGGGAGTAGGCCGCCACTCCGTCGTTGCGGATGCCGCTGCGGCCGAAGACGTTCTTGTAGAAGTCCCAGGTCTCCGCGGCCCCGTAGTGGGCGTCGGCGCCCGCGGTGGCGGCGTTCGACGTGGTGCCGTTGCCCCAGGTGTCGTTGTTCTGGGAGAACAGCGTCCCGGTGCCGGACGTACCGTGGTTGAGGTTGTACGTCTTGTGCCCGCCGCGCGCGCCGTCGGTCAGGGTGTACGTCGAGCCCGACTGCGTCGTGGTCAGGGTGACCTGGCCGCTGTACTGCGTGTTGCCGATACCGGTCTCGATGCCCTGGTGCCGGTACAGCTCCTTGCCCGTGGTGGCGTCGGTGATGACGTGCAGCTGGTTCGGGGTGCCGTCGTCCTGGAAGCCGCCGATCACCGTCTCGTACGCGAGCACCGGGGTGCCGCTCGCCGCCCAGATCACCTTGCGGGGTGCGTGGTCGGCACTCGCCTTGGTGCTGCCCAGTGCCTGGGCGCGCTGGAGGGCCTGCTTCTGGGCGGACGCCGGCGAGACGCCCGGGGTGAGGCGGGAGACCTGCACGGTCGCGTTCGTCGCCTTGAGGACGCGCTCGGTCCGCCCCGACTTGGCGGTGTCCACGATCAGGTCGCCGCCGAGCACGGGCAGGCCCGCGTAGGTGCGCTCGTAGCGGGTGTGGAGGGTGCCGTCGGCGTCCTTGACGACGTCCTTGACGACCAGCTTCTCCTGAGCGCCCAGGCCGATGTCCTTGGCCGTCCGCGCCTTCGCCGTGTCGGCGTCGCGGAGCAGCTCGGCGCGCTGCGAGGGCGTGAGCTTCACGGCGGCATGGGCCGGGTTGATCCCGCTCGAGGGGGCCTGGGCGGGCGCGGCGCTCGCGGCGCCCGACTGGACTGCCGCGGCGATCAGCGCGGCGACGCCGGCGGCGGCGACAGCGGCTGTGCGGCGGTGGGAGGTGTGGGAGGTGCGTCTGCGAGAGGAACTGCTTCTCAACACTGACTCCTTCTGCGTGGCCGCGGGTCGCGCGGCCTGGGGAGATCCGGACGAAGGGTCGGCCGTCCGGGCAGAACGGGGCAAAGCGCGGAACCAGGTGCCAAAGTGCGGGCCGGATCACAGCGTCGAGCCGTGGGGGGTGCTGTGGGGTTGCTGTGATGTGGCCGTTGGGAAGAGTGACAGGAATCACCCGCCATGTCAGGAGCGCGTCAAAAACTTGGCCGGAAATGGTTCGTTGACCGGATGTTCATGTTCGGTATGCGAACCGGTCAGGTGCCGGTGAGCGGGCGTTTGCTCCTGCGACACGTTCCCGGAAGCCTCACGCAACGGAGCCGGGCCGACGCTGGACACGGCGCGCCCGACCCCTTTGCGCGAGCCCGGGCCGCCGTACCGGATCGCGACGCCGGGAAGACTCAGCGGCAGCGCCGGCCCGTGAGGCCGCTCACGCCAGGCTGTCCCGCCAGGCCCGGTGCAGATCCGCGAACCGGCCCGTGCCCGCGACGAGTTCGGCCGGACTGCCGTCCTCGACGATCCGCCCGTGCTCCATCACCAGCACCCGGTCGGCGATCTCGACCGTGGACAGCCGGTGGGCGATCACCACGGCCGTACGGCCCGTGAGGACCGTCGCCATGGCACGCTGCACGGCCCGCTCGCCCGGGATGTCGAGAGAGCTGGTCGCCTCGTCGAGGATCAGCACCGCCGGGTCCGCGAGCAGGGCCCGCGCGAACGCCACCAGTTGCCGCTGTCCGGCCGAGATGCGGCCGCCCCGCTTGCGTACGTCGGTGTCGTAGCCCTCGGGCAGCGCGCTGATGAAGTCGTGCGCGCCGATCGCCTTCGCCGCCCGCTCGATCTCCTCCCGGGTCGCCTCCGGACGGCCGATGGCGATGTTCTCCGCGACCGTGCCGGAGAACAGGAACGCCTCCTGCGTCACCATGACGACCCCGCGCCGCAGTTCGGGCACGGGCAGCTCGCGCAGGTCGACGCCGTCCAGCAGCACACGCCCGCCGGAGGGGTCGTAGAACCGGGCGAGCAGCTTGGCCAGTGTCGACTTGCCCGCACCGGTGGAGCCGACCACCGCCACGGTCTGACCGGCCGGAATGGTCAGGTCGAAGCGGGGCAGCACCTCGCCGCCCGTGCGGTAGCCGAAGCGCACCCCGTCGAAGACGACCTCGCGGCCCGGCTGCCGGGACGCACGGGCCGGCAGTTGCCGGGGCGCCGACGGCTCGGGCACGGACGGCGTCTGCGCCAGCAGCCCCGCGATCTTCTCCAGCGAGGCGGCCGCCGACTGGTAGGAGTTGAGGAACATGCCGAGCCGGTCGATCGGGTCGTACAGCCGCCGCAGGTACAGCACCGCCGCCGCCAGCACGCCCAGCGCCAGCGAACCGTCCGCCACCCGGTAGGCGCCCCACAGCACGATCACCGCGACCGCCGTGTTCGCGACCAGCCGCGAGCCGACCACATAGCGGGCCATCTCCAGGAGCGAGTCGCCGTTGGTCCGCTCGTGTTGCCGGTTCAGAACCCGGAAGGCGGCGTCGTTGGCCCGCTCGCGGCGGAACGCGCGCACCGGCCGGATCCCGTTCATCGTCTCCACGAACTTCACGATCACCGCGGCGATCGCGGTCGACCGCGCCCGGAACACCCGGCCCGCGCGCCGCTGGTAGAGCCGGACCAGCAGGTACAGCGGCACGAAGGAGGCCACCGCGACCGCGCCGAGCCCGAGGTCCAGCCACAGCAGCATCGCCGAGATGTAGACGAAGGAGATGATCACCGTGACGAGTTCCTGGAGCCCCTCGCTGAGCAGCTCGCGCAGCGACTCGACATCCGTCGTGGAGCGGGAGATGAGCCGGCCCGAGGTGTAGCGCTCGTGGAAGTCGACGCTCAGCGCCTGGGCGTGGCGGAAAATGCGGCCGCGCAGATCCAGCAGCACGTCCTGGTTGACGCGGGCGGAGGCCACGATGAACGCGTACTGGAGTCCGCCGGAGGCGAGCGCGCTCAGCAGGTAGGCGACCGCCACCGCGATCAGCGGGCCGCGGTCGCGGTCGCGGAACGCCGGTACGGCGGTGTCGAGCGCGTACGCCACCAGCAGCGGCCCCGCCTGGACGGCCGCCTGCTGGAGCAGCAGCAGAAGAGTCGTGCCGGCGACGCGGGCCCGCATGGGGGCGAGCAGCGAGCGCAGCAGGGTCGCCGTGGCGCCCGGGGGAGTGGGCAGGACGTCCCGGTCGAACGGGTCGCCGGCATCCTCACGACGCGGCACGTCCTGGTCGTCGGGGGCGGTGGGGGTGGACGTCGTGGGGGCCGTCATCGGGCGTCGTCCTCCTCTTCTTCCGGTTCTCCCGGTTCTTCCAGATCTGGAAGTTCTTTCAGAACTTCCAGTTGTTCCGGCTCTTCCGGTTCTTCCGGACCTTCGCCTGCCATCAGGTGGGCGTACTCGGCGCTGGTGCGCAGCAGTTCGTGGTGGGTGCCGACGGCGGTGATACGGCCGCCCGAGAGCAGGGCCACGCGGTCGGCGAGCAGGACCGTGGACGGGCGGTGCGCCACGATCAGGGCGGTGGTGTCGGCGAGGACCTGCCGCAGGGCGGCCTCCACGGCCGCCTCGGTGTGCACGTCGAGGGCGGACAGCGGGTCGTCCAGCACCAGGAACCGGGGACGGCCGACGACGGCACGGGCCAGGGCGAGCCGCTGCCGCTGTCCGCCGGACAGGCTCAGGCCCTGCTCGCCGACCTGGGTCCCGGTGCCGTGCGGGAGGGCGTGCACGAAGCCGGCCTGCGCCACGGACAGCGCCCGCTCCAGCTCTTCCGCGCCCGCCGTGCCGTCGGTGCCCATGAGCACGTTCTCACCGACGCTCGCGGAGAACAGGGTGGGCTCCTCGAAGGCGACCGCCACCAGGGAGCGCAGCTCCTCACGGGAGAGGGTGGTGATGTCGTGCCCGTCGAGGGTGATGCGGCCCGAGGTCACCTCGTGGAGGCGGGGTACGAGTGCCGTGAGCGTCGTCTTGCCGCTTCCCGTCGCACCCACCAGCGCCATGGACTCGCCGGGGCGTATGTGGAGGTCGACGCGGTCGAGGACGGGCACCGAGCCTGCGGGGGCGTCGGGATAGCGGAAGGTGACGTCGTGGAACCGCAGACCCGCGGGCGCAGGGGCGAAGTCAGCCGACCCGTGCACCCCGCCCGGGGGCACCCGTCCGCGGTCACCCAAGGCCGACGGCTTTTCGGGCTGCGCGTCCATCACCTCGAAGTAGCGCTCCGTCGCCGTCGCCGCCTCCTGGCTCATCGCCAGCAGGAACCCGATCGACTCCACCGGCCACCGCAGAGCGAGCGCCGTCGACAGGAAGGCCACCAGCGTGCCCGCGGACAGCGCCCCGTCCGCCACCTGGCCCGCTCCCACCACCAGCGCCGCCCCGATCGACAGCTCCGGCAGCGTCACGATGACCGCCCAGATCGTCGCCAGCAGCCGCGCCTTGCGCAGCTCCGTCCCCCGCAACGTCAGCGACAGCTCCCGGAACGCCCGTGCCTGACTGCGGTGCCGCCCGAAGCCCTTGATGATGCGGATGCCGAGCACGCTCTCCTCGACCACCGTCGTCAGGTCCCCGACCTGGTCCTGCGCGAGCCGCGCCACACCGGCGTACCGCTTCTCGAAGACCCCGCAGGTGAGCATCACGGGCACCGCGGGCCCGAGGATCACCAGCCCCAGTGCCCAGTCCTGCAGCAGCATGATGACCACGCCGACGAGGATCGTCACCCCGTTCACCAGCAGGAACGTCAGCGGGAAGGCGAGGAACATGCGCAGCAGCATCAGGTCCGTCGTCCCCCGGGACAGCAGCTGCCCGGACGCCCAGCGGTCGTGGAAGGCCACCGGCAGCCGCTGCAGGTGCCGGTAGAGGTCCGCCCGCATCTCCGCCTCGACGTGCGACAGCGGTCTGGCCACCAGCCACCGCCGCAGCCCGAACAGCACCGCCTCGGCGATCCCGAGCAGCAGCAGGCAGAGCGCCCCGAGCCACACGCCCCCCGGATCCCGCCCGGCGACCGGCCCGTCCACCATCCACTTCAGGACGAGCGGAATCACCAGTCCCACGCAGGAGGCGACGATCGCGACGAAGGCGGCCGTGAACAGCCGCAGTCGCACCGGCCGCACATAGGGCCACAGGCGCAGCAGCGTGCGGACGGCGGAACGGCCGGTACGGTCCTCGGCGGTGGCACGTGTCGTGGGCATCAGGAGCGAGACTACGGATCGGCACTGACATCGCCCACCGAGTTTTGGCCGGACCTGCGTCCATCGCTGGTCCTACGACCTGCGCGTTCGGCCCCCGGACCGCCGGCCGCCCGGCCCGGTCGTACCGCCGCATCAACCGATCGGCCGATGCCCCTTCGAGCGGGTCGGCCGATGTGCGCCCGGCCCGCCCGCCGCAACCCTGGTGCCATGTCCGTCATCGAAGTCAGCGAACTGCGCAAGTCCTACGGCGGCCGGACCGTCGTCGACGGCGTCTCCTTCGCCGTCGAGGAGGGCGAGATCTTCGGCATCCTCGGCCCGAACGGCGCCGGCAAGACCACCACCGTCGAGTGCGTCGAGGGGCTGCGGGTCCCCGACGCGGGCCGCGTCCGCGTCACCGGACTCGATCCGGTCGCCGACCACCAACAGGTCGCCCACGTCCTCGGCGCGCAGCTCCAGCAGAGCGAGCTACAGCCCAAGCTCACCGTCCGCGAGGCGCTCGAACTGTACGCCTCCTTCTACCCGCGCCCGGCCGCATGGCGGCCCCTCGCCGAGCGCCTCGGCCTGACCCAGAAGCTCACCACCCGCTTCGCCGGGCTCTCCGGCGGTCAGAAGCAGCGGTTGTTCATCGCGCTCGCCCTCGTCGGCGCCCCGCGTGTGGTCGTGCTGGACGAGCTGACGACCGGGCTCGACCCGCGCGCCCGCCGCGACACCTGGCAGCTCATCGAGGACGTACGGGCGGGCGGCGTCACCGTGCTGCTGGTCACGCACTTCATGGAGGAGGCACAGCGGCTGTGCGACCGGATCGCCGTGATCGACAAGGGACGGATCGCCGCCGTGGACACGCCCGACGGCCTGATCCGGCGCTCGGCGGGCGCCACCGTCATCAGCTTCACCCCGTCCGCCCCGCTGGACGACCGTGACCTGAACGCGCTCCCCCAGCTCGTGTCCGTCGAGCGCAAGGACGGCCGGATCACGCTGTCCGGCACCGACGAGACGGTCAACGCCGTGATCACCCTCCTCGCCCGTCACCACATCACCGCCCACCAGCTTCGCGTCCTGGACGCCACGCTCGACGACGCGTTCCTCGATCTGACGAAGGAGGCAGCGGCATGAACACCGCCGTACTGAAGGCCGAGGTCCGCCTCTTCCGCCGCGAACCCGGCAGCATCTTCTGGGGCTTGCTGTTCCCGACCCTCCTGCTGGTGATCCTCGGCTCCATCCCCTCCTTCCGGCAGCCCCACGACGACCTCGGCGGCCTGCGCACCGTCGACGTCTACGTCCCGGTGGCCGTGCTGCTCGGTCTGATCGTCTGCGGGCTGCAGTCGATGCCGCAGACCCTCACCGGCCACCGGGAGCGCGGCATCCTGCGCCGGATGGCCACCACGCCGGTCCGCCCGTCCGCCCTGCTGTCCGCGCACATGCTGGTGTACGGCGCCGCGTCCCTGGCCTCGGCGCTGCTCGTCCTCGTGGTCGGGCGGCTCGGCTTCGACGTACGCCTGCCCAGGCAGCCGTTCGGATACGTCCTCGCTCTGCTGTTGGCCGTACTGGCCGCCCTGGCTCTCGGATCGGTGGTGTCGGCGCTGTCCCGTACGACGAAGATCGCGGGTGCGATCGGGTCCGCCGTGTTCTTCCCGGCGATGTTCTGCGCGGGCGTGTGGCTGCCGGTTCAGACCATGCCCCACGTCCTCGGCCGGATCGTCGGCTGCACCCCGTTCGGGGCGGCCGCGCAGGCCCTGAACCAGGCGGCGGCGGGGCACTGGCCGGGCTGGAGCCACCTGGGCGTGCTGGCGGTGTGGGTCCTGCTGCTCACGGGCGCGGCGAGCCGCTGGTTCCGCTGGGAGTGAGCAGGCCGTGCCGGACACTGGGGCCATGACGAACACGGCGCCACCGGAGCCCCGGGCCTCTTTCGACAGCTGGGGGCCCTACGCGCTGCTGGTCACGGGTGTCGTCGCGGCGGCCCTCTCCGCCCGCCTGGTCGGCATGGGCCGGTCCGCGGTCATCGCCTCGGCAGCCCTCGTGGCCGCAGGCGCCGTTCTGCAGGTGTGGTGGGGGAGGGTGAAGCGGAGGCGGCCGGGTCCGAGCCGGACCGGTACGTGCCTGTACTTCCTGCGCTGGGCCCTCGGGTTCGCGCTGACCTGGCTCAACCCGTTCTTCGCCTTCTACGCCGTGACCGGCTACTACACCGCCCTCCGGGAGCTGCCCCGCCGGCTGGTGATGCCCGGTCTGTTCCTGACCGCGATCACCATGGCCGGCAGCGAGGTGGGCGGCATGCTGCCGCACGGGCCGATCCTGTGGACCGGCTTCTTCCTCGTCCTCGTCGTCAACATGGGCCTGGTCAGCGTGTTCACCCGGTTCAACGAGCAGGAGCAGGACCGCGCCCGCGTCCAGGCCGACACCATCGCCGAACTGGGGCGCACCAATGCGGCGTTGCAGCAGGCCCTCGACGAGAACGCCGCCCTGCACGCCCAACTCCTGGTCCAGGCACGGGAGGCGGGAGTCGCCGACGAGCGCCGGCGCCTCGCCGCCGAGATCCACGACACCATCGCCCAGGGCCTGACCGGCATCATCGCCCAGCTCCAGGTCGTCGCGAACACCCCCGACCCGGACCTGGCCCGCGAGCACGTGGGCCGCGCCATGGACCTGGCCCGGCACAGCCTGGGCGAGGCCCGCCGCTCCGTGCACAACCTCGCGCCGGTCGCGCTCGCCGACGACGGACTGCCCGAGGCGCTGCGGAAGACGGTCGGCGAATGGTGTGAACGCACCGGCGTACGCGCCGAATTCACGGTCACCGGAACCACCGAACAGCTCCACGACGAGGTCTCCGCGACCCTCCTGCGCATCGTTCAGGAAGCCCTGTCCAACGCGTCCCGCCACGCCGCCGCCACCCGCGTCGGTGTCACCCTCTCCTTCATGGGCGACGAGGTCGTCCTCGACATCCGCGACGACGGCCGCGGCTTCGACCCGCTCGCCGTCCCCCAACGCACCCGCACCGGCGGCTTCGGACTGGACGGCATGCGCGCCCGCGCCGAGCGCATCGCCGGCTCCCTCACCGTCGAGTCCGAAGCCGGGCTCGGCACGGCCCTCTCCGCTCGCGTACCGTTGGTGCGCGATGAGCGATGACGCCGTGACCTCCCTCCTGATCGTCGACGACCACCCCGTCGTACGGGACGGCCTGCGCGGCATGCTCCAGTCCGCGCCCGGATTCACCGTCCTCGGCGAGGCGTCCAACGGCGTCGAGGCGGTCGAGAAGGCCGCCGTGCTCGACCCGGACGTGATCCTGATGGACCTGCGCATGCCGGGCGGCTCGGGGGTGGACGCCATCCGGGAGCTGGCCCGGCGGGGCGCCCGCGCCAAGGTCCTCGTCCTCACCACGTACGACACCGACTCCGACACCCTGCCCGCCATCGAGGCGGGCGCGACGGGCTACCTGCTCAAGGACGCTCCCCGCGACGAGCTGTTCACCGCCGTCCGTGCCGCCGCCGAGGGCCGCACCGTCCTCTCCCCGGCCGTGGCCTCCCGTCTGGTCTCCGCGGTCCGCGCCCCCGGCGGCGAGCCGCTGTCCGCCCGCGAGCGCGAGGTCCTGGCCCTGGTCGCCAAGGGCACGTCCAACCGCGAGATCGCCCGCGAGCTGTTCATCAGCGAGGCGACCGTGAAGACCCACCTCACCCATCTCTACGCCAAGCTCGGCGTCAACGACCGTGCGGCGGCGGTGGCGGTGGCCTACGACCGGGGGATCCTGGGCTGACGCGGTTCAGTCCGCCACCTTCAGCAGCAGCACCGTCCGCGCGGGCACCGTGATCTCGGTCCCGGACCGGTGCAACACGCCCGGCGCATCGGCCTGTTCCTCCCGTGAGGTGTCGACCACCACCTCGTACCGCTCCGCCCAGGGCGGCCCCGGCAGCACGAAGGTCACGGGGCCCTCCCCGGCGTGCAGCACGGCGAGGAAGCTGTCGTCGACGATCGGCGCGCCGCGCTCGTCCCGGCCGGGGATGTCCCGGCCGGAGAGGTACATGCCCAGGGCGGCCGCGGGGGCGTACCAGTCCCGCTCGGTCATCTCCGTGCCGTGCGGGGTGAACCAGGCCAGGTCCCGCAGCCCGTCCGCCGAGTGCGCCCGCCCGGAGAAGAACGCCCGGCGGCGCAGCACGGGGTGCCGGTGCCGCAGCCCGATCAGACGGGCGGTGAGCTCGAACAGCGCCCGCCAGCCGGGATCGTCCAGCAGGCTCCAGTCCAGCCAGCCGATCTCGTTGTCCTGGCAGTAGGCGTTGTTGTTGCCGCGCTGGGTGCGGCCCAGCTCGTCGCCCGCGACCAGCATGGGCACGCCCGTGGACAGCAGCAGGGTGGTCAGCAGGTTCCGCAGCTGGCGGCGCCGCAGCGACCGGACCCGCTCGTCGGCGGTCTCGCCCTCCACCCCGCAGTTCCAGGAGCGGTTGTCGTCCGTGCCGTCCCGGTTGCCCTCGCCGTTGGCGTCGTTGTGCTTGCGCTCGTACGACACCAGGTCGCGCAGGGTGAAACCGTCGTGCGCGGTCACGAAGTTGACCGAGGCGTAGGGGCGGCGGCCGCCCCAGGCGTAGAGGTCGCTCGACCCGGACAGGCGGTATCCCATCTCCCGTACGTCCGGCAGGGCATGACGCCAGAAGTCCCGCACCGCGTCGCGGTAGCGGTCGTTCCACTCGGTCCACAGGGGTGGGAAGGCGCCCACCTGGTAGCCGCCCGTGCCCACGTCCCACGGTTCCGCGATCAGCTTCACCCGGCGCAGCACCGGGTCCTGCGCGATCACGGCGAGGAACGGGGAGAGCATGTCGACGTCGTGCATGGAGCGGGCCAGCGCGGCCGCCAGGTCGAAGCGGAAGCCGTCCACGCCCATCTCGGTCACCCAGTAGCGCAGGGAGTCGGTGATCAGACGCAGCACGTGCGGCTGGACCACGTGCAGGGTGTTGCCGCAGCCGGTGTAGTCGGCGTACCTGCGGGCGTCGTTCTGGAGCCGGTAGTAACGGCGGTTGTCGATGCCCTTCAGCGACAGGGTCGGGCCGTACTCGTTCGCCTCCGCGGTGTGGTTGTAGACCACGTCGAGGATGACCTCGATACCGGCCGCGTGCAGCGCGCGCACCATGCGCTTGAACTCGCCGACCTGCTCGCCGGTGGTGCCGGAGGCCGCGTACCCGGAGTGCGGGGCGAAGTAGCCGATCGAGTTGTACCCCCAGTAGTTCTTCAGGCCGCGGCGCAACAGGTGGTCCTCGTGCGCGAACTGGTGCACCGGCAGCAGCTCCACCGCCGTCACGCCCAGCCTCACCAGATGCTCGACCGCCGCCGGGTGCGCCAGCCCGGCGTAGGTGCCCCGCAGTTCCCGCGGGACGCCGGGGTGCAGCCGGGTGAAGCCGCGCACATGCAGCTCGTAGATCACCGAGTCGGCCCACGGTGTCTTGGGCCGGTGGTCGTCCGCCCAGTCGTCGTCATCGTGCACCACCACGCCCTTGGGCACGTACGGCGCCGAGTTCCGGTCGTCGCGGACGGTGTCCGCCACGGACTGGTCGGGCCAGTCCCGCACGTGCCCGTACACCTCCGGCGGCAGGCCGAACTCCCCGTCCACCGCGCGCGCGTACGGATCGAGCAGCAGTTTCGCGGGGTTCCAGCGGGCTCCGGTCCAGGGGTCCCAGCGGCCGTGCACCCGGTAGCCGTACCGCTGTCCGGGCATCACGCCGGGCACGAAGCCGTGCCAGATCTCGTGCGTCAGTTCGGTCAGCCGGACCTTCGTCTCCCCGCTGTCGGGGCCCGGCCCGTCGAACAGGCACAGCTCGACCGCCTCCGCCCCGCCCGCCCACAGGGCGAAGTTGGTGCCCGCCACTCCGTCCGGGCCGACCCGGAATCGGGCGCCCAGCGGCATCGGCGCACCCGGCCACACGGGCGCCCCGGGCAGCGCCGCGGCCGGGCGCGCGCCGTTCACGACGGCGGCCGGGCGCCCCTCCTCGGCGGCGCTCCCGCCCGCCACCGCCTCCTGCTCGGCTGCGCTCGACACCAGTCGGCCCCTTTTTTCGGCTCATTCGCCTCCGGGGCGCCACAGCCCGTGCGCAGCCGCCGACCGGGCCCGGCCCTTCGGGCCCACGCACGCTCGACCTCTGCACACCGGCGCGCCCCTGCGGCTCTCCCACGGGCGCGGCTCCCCATCGCGTCGTCCTCCCCACTGTTCTGCCCAGAGCTTGCCTCGCACTCACGTTTCCCGGGAGAGGGCCCGGTCGTTGGACAGCCCGTGAGGCACGTACAAGGGCGCGCACGGCGCGCGAGGGCCGCACTGGCCGCCGTACTGACATGGGCAGGACTGCTGGCCGGCGCCGCCGGCTGCACCGCGAACGGCTCGGCCGGGCTCGACCGGGTCTTCGGCAAGCCACCGGCTGCCGAGGACGTCATCCGGATCTCGCCGGACGACGGCAGCAAGGGCGTCCGCCCCGGAAACAAGCTCCGGGTCCGGGTGACCGACGGGCACCTGGAGTCCGTGAAGGTCGTCAAGTCCCAGGACGCGCAGGACACACCGGTGGCCGGACGGGTCTTCGGCGACGGACGGCAGTGGCAGCCCGACGACGACCGGCTCGCCCTCGCCGCCAAGTACACGGTCGACGCGGTCGCCGTCGACGGGGACGGCCACCGATCGGCCCGGCACACCACCTTCACCACCTACGTCCCCGACGAGCGCTTCATCGCCTACGTCACCCCCGAGAACCGCTCCACCGTCGGCACCGGAATGATCGTCTCCCTGGCGTTCAACAGGGAGATCGTCAACCGTGCCGCAGTCGAGCGCGCCGTCCGGGTCACCGCCCGGCCGTCCGTCGAGATCCGCCCGCACTGGTTCGGCAAGGACCGGCTCGACTTCCGGCCCGAGCGCTACTGGAGGCCCGGCACCGAGGTCACCGTCGATCTGCGCCTCAGGGACGTCGAGGGCGCCCGCGGCGTCTACGGGCTGCAGTACAGGACCTTCTCCTTCACCGTCGGCCGCAGCCAGGTCTCGCTGGTCGACGCGGCCGCGCACACCATGGAGGTCCGTCGCGACGGCGAACTGCTGACCACCGTTCCGATCACGGCCGGGGCGCCCCAGCACACCACCTACAACGGGAAGATGGTGGTGATGGAGATGCTCGAGGTCACCCGCATGAACAGCCACACCGTCGGCTTCGGCGGCGAGTACGACATCCCCGACGTGCCGCACGCCATGCGGCTCACCGACTCCGGCACCTTCCTGCACGGCAACTACTGGGCCTCCTCGGACGTCTTCGGTCACGACAACATCAGCCACGGCTGCGTCGGTCTGCGGGACGTCAAGGGCGGCTCCTCCGAAACTCCGGCGAGCTGGTTCTACGACCGCAGCCTCATCGGGGACGTCGTCGAAGTCGTGAACAGCGATGACAAAAAGGTCGCTCCCGACAACGGCCTCGGCGGGTGGAATATGGGATGGAAGGAGTGGAAGGCGGGCAGCGCGGTCAAGTAACCGGACAGGGGCAGGGTTTGAGACGCCGTCCGAAGACCGTTGAAGTTGGAACGGAACAGTGACATTTGGCTGACAACTTGCCCCTGACCTTGTGGTTAATATGCGCCCACGTGCGCGGGACGCGCCGGTTGGGGTGCGGGCCTGACCAGGTCCGGGGGAGGGGCGACAAGTTGAACGTGCGGCCGATATCGGGGGCGTCGGTTGACGCGCGGGGACGTGGTGGCAGGGGGCTGGCGCTGATGACCGGCGCCCTGCTGCTGGCGGTGACCGCGTGCGGCGGGGGAGGCTCCGGTTCCGGAGCCGGAGGCAAGGGCAAGGACGCGGGGGCGGCCGAGAGCAAGCAGTCGCAGGCCGTCGTGACGATAGCGCCCAAGGACGGCGCGAAGTCCGTGGACACCAGCGGCGCCCTCAAGGTCGACGCGAGCAAGGGCAAGCTCACCCAGGTCGAGGTCAAGGACACCAAGGGCACCGCGATACCCGGCACGATCACCGGCGGCGGCAGCTCCTGGACGCCGTCCACCCACCTGGCCGCCGCCACCAGGTACACGGTGCACGCGGTCGCCAAGGACTCCGCCGGCCGCGAGGCGGCCGAGGACTCCAGCTTCACCACCCTGACGCCGAAGAACACCTTCGTCGGCTACTTCACCCCCGAGGACGGCTCCACCGTGGGCGTCGGCATGCCGTTCTCCGTCAACTTCACCCGGGGCATCACGCATCCGGACGCCGTGAAGAAGGCCGTCCAGATCAAGACCGAGCCGCCCGTCGACGTCGAGGGCCACTGGTTCGGCAACGACCGCCTCGACTTCCGCCCCGAGAACTACTGGAAGGCCGGCACCAAGGTCACCGTCAAGCTCGACCTCGACGGCGTCGAGGGCCGCCCCGGCGTCTACGGCAAGCAGACCAGGACGGTCTCCTTCACCATCGGGCGCAACCAGGTCTCCGTGGTCGACGCCAAGACGCACGAGATGAAGGTCATGCAGGACGGCAAGGTGGTCAAGACCCTGGCCGTCACCACCGGCAAGCCCGGCTACGACACCTGGAACGGCCAGATGGTCATCAGTGAGAAGCTCACCGAGACCCGCATGGACGGCGAGACGGTCGGCTACGGCGGCGAGTACGACATCAAGGACGTGCCGCACGCCATGCGCCTGACCACCTCCGGCACCTTCATCCACGGCAACTACTGGGGCGGCGACGCGTTCGGCAACTACAACGCCAGCCACGGCTGTGTCGGCCTGCGCGACGTGCGCGGCGGCTACGACAGCGGGGTGCCGGCCGCCTGGTTCTTCAACCACTCGATGATCGGCGACGTGGTGGTCGTCAAGAACTCCCACGACCGGACCGTCGCCCCGGACAACGGCTTCAACGGCTGGAACCTGCCCTGGGCCCAGTGGAAGGCGTAGCGAACGCGTGATCGGCCGGCCCGGTGTGACGGACCGCACCGGGCCGGTTGTCGTTAGTGGCCGTTAACCTGCCTCCATGACCGTAACTCTCGAAGTCGCCGAGGGCGTCGGCACCCTGCGCCTGAACCGCCCGCCCATGAACGCGCTGGACGTCGCCACGCAGGACCGGCTCAAGGAACTCGCCGAGGAGGCCACCCGCCGCGAGGACGTGCGCGCCGTGGTCATCTACGGCGGCGAGAAGGTGTTCGCGGCCGGCGCGGACATCAAGGAGATGCAGGTGATGGACCACGCGGCGATGGTCCTGCGCGCCCGCGCCCTGCAGGACTCCTTCACCGCCGTGGCCCGCATCCCCAAGCCGGTGGTCGCCGCGGTCACGGGCTACGCGCTCGGCGGCGGCTGCGAGCTCGCGCTCTGCGCGGACTACCGCATCGCCGGGGACAACGCCAAGCTGGGCCAGCCGGAGATCCTGCTCGGCCTGATCCCGGGCGCGGGCGGCACCCAGCGGCTGGCCCGGCTGGTCGGCCCGTCCAAGGCCAAGGACCTCATCTTCACGGGCCGCCAGGTGAAGGCCGACGAGGCCCTCGCCCTCGGCCTGGTGGACCGGGTGGTCCCGGCCGCCGAGGTGTACGCGCAGGCGCACGCGTGGGCCGCGAAGCTCGCCCAGGGGCCGGCGATCGCGCTGCGCGCGGCCAAGGAGTCGATCGACACCGGACTGGAGACGGACATCGAGACCGGGCTCGCCGTCGAGCGGGGCTGGTTCGCCGGACTGTTCGCCACGGAGGACCGGGAGCGCGGGATGCGCAGCTTCGTGGAGGAGGGCCCCGGCAAGGCGAAGTTCCTCTGAACCCCGCCGTATCCCTCGCTGTACCCCCTGAAGCCACCTGTACTTGACGCGGCGTCGGATCGTCGGGTCCCTCGATGGGGCGGTTTACCACAGCCTTAAGGCAACCTTAAGCCTGCCTTGTCGAGGGAACGCGTCGATTGCCCCAGGCCGAGCCGTCCGCGCAGGTCGGCAGGGCTGTTCCCGGCACCGAAATGCCTTTGGCATGTGCCGGGCGCCCATGGTCGAAAGGGGGCGCCCGGGGGGGCGTATTCCACCGGAACGACCACGCGGGCAGCCCGGGGCGGCCATGATGGGGGGCATGGCGGGGCTGGAGGGCATCGAACAGCCGCGGAGACAGGGACGTGTGGCCGCGGCGCGCTGGTCGCCCGGTATCGAGGACGAACGGGCGGTCAAGGCACTGGAGTTGTTCGGCAATCCCACGGAGGCCGAGGTTCCGTTGCCGTCCCGCCCCGAGTCCGCGGCCACCGCGCGCCGCCTCGCCCAGGTCGTCGTCCTGCGGCAGTGGGGGCTGACACCGAAGATGACCGAGGACGCCGTCCTGCTCGTCTCCGAACTCGTGGGCAACGCCGTACGCCACACCGGCGCCCGCGTCTTCGGTCTGCGCATGCGCCGCCGCCGTGGCTGGATCCGCGTCGAGGTCCGCGATCCCTCCCGGGGCCTGCCGTGCCTGATGCCGGTGCAGGAGATGGACGTCAGCGGCCGGGGCCTGTTCCTCGTCGACAAGCTCGCCGACCGGTGGGGCGTCGACCTGCTGCCCCGCGGCAAGACGACCTGGTTCGAGATGCGGGTCGCAGACCGCTGACACGACGGTCCGCCCCCTGCAGCCCCCATCTGACCGACGCTCACCAGACGTCCATACGTGTGAATCGCCCGTTTTCTTACCCGGCCCCTCTTAAATGGTGCGGGTGACCACCACCGACCGCCGAGGCGTGCTGAGGGCCGGTGCCGGGCTCGTCGCCGGGGGCGCACTCGCCGCCGGGTGCTCCTCCACCGGTGCCACCCCCCGTTCCGCCTCCGCCTCCGCCACCTCCGCCGAGTCCACGGAGCCGTCCGCGCACGCCTCCGCCACACCCCGCGGCGCCCCGGCCCCGCGGCCCTTCCCCCAGCAGCCCGCCCAGATCACCCACGGCCCCCGCGACCGCCCCCGCGTCGCCCTCACCTTCCACGGCCAGGGCGATCCCACGCTCGCCCGTTCCCTGCTCACCGAGGCCGAGAAGCGCGGCGCCCGCGTCACCGTCCTCGCCGTCGGTACCTGGCTGGACCAGCACCCGGAGATGGCCCGCCGCATCCTCGACGGCGGCCACGACCTCGGCAACCACACCCAGCACCACCTCGCCATCAACGCCATGTCCGAGACCGACGCCCGCTCGGAGATCACCGCCTGCGCCGACCGGCTGAAGCGGCTGACCGGCTCCATCGGCACCTGGTTCCGCCCCTCACGTGCCCCCACCGCGTCCTCGGTGGTCGCACGGCTGGCCCGGGGCGCCGGGTATCCGCACGTGCTGTCCTACGACGTCGACTCCCTCGACTACACCAGGCCCGGCGCCGCCGCGATCACCCGCACGGTGTCGGCCGAGGTCCGCAACGGATCCGTGGTGAGCCTGCATTTCGGGTACCCGGACACGGTCGCCGCCCTTCCCGCCGTACTGACCGAACTCGACCGCCGCGGCCTCCACGCGGTCACCACCACGGAGCTGCTGAGCTGATGCATCCCTCTCGAATCGCCCGGGTCCTGATCGCCGGCGTCGCCTGTGTCGCGCTCACGGCGCTGTCCGCCTGCAGCAGCGGCGGCTCCGAACACCACGCGGACGAAGCCCTCGGCAGCAAGGCACCCGTCCAGCACCCGCAGCAGGCCGTCGACGGTCTGCCCGGCATGCCGCCCGTGCTCGACCGGGCCGACGTCTACGCCGCCGACCGCCCGAACAAGCTCTCGCCGGTGGTCAAGGACTTCCCGTCCCGGGTCTATGTGCCCAACACCAACTCCAACACGGTCACGGTCATCGACCCCAGGACGTACGAGGTCATCGAGACCATCCCGGTCGGCCACCAGCCCCAGCACGTCGTGCCCTCCTGGGACCTGAAGACCCTGTGGGTCAACAACGACCTGGGCAACAGCCTCACCCCCATCGACCCGAGGACCGGCCGGGCGGGCAAGCCGGTCGACGTGCACGACCCGTACAACCTCTACTTCACGCCCGACGGCAAGTACGCCGTCGTCATGGCCTCCAAGGACCGCCAGCTCGTCTTCCGCGACGCGCACACCATGAAGCGGGTGAAGACCGTCCCGGTCGGCTGCGCCGGCGTCAACCACGCCGACTTCTCCCTGGACGGCCGCTACTTCATCGTCTCCTGCGAGTTCAGCGGCGAGCTGCTCAAGGTGGACACGGCGAACATGGAGGTCATCGGCAAGCAGAAGCTGGACTTCCACGGCGCCATGCCGCAGGACGTGAAGGTCTCGCCCGACGGCAAGAGGTTCTACATCGCCGACATGATGGCCAACGGCCTGTGGATCCTGGACGGCGACACCTTCGACCACCCCAGGTTCCTCTACACCGGCAAGGGAGCCCACGGCCTCTACGTCAGCCGTGACTCCCGCGAGATGTACGTCTCCAACCGCGGCGAGGGCACCATCTCCATCTTCGACTTCACCCAGAACCGGCTCACCAAGAAGTGGCGCCTGCCCAACGGCGGCAGCCCCGACATGGGGGGCGTCTCCGCCGACGGCAAGGTCCTGTGGCTGTCGGGACGCTACAACTCCGAGGTGTACGCCATCGACACCCGCACCGGCGTCCAGCTCGCCCGCATCAGGGTCGGCAGCGGCCCGCACGGCCTGGCCGTCTATCCGCAGCCCGGCCGCTACTCCCTGGGCCACACCGGCATCTTCCGCTGACCCGAACCGCCACGGCGCGGTCAGCGGGCGGTGAACAGCGCCTCGGAACCCGCCGGACGGTAGCCGGCCGCCTGGAACGCCCGCAGACTGCGGGCGTTCCCCGCCGATACGGCGGGGAGCCGACCACGAAGACGGCACCGGGCTTTTCGGCTTCGCCCGGGTGGGCGCCGTACGGAAGGCCTGGCCCGGCCGTTAATCTGACCTGCGTCAGTACGACAGCAGGACAGATCAAACGCGACACAGAGGGGCGGATCGGTGGCGGACATCGAGGAAGCACGCAAGGAGTTCCAGCGGATCGATGCGGACGGTGACGGGTTCATCACCGCCGCCGAGTTCAAGGCCGCCCTCGCCCAGGGGGGCGACTGGAACGTCACCGACACGGTGGCGGAGGCCATCATCAGGACGCGGGACCTCAACGGCGACAAGGTCCTGTCCTTCGACGAGTTCTGGACCTACCTGAACAAGTAGTTCCGGCCACGGCGGAACGGACCACGCAAAGGGGCGCCCGGCCCGCAAAGGTGCCGGGCGCCACTTTCGCGCACCGTCTGCACCACGACACCCTCTAGCGATCGGGCGCCGCCCAGGAAAGCCTCAGACCGTAGCGCTCGGACAGTTCCTCGTACCGCCGGCGCACCTGAGCGGGTGACAGAGGGACCGCTTCGGCCTGCCGCTTGAGCCGCTTCGACCACGCTCTCGGGATGCGGCTCCACGAGTCTGTCCACCTGTTCGCGCACCCATTTCTCCAGTTCTTCCGGATCCTTGGGTGTGACATGGCCGAGCATGGTGGCGGCGAGCCCGGCGATCCTCCTGGATTGCTCGGGACACGCCAGCCAGGTGGTCACGATGCGCCTGGACAGAACGGGACCCCACAAGGAGTCCGCCAGCTCGTCGGCGGCGGCATCCGCGATGGTGCCCCCTTTGTCGCCGTCGTCGTTCTGGAGCTGGCGTTGGCTCAGCCGGCCCACTCGTGCAACGCCGCCCTGCTCGCGAAGTTCGCCACGTTCGTGTCCCGGGGCTCGTCGGTGTACTGGTGGAAGAGCCACTTGGCCTCGATGCGGGGCTTGCCCGCCGTGACGTAGTCCGCGATCCAGAGGCCGTCCCCGGCGTACGAGGTGTTGTCCTTGTTCAGCCAGTAGTCCCTGCTGCAGTACAGGATCACCCGGTTGTGCGGGCGCAGTTGCTTCACCTTGCGGATGAAGGTGTCCTTCTCGGCGTTGGACGCGTGGGTGCCGTCCCCGGTGGTCTCCCAGTCGACCGCCAGGACGTCGCCCGCCCTCTCGGGGGCGTGGGCGAGGAAGTACTCGGCCTGTTCCGCGAGGTTGCCCGGCCACAGGAAGTGGTAGAAGCCGACGACCAGACCGGCGTCGCGGCCGCGCTTGGTCTGGGCGCCGAGCCGGGAGTTCACGTACGAACGGCCCTCCGTCGCCTTGATGAAGACGAAGGAGAGGCCGTCCGTGCTGTAGGAGGAGGACTGGAAAGCGCTCACGTCGATGCCACGCAGCATGGGGAACTCCTTGACGGTGCCGTGGGGGGAGGGGAGTTGTTGGTTGTTTATTGCCCCACCCTTATACGGCCGACCCCTGCGCGGCGTTCGAACGTCAGCTCCGGGTGACCACCGATCCAAGGACCGACGCCGGCTTCGCCGACCAGTCGGAGGTGATCAGGCTCGCGTGGTCCCCGGCCAGGAGGGACAGCCGGGCGGCCACCTCCGCGTCCGTGGGGTTCGTCGAGGAGATCGCCGGTGTCACCCCGGCGGCGTCCGTGGTGATCAGGATGTAGTGGTTCTTGGAGTAGAAGGACGTGTCGTAGCCGTTGTTGACGTACGTCGCCGCGTCGCCGTCGAAGAACACGAACCAGGGGCGGATCGAGGCGTCGTAGCGGCTGGTGCGCGGGTCGCCGTTGGCGGCGCCCAGCACGCACGGGAACGCCTGCGCCGAGGAGAGGGTGCCGGCCGCGGACAGGTCGCGCAGGTGGTCGCCGTACTCCTGGTCCGTCCAGTAGTGGTCGAAGGGGTTGGCCTGTTCCACCGTGCCCGGGATCAGCTCGAAGAGCACCTTGCCGGTCAGGGCGTCCCGGGAGGGCCACGCGTTGGCCTTGGCGGCCGCGTCCAGTGACGTGTACGTCCCGCCCAGCAGGTCGGACGGCTTGTAGACCATGCTGCCCAGCTTCTGCCGCACCAGCGTGTCGAACTCGTTGGGACCGAGTCCGCCCCGGGCGTTGAAGCCGTTCTTCATCTCCACCTTGAAGACGATCGGCCGGTGGTCGGGGTGGAGCTGGTGCCAGGCGGCGATGTTGTCGAGGCAGCTGCCGAGGTCCTGGTTGCGGCTCTTGCTGTAGAGCTCGCCCGGGGTCTTCGCGGCCTCGCAGTTGTTGTTGTCGCCGAACGGGTTGCTGTGGCTGACCCGCCAGCGTTTGGTCAGGCTGTCGGTGTAGACGTCCAGTTCGAGCAGCGAGGCGCCGGAGTCCAGCGCCTGTGCGAAGTAGGTGTACTTGGCCTTGTCGTACGCGTTGTGCGTACCGATCGCCGTAGTCTCCGAGAACTTCGGCGACGCCGCCTGGGCGTCCGCCGGTACCGCTGTCAGCAGCGCGGCGGCACCCACCAGCGCCGCCAGCCGTCTCACTACACGCATGGGTCAAGTCCCCTTTGCTGTCGCTGAGTTGGCGGCAGCGTAGGGCACAGTGGTTACCCCGTGGTAGCTCTTGGGGGAACGGGAGTCACATCCGTGAGCTCACCGGCTTTGCGTTCGATACGGTGAGCCACGACCGCCGACTGCTCCTCCACAGGTGTTGCGGGGGACGGAAGAGGGCGTAGTCGAAGCGAGCCTGGTTGGTCCTGGGATGGCGGGCTTCGCCGAGGGTGACGGAGCTGGTGACGACGCGGATGTCCTCGGCCGCGGCGGCGGCCGGCCATTCGGTGGGTTCGGGCGTGCGTCGTACGAGTCGGGACAGGCCTTCGCAGTCAAGGACGAGCGTGCCGCTCACACGGCGTCCACCGAACCTGCCGCGTCGCCGCGCAGGACGGCTCGCTCGGCCTCGACGGCGGCCTGGTCGACGGGGCCGTGTTCGGCTTCGGCATCGTCGATGAGTTCGCGCAGTCGCCCGCGGTTCAGTTGGTGCTGGATGAGGGCTTTTTTGCTCTTCGCCGCCTCGCGGGTGCCGGTCGATCGACATCCGCCGCGTAGGCAGGGAAGGCCCAGACAGCGCTGAATGATACGAACGCGCTGGTCAGGGCCTGTTCCCTCAGCACTCGATGATGTTCACCGCCAGCCCGCCCCGGGCCGTCTCCTTGTACTTCACCGACATGTCGGCGCCGGTGTCCTTCATCGTCTTGATGACCTTGTCGAGGGAGACCTTGTGCGAGCCGTCGCCGCGCAGTGCCATGCGGGCGGCGGTGACCGCCTTGACCGCGGCCATGCCGTTGCGTTCGATGCACGGGATCTGGACCAGGCCGCCGACCGGGTCGCAGGTCAGGCCGAGGTTGTGCTCCATGCCGATCTCGGCGGCGTTCTCCACCTGTTCGGGCGTGCCGCCCATGACCTCGGCGAGGGCGCCCGCCGCCATCGAGCAGGCCGAGCCGACCTCGCCCTGGCAGCCGACCTCGGCGCCGGAGATGGACGCGTTCTCCTTGAACAGCATCCCGATGGCGCCCGCGGCGAGGAGGAAGCGGACCACGCCCTCCTCGTCGGCACCGGGGATGAAGTTGATGTAGTAGTGCAGAACCGCCGGGATGATCCCGGCCGCGCCGTTCGTCGGGGCGGTCACGACCCGGCCGCCGGCCGCGTTCTCCTCGTTCACCGCCATCGCGTAGAGCGTGATCCACTCCATCGAGCGTGCCAGCGGGTCGCCCTCGGCGCGCAGCTGGCGTGCGGTGACGGCGGCGCGGCGGCGCACCCTCAGGCCACCGGGCAGGATGCCTTCGCGGCTCATGCCGCGCTGCACGCAGGCCCGCATGACCTGCCAGATCTCCAGCAGGCCCGTGCGGATCTCCTCCTCGGTGCGCCAGGCCCGCTCGTTCTCCAGCATCAGCGAGGAGATCGACAGCCCCGTCTCCTGCGTCAGGCGCAGCAGCTCGTCACCGGTGCGGAAGGGGTACTTCAGCACCGTGTCGTCCAGCTTGATGCGGTCCGCGCCCACCGCGTCCTCGTCCACGACGAAGCCGCCGCCCACCGAGTAGTAGGTCTTGCTCAGCAGCTCGGCGCCCGAGGCGTCGTACGCCCACAGGGTCATGCCGTTGGCGTGGTAGGGCAGCGCCTTGCGGCGGTGCAGGACCATGTCGTCGTCGAAGGAGAACGCGATCTCGTGCTCGCCGAGGAGGCGTATCCGGCCCGAGGTCTTGATGCTCTCCACGCGCTCGTCGGCCGTCTCCACGTCGACCGTACGGGGCGAGTCCCCCTCCAGGCCGAGCAGCACGGCCTTGGGCGTGCCGTGGCCGTGGCCCGTGGCGCCGAGCGAGCCGTACAGCTCCGCCCGGACCGACGCCGTCTTCTCCAGCAGCCCTTCGTTGCGCAGCCGGCGGGCGAACATGCGCGCCGCGCGCATCGGGCCGACCGTGTGGGAGCTGGACGGGCCGATGCCGATCGAGAAAAGGTCGAAGACCGAGATGGCCACGGGGTGACTCCTCAAAGCGGGGGTGGTGCAAGGGGTGGTGCGGGCGAGGGGGGTGCGGGGGCGGGGCACCACGCCCGCCGGAGTGCACTCCGTACAGGTGCGTCCTGTACGGGTGTGCATCCAGTGTGCGCGGTGCCCGCCGGAAGGGGGTCCTACTTGCCGAGCCCCGGGTACAGCGGGTGCTTGTCGGCCAGGGCCTTCACCCGGGCCGACAGCGCGTCGGCGTCGTAGGACGGCTTGAGCGCCTGTGCGATCACGTCCGCGACCTCGGCGAAGTCCTCGGCCGTGAAGCCTCGGGTCGCCAGGGCGGGCGTGCCGATCCGCAGACCCGAGGTGACCATCGGCGGCCGCGGGTCGTTCGGGATCGCGTTGCGGTTGACGGTGATGCCGACCTCGTGCAGGCGGTCCTCGGCCTGCTGGCCGTCCAGCTCGGAGTTGCGCAGGTCGACCAGGACCAGGTGGACGTCAGTGCCGCCGGACAGCACGTCCACGCCGACCGCCTTGACGTCGTCCTGCACCAGGCGCTCGGCCAGGATGCGGGCACCCTCCAGGGTACGGCGCTGCCGCTCCCTGAACTCCTCGCTCGCGGCGACCTTGAAGGACACCGCCTTCGCGGCGATCACATGCTCCAGCGGACCGCCCTGCTGACCGGGGAAGACCGCCGAGTTGATCTTCTTCGCCAGCTCGGCCGTGGACAGGATCACCCCGCCGCGCGGGCCGCCCAGCGTCTTGTGGGTGGTGGTGGTGACCACGTGGGCGTGCGGGACCGGGTTCGGGTGCAGGCCCGCCGCCACCAGGCCGGCGAAGTGCGCCATGTCGACCATGAGGTACGCGCCGACCTCGTCGGCGATCCGGCGGAAGGCGGCGAAGTCCAGCTGCCGCGGGTAGGCCGACCAGCCCGCCACGATCAGCTTCGGCTTGGACTCCTTCGCCAGCCGCTCCACCTCGGCCATGTCGACCAGGCCGTCGTCACCCACGTGGTAGGCGACGACACTGTATAGCTTGCCGGAGAAGTTGATCTTCATGCCGTGGGTCAGGTGCCCGCCGTGCGCGAGGTTCAGACCCATGATCGTGTCACCGGGCTTGAGCAGCGCGAACATCGCGGCCGCGTTGGCCTGGGCGCCGGAGTGTGGCTGCACGTTGGCGTGCTCGGCGCCGAAGAGCTCCTTGATGCGGTCGATGGCGATCTGCTCGACCACGTCGACGTGCTCGCAGCCGCCGTAGTAGCGACGGCCCGGGTAGCCCTCGGCGTACTTGTTGGTGAGGACCGAGCCCTGTGCCTCCATGACCGCGACCGGCGCGAAGTTCTCCGAGGCGATCATTTCCAGCGTGGACTGCTGGCGGTGCAGCTCGGCGTCGACCGCGGCGGCGACGTCCGGGTCGAGCTCGTGCAGGGGCGTGTTGAGAACAGTCATCTGCGGATCGGCTCCTCAGCCGGCGGTGTGGGTGGCGTACTCGTCGGCGGAGAGCAGGTCGGCCGGCTCCTGAGCCAGCCGCACCTTGAACAGCCAGCCGCCCTCGAAGGGCTCGGAGTTCACCAGCGACGGGTCGTTCACCACGTCCTCGTTGATCTCCGTGACCTCGCCGCCGACCGGGGAGTACAGGTCCGACACCGACTTGGTCGACTCCAGCTCACCGCAGGTCTCGCCCGCGGCCACCGTGGATCCGACCTCCGGGAGCTGGGCGTAGACGACATCGCCGAGCGCGTTGGCCGCGAACTCCGTGATGCCGACCGTCGCGACGCCGTCCTCGGCGGGCGACAGCCACTCGTGCTCCTTGCTGTAGCGCAGCTGCTGGGGGTTGTTCATGGTCTGAATTCTCCTGTACCCGGGGGAGTGCTGGTGAATGGGGGACTGGTGTGGCTGCTGGTGAGCGGGCAGATGTGCGGCGCTTCCGGCGCGGCTTGGGTACGGATCAGATGTGGACCACGTACCGGTCGCGCCCAGTGTCTACTTGTGCGGGTATTTGCGCCGCTTGTGGCCGCGACTCCTGCTGCCGCTTGTGGCCGCGACGCTTTCTGCCGCTTGCAGAAGCGTCTGCTTCCGCCGCTCGTGGCCGCGTCCGCTTCTGCCGCTTGCAGCCGCGTCTACTTCTGCCGCTTGTAGAAGGGGAGCGCCACGACCTCGTACGGCTCGTGGCTGCCGCGGATGTCCACGCCGACGCCCGGCGTGCCCGGTGCCGCGTGCGCCGCGTCGACGTACGCCATGGCGATCGGCTTGCCCAGCGTGGGGGAGGGGGCTCCGGAGGTGACCTCGCCGATCACCTCGCCGCCCGCGACCACCGCGTACCCGGCGCGCGGAACCCGGCGGCCCTCGGCGACCAGGCCGACGAGCACCCGGGGCGGCTGGGAAGCGGCCCGCTCCGCGGCCGCGCGCAGCGCCTCGCGCCCGACGAAGTCACCCTCCTTGTCGAACTTGACCACCCGGCCCAGGCCTGCGTCGAACGGGGTCAGCTCGGTCGTCAGCTCGTTCCCGTACAGCGGCATGCCCGCCTCCAGGCGCAGCGTGTCCCGGCAGGACAACCCGCACGGGATCAGCCCGGCCGGCGTGCCGGCCTCGGTCAGCGCCTGCCACAGCTTCTCCGCGTCACCCGGCGCCACGAACAGCTCGAAGCCGTCCTCGCCGGTGTAGCCGGTGCGTGCGATCAGCGCCGGGACGCCGGCGACCGTGCCGGGGAGTCCGGCGTAGTACTTCAGTCCGTCCAGGTCGGCGTCGGTCAGCGACTTCAGGATGCCCGGGGACTCCGGCCCCTGCACGGCGATCAGGGCGTAGTTGTCCCGGTCGTCGCGCACCTCGGCGTCGAAACCGGCCGCCCGCTCGCTCAGCGCGTCGAGCACCACCTGGGCGTTGGAGGCGTTGGCGACGACCATGTACTCGGTCTCGGCGAGCCGGTAGACGATCAGGTCGTCCAGGATGCCGCCGTCGGCCTGGCAGATCATGGTGTAGCGGGCGCGGCCGACACCGACGGAGGCGATGTTCCCGACCAGGGCGTGGTTCAGCAGCGCGGCGGCCTGCGGGCCGGTGACCGTGATCTCGCCCATGTGGGACAGGTCGAAGAGGCCCGCCTTCGTCCGTACGGCGAGGTGCTCGTCGCGCTCGGACCCGTAGCGCAGCGGCATGTCCCACCCGGCGAAGTCGGTCATCGTCGCGCCCAGCGAGCGATGCAGCGCATCGAGCGCGGTATGCCGAAGCGGATGCGGCGGCTGATGGGACGGCTGATGGGATTCGGTACTGCTCATCGGTCGGTCTCCCAGGGCGATGGGGTCCCCCGCGCGAACGAAGCCGGGCGTGGGGGAGGGCGAGGAACGTTCCTCCCCATCTGTCATCGGAACCTGAGAGGTTCGCCATGACCGCCGGTGGACGGACGGTCACGGCTTGCACCTTGGGTGGAGCCACTGCGGCAGCGGCCCGCTTTTCAGATGTGCCTCGCCCGCGCGGTAACGGGGCCTGAGAGATTCAAGGGAGGGACTTGCTCCTTCGGCGCCCCAGCGATGCTGCCGGGGACTCTCCCGCGCGGATTCAAGCGGCCGGTATGCAGTTGGCGCGCACATCATTGCACGCCGGGCCCGCTCGTGGCAGGGCCGCATCCGTAACCGGCCTGTGGCGGTACGCGAACGAAATCGCGAGACAGCCGGCATTACCTTCCCTTCACGCTCGACGGGGAGGGGAGCTGCCACCACCCCAGGGGAGGACGGATGACGGTGAACAGGACCACGGCCTGCGCGACGACCCCGGCCCTCGCGCTGCCCCGGCAGGCCCTCGCCCTGCCCCGGCGGCCCGCGGCCACGGCCCGCGAGGGACACGGCGAGCGCCCCGCCCCCGCCCCCGTGGTCCGCGACCTGCGCGACCGCGCCGGACGCGGCCCGCACGTCCTGCTCTTCGGCCCCCGTGACCTGGTCGTCGTCACGGGTCTGCCCGGCAGCGGCAAGTCCACCCTGATGCACCGCGCGGTACGCGCCACCCGGGTCGACTCCCAGGACACCCGCGACCGCTGGGACGCCCGCCTGGCCTCCTGCCTGCCGTACGCGGTCTACCGCCCCCTGGTCCGCCTCGCCCATTACGCCGGGCTGCGCCGCGCCCTGCGTACCGGTGGCGGGGTCGTGGTGCACGACTGCGGCACGCAGGCCTGGGTGCGGGGCTGGCTGGTCCGGGCCGCACGCCGCCGCGGCGGCGGCTTCCACCTGGTTCTGCTCGACGTCCCGCCCGGCACGGCCCTGGCCGGCCAGCGCGAGCGCGGCCGCGGCGTCTCGCGGTACGCCTTCCTGCGCCACCGCAGGGCGGCCGCCCGCCTGCTGCGCGCGGCGGAACAGGGCGACCTGCCCGAGGGCTGCGCCTCGGCGGTCCTCCTCGACCGCGCCGCGGCGGACGCGCTGCACCGCATCGACTTCTCGGACTGACCCCGGCCGCGGCGCCACGCGTGCGCGACGCGGACGGGTGCGGAAGGGCACGGCCGGTGGGCGTGGAGGGGCAGGCGGGTGGGCAGGGCCGGAGGGTGCGGTCGCGCGCGGACGGCGGACGCGCACGGTCGCGGACGGCGGTCGCGGACGGTCGCGGACGGCGGTCGCGGACGGTCGCGGACGGTCGCGGACGGTGGGAAGGGCCGCAGGGTGCGGTCGCGCGCGGACGGCGGGTGCGGACGGGCACGAACGGTGAGCAGGCCGGAGGGCGCGGTCGCGGACGGTGGGCAGGGCCGGAGGGTGCGGTCGCCGCGGCCGGTGGGTGTGGACGGGCACGAACGGTGAGCAGGCCGGAGGGTGCGGTCGCGGACGGTCGCGGACGGCGGTCGCGGACGGCGGGCAGGGCCGCAGGGTGCGGTCGCGCGCGGACGGCGGGTGCGGACGGGCAGGGCCGGAGGGCGCGGTCGCGGACGGCGGGTGCGGACGGCGGGTGCGGACCGCGGTCGCGGACGGCGGGTGCGGATCGGGGACCGCGCGGGCCTGCAGCGGCCGCACCGCTACCCGCTAGCCTTTGCCAGGCACAGCATGGTTCCCAGCAGGCGGTAGGCAGATGGACTTCCCGGCGGACACTCCCGCGGACTTCCCGGCACAGACGTACCCCCACCCGCACGGTGGATGGCCCGGCAACGAGCTGGAGGAGGTGCTGTCGGCGTCCGTGGGCATCCCGGCGGCCGGCGCCCGGATCGTCGAGGTGCTCGGCCGCAGCTTCTTGTGGGTGCCGCTGCCCAACGGCGGCGGTCCGCGCAGCGGCCCGCTGGACCTGCCCACGCTGGAGATCGACGGCCAGGCGTACGTGCCCGTCTTCAGCTCCGAGGAGCAGTTCCGGCAGGTCGCCGGCTCCCACATGCCGTACACCGTCGCGCCCGCCGTGGAGTTCGCGCGCGGCCTGCCCCCGCAGGTCGGCATCGCCGTCAACCCGGAGGGGTTCGTCGGCATCCCGCTGCCGCCGGCGGCCGTCGCCGAACTGTGCCGGGTGGGGCGCACCGCGCTGGACGGTCCGGCGAGCGGCGGCCGGGTGCGCCTCTTCGAGCCCGACTGGCAGGACGACCCGGTCGACTTCCTCTCCGCCGCGTCGGCCGAGTTCGCCGGGACGGGCGTGGTGCTCACCGCCCGCCGCTGCCTCGCCGCCATCGAGACCGCCGACCCGGTGATGTTCGTCGGCGTCGAACTCTCCCAGTGGGAGGGCGACCTGCGGGCCCGCCCCCTGGACGCCCTGGGCCGTGCCCTCGGCAAGGTCCCGGTCAGGTGGCCGGTCAACCTGGTCCTGCTGGACGTGACCCAGGACCCGGTGGCCGAGTGGATGCGGGAACGGGTCCGGCCCTTCTACCAGTACGGCCACTAGGTACGGTCCCTGGCCATCAGTACGGTCACGGGGGGCGCCCCGGATGCGGGGCGGGGGCAGAATCGGGGTGCGGCTCCGCCGCGTGGGCGCGACGGGCGGGGAACCGGGCCGCGGTCGCGGGACGGCAGTGAGTCCCGAGCTCCTGGGCGGCTTAAGCTAGGGGCACGGCTGGGTCGAGGGGTTGGCATGAAGGGGCGGTAAAGGTGAGCGCTGGCACGGCCGCGGCCGGACAGGTCGAGCAGATGCTGCGCCAGGTGACGCCCGGGCGCTACGACGCCTACGAGGCGTTGCTGCGCGCCCTGGCGACCCCGCCGTCCGGCCAGGTGTGGATGCTGCTGTGGCACGGCCAGGCCGGCTCCCCCGACGCCCAGTACGGCCACATGGAGGTCGACGGCCACGGCTACGCCCCCTGCGTGACCTCGGCCCAGGAGCTGTCGGCCAGCGGCTGGAACCGTTCGTACGAGGTGGTCGACGGCCTCGACGTCGCCCGCACCCTCTACCCCGACCACTACGGCCTCTGGCTGAACCCGCACGCCCCGGGCGGCGGTGTCGGCATCCCCTGGCTCGACCTGCGCCGCATCGCCACCGGCCTGGACCGGCAGCCCGCCGGCCCGCTCAGCCTGTCCGAACCGGCCATCGAGGTTCCGCAGTTCTACGCCCTGCTGACGCAGAACGCCCACCGCACGCCGGCGATCCGCTCGCTGCGCCGCGCCTGGGTGCACCCCGCGCTCGGGGCGCCGTACCTCGCCATCGGCCTGGACGTGTACGACACCTCGCCGCAGGCCGTCGACTCGGTGCGCGCGATGATGCAGCAGTCCATCGGGGCGGTCCCCGAGGGGCTGCCGGTGTCGACCGTCGCGATGTCCGACGAGTACGACCCCGTGGCGATGTGGATGCGCGCCAACTCCCGTGCGTTCTACGACCGTGAGGCCCACGCGTCCCCCGGGGCGGCCCAGGCGCCGGCGGCGGGATACGGCTACCCGCCGGCCCGCGGCGGATACTGACCGGGCGGCCTCCCCCTTCTTCCGCGGGCCGGGGGCTTCCGGTACCGAAAGCCCTTCTTCGCGCGTAGATGAGGGCGGATAGTCCGGTTCTTGCCGGACATGTCCTAACTGGTCCGCGTCCGCGCCGCGTTACCCAGTGTCCGGATAACGGAACCCTCCAAGTCGCATCACGTTTGCGCATCCATTCATCACCAAGTCTGGCTACAGATCGCCAAAGCGTTGAAGACTCCCGCAACAAGGGGCGTACGCCCCCTGTGTACGACGGACTGATCATGCCGCCACAGCGGCAAGTGCGGGCCGGCCACCGCCGGTTGAGAGGGGTCCCTGCCTGATGACGGCACCATTGCACGAGCCGACCGCGGAAGCGGCCCCGAGCGCGGCCGAGGAAGCGGCGGTGGCCACCACCGGCGCGAAGGCCGTCCAGGGACGCTCCCTGGGGCGGATCGCCTGGGAGCGCTTGAAGCGGGACAAACTCGCCCTGACGGGCGGTGTCGTGGTGCTCGTCCTGATCGTGATCGCGCTCCTGGCGCCGGTGATCACGAATCTCGTCGGGCAGGATCCCGACGTCTACCACGAGAACCTGATCGACCCGCTGTTCGGCACTCCGACCGGGTCGCTGGGCGGCATCAGCGGTGACCACCTGCTGGGCGTCGAACCGGTCAACGGCCGCGACATCTTCGCCCGCATCCTCTACGGCGCCCAGATCTCGCTCCTGGTCGGCTTCCTGTCCGCGATCGTCGCGGTCATCCTCGGCACCGTCCTGGGCATCCTGGCCGGGTTCTTCGGCGGCTGGGTGGACTCGGCCATCAGCCGCGTCATGGACGGCCTGCTCGCCTTCCCGCAGCTGCTGTTCATCATCGCGCTGGTGTCGGTGATGCCCAACCAGATGCTCGGCCTGACCGGCACGGGTGTCCGCGTGTTCGTGATGATCCTGGTCATCGGCTTCTTCGGCTGGCCCTACATCGGACGTGTGGTGCGCGGTCAGACGCTCTCCCTGCGCGAGCGCGAGTACGTGGAGGCGGCCCGCTCACTGGGTGCCGGTCGCTTCTACATCCTCTTCAAGGAACTGCTGCCCAACCTCGTCGCGCCGATCATCGTGTACACGACGATGATGATCCCCACCAACATCCTCACCGAGGCGGCGCTCAGCTTCCTGGGCGTGGGCGTCAAGCCGCCCACGGCCTCCTGGGGGCAGATGCTCTCGAACGCGATCGACTACTACGACTCGGACCCCATGTACATGGTGATCCCGGGCGTGGCGATCTTCATCACCGTTCTTGCCTTCAACCTCTTCGGCGACGGCGTGCGCGACGCGCTGGACCCCAAGGGCTCCCGCTGAACTGCCGTACCCCAAGCGACCCGTGGCACTACACACGGGGTCTCTCATCACAACCGGAGGATCCGAGATCGTGACTACCCAACGCACCTCAGGGCGGCGCAAGCAGGCTTTGGCCGCTGCCGCCGTGGTCTCCGCGCTGCTGACCACGGCGGCGTGCGGCGGCGGCAACGACGGCGGCGGTTCGAAGAACGGTGCGGCCGGCTTCGACGCGGCGAACAACAAGGTCGCCCAGGCCTCGATGGCGAAGAAGGGCGGCACGCTGAAGTTCGGTGGCGCCCAGGACGCCGACTCGTGGGACACCACGCGCGGCTACTACGGCTTCGCCTGGAACTTCATGCGCTACTACAGCCGCCAGCTCGTCACGAACAAGACGGAGCCGGGCAAGGAAGGCGCCAAGGTCGCCCCGGACCTCGCCACCGGGCTCGCCAAGATCTCCGACGGCGGCAAGACGTACACCTACACGCTGCGCGACGGGATCACCTGGGAGGACGGCAAGCCGATCACCTCCAAGGACGTCAAGTACGGCATCGAGCGGGTCTGGGCGCAGGACGTGCTGTCCGGCGGTCCCACCTACCTCAAGGACTTCCTGGACCCCGACGGCAAGTACCAGGGTCCGTACAAGGACAAGTCCGCGGACCACCTCGGTCTGAAGGCGATCGACACGCCCGACGACAAGACGATCGTCTTCCACCTGCCCAAGGCGAACGCCGACTTCGAGGAAGTGCTCGCGCTGACCTCCGCGTCCCCGGTCCGCCAGGACATGGACACGAAGTCCAAGTACGGCCTGCACCCCTTCTCCTCCGGTCCGTACAAGTTCCAGTCGTACAACCCGGGCAAGGACCTGACGCTGGTCCGCAACACCAACTGGAAGCAGTCCTCGGACCCGATCCGCAAGGCGTACCCGGACACCATCACGGTCAAGTTCTTCTCGAACGCCAACGAACTCGACCAGCGCCTGATCAACGGTGACGTCGACCTGGACATCAACCAGACCGGCATGTCCCCGCAGGGCCGCACCGTCGCCCTGAAGCAGCACAAGGCGAACCTGGACAACCCGGTCTCCGGCTACATCCGCTACGCGGTCTTCCCGCAGAGCGTGAAGCCGTTCGACAACATCCACTGCCGCAACGCCGTGATCTACGGTGCGGACCACGTGTCGCTGCAGACCGCGCGCGGTGGCCCGGTGGCCGGTGGTGACATCGGCACCAACATGCTGCCGCCGTCCGTCCCGGGCGCCGAGGGCCAGAAGTACGACCCGTTCCAGCTGGCCGGCGCCAACAAGAACGGCAACGACGCCAAGGCCAAGGAAGAGCTGAAGGCCTGCGGTCAGCCCAACGGCTTCAAGACCACCATCGCCGTCCGCAACAACAAGCCGGTCGAGGTGGCCACCGCCCAGTCCCTGCAGGCGTCGCTGAAGAAGATCGGCATCACCGCCGAAATCGACCAGTACGACGGCTCGCAGACCACCGGCATCATCGGCAGCCCCTCGAACGTGCAGAAGAAGGGCTACGGCGTCATCATCATGGGCTGGGGTCCGGACTTCCCGACCGTCCAGGGCTTCGGTCTGCCGCTGTGGGACAGCAAGTACATCCTGCAGAGCGGTAACAACAACTACGCCCTGATCAAGGACAAGGCGATCGACGGGCTGTTCAACGACTACGTCAACACGCTCGACGAGGCGAAGAAGACGCAGATCGCGACGCAGATCAACCACAAGGTCATGGAGGGCGGCTACTACCTGCCCTTCGTCTTCGAGAAGTTCATCAACTGGCGCTCGAACCGGCTTGCGAACGTGTACACGACCGACGCGTACAGCGGTATGTACGACTTCGTCAACCTCGGTCTGAAGTCCACGAAGTAGTCCCGGCACACCCGCCGAACGGCACGAAAGGCAGGTGAAGGCCGGCGCGGCGTGACCGTGGGCCCCGGAAGACCTCCGGCGGCCCACGGTCCGCGGCGGGCCGTAAGCTGTGCTCGCTTACCTCATCAGGCGGCTGTTCGCCGCCGTAGTGATGCTGGTGGTCATCATCCTGGTGGTCTTCAGCATCTTCTTCCTCGTCCCCAAGTGGGCGGGCGTCGACATCGCCACGAGCTTCGTGGGCAAGCAGGCGGACCCCGCCGCCGTCAACGCGGTGCGGGAGAAGCTGGGCCTGAGCGACCCGATCTACGTCCAGGTCTGGGAGTTCTTCAAGGGCATCTTCGCCGGCCGCACCTACGCGGCGGGCGGCGACGTCACCCACTGCGCCGCGCCGTGCTTCGGCTACTCCTTCCGCAGCGAGCAAGCCGTCTGGCCGGTGCTGACCGACCGCTTCCCGGTGACCCTGGGTCTCGCGCTCGGCGCCGCCGTGCTGTGGCTGATCTTCGGTGTCGCGGCGGGTGTCCTGTCCGCGCTCAAGCGCGGCAGCCTGTGGGACCGCAGCGCGATGGTCATCGCCCTCGGAGGCGTCTCCCTCCCGATCTACTTCACCGGCATGCTCTCGCTGGCGATCTTCGCGTTCGGACTGAAGTTGTTCGACGCGCAGTACGTGCCCCTCGGCCAGAGCTTCACCGGCTGGCTCGGCGGCATGATCCTGCCCTGGGTCACCCTGGCCTTCCTCTACGCGGCGATGTACGCGCGGATCACCCGCGCCACCATGCTCGAGGTCCTCGGCGAGGACTACATCCGCACCGCACGCGCCAAGGGCCTCACCGAGCGGGTCGTCATCGGCAAGCACGCCATGCGCTCCACGATGACGCCGATCCTGACCATGCTCGGCATGGACCTCGGCGCCCTGATCGGCGGCGCGGTCCTCACCGAGACGACGTTCAGCCTCCCCGGGCTCGGCCAGGCGGTGCTCAACGCGATCAGGAACCAGGACTTGCCCATCATCCTGGGCGTCGTCCTGATCACCTCCCTCGCGGTGCTCATCGCCAACCTCGTCGTGGACGTCCTCTACGCCGTGATCGACCCCCGAGTGAGGCTCGCATGACCGAACTCAGCAAGAGCGGAGCGGCCGTGGGCGAGCCCACCGACACCTCGTCCCGCCCGGCCTCCTTCCTGGAGGTACGCGACCTCAAGGTGCACTTCCCGACCGACGACGGCCTGGTCAAGTCCGTCGACGGGCTCAGCTTCCGGCTGGAGAAGGGCAAGACCCTCGGCATCGTGGGCGAGTCGGGCTCCGGCAAGTCGGTGACCTCGCTCGGCATCATGGGCCTGCACACTGCCGGCCAGTACGGCAAGCGCAAGGCGCAGATCTCCGGCGAGATCTGGCTGAACGGCACCGAGCTGCTGTCCGCCGACCCCGACCACGTGCGCAAGCTGCGTGGCCGCGACATGGCGATGATCTTCCAGGACCCGCTGTCCGCGCTGCACCCGTACTACACGATCGGCCAGCAGATCGTGGAGGCGTACCGCATCCACCACGACGTCGACAAGAAGACCGCCCGCAAGCGGGCGATCGAGATGCTCGACCGGGTGGGCATCCCGCAGCCCGACAAGCGGGTGGACAACTACCCGCACGAGTTCTCCGGCGGTATGCGACAGCGCGCCATGATCGCGATGTCGCTCGTCAACAACCCGGAACTGCTCATCGCGGACGAGCCGACGACCGCCCTCGACGTGACCGTCCAGGCGCAGATCCTCGATCTGATCCGCGACCTGCAGAAGGAGTTCGGCTCCGCGGTCATCATCATCACCCACGACCTGGGCGTCGTCGCCGAACTGGCCGACGACATCCTGGTGATGTACGGCGGCCGCTGCGTCGAGCGGGGCTCGGCCGAGAAGGTGTTCTACGAGCCGCGCCACCCCTACACCTGGGGCCTGCTCGGTTCGATGCCGCGCCTGGACCGTGAGCAGCAGGAGCGTCTCATCCCGGTCAAGGGCTCCCCGCCCTCCCTGATCAACGTCCCGTCGGGCTGCGCCTTCAACCCGCGCTGCCCGTACGCCGACATCCCGAAGGACAACGTCACCCGCACGGTCCGCCCCGAGCTGACCGAGATCGGCAGCGAGCACTGGGCCGCCTGCCATATGACGCAGGAGCAGCGGGAGCGGATCTGGACCGAAGAGATTGCGCCGAAGCTGTGAGTGAGAACGCAGAGGACAACGCAGTGAGCATCCCTGCACAGAGCGACGGCTCGGAGGCGAAGACCTCCGGAACGGCCACCCTCACCAAGGACGCCGCTCCCGGCGAGACCCTGCTGAAGGTGACGGGGCTGCAGAAGCACTTCCCCATCAGGAAGGGCCTGTTCCAGCGTCAGGTCGGTGCGGTACGCGCGGTCGACGGCATCGACTTCGACGTGCGGGCCGGCGAGACCCTCGGCGTCGTGGGAGAGTCCGGCTGCGGCAAGTCGACGATGGGCCGGCTCATCACCCGGCTGCTCGAACCGACCGCCGGCACCGTCGAGTTCGAGGGCAAGGACATCACGCACCTCGGCGTCAGCGGCATGCGTCCGCTGCGCCGCGACGTGCAGATGATCTTCCAGGACCCGTACTCGTCGCTGAACCCGCGCCACACCATCGGCACGATCGTCGGCGCCCCCTTCAAGCTCCAGGGCGTGGAGCCCGAGGGCGGCATCAAGAAGGAAGTGCAGCGGCTGCTGTCGGTCGTGGGTCTCAACCCCGAGCACTACAACCGCTATCCGCACGAGTTCTCCGGCGGTCAGCGCCAGCGCATCGGCATCGCCCGCGCGCTCGCGCTCAACCCGAAGCTCGTCGTCGCGGACGAGCCGGTCTCCGCGCTGGACGTGTCGATCCAGGCGCAGGTCGTCAACCTGCTGGACGACCTCCAGCAGGAGCTCGGCCTGACGTACGTGATCATCGCGCACGACCTGTCGGTCGTCCGGCACGTCTCGGACCGGATCGCGGTGATGTACCTGGGCAAGATCGTGGAGCTGGCCGACCGGGACTCGCTGTACAGGGCGCCGATGCACCCGTACACCAAGGCGCTCATGTCGGCCGTCCCGATTCCGGACCCACGGCGCAAGGACGCCAAGAGCGAGCGGATTCTGCTCAAGGGCGACGTGCCCTCGCCGATCGCCCCGCCGAGCGGCTGCCGCTTCCACACCCGGTGCTGGAAGGCCACGGAGATCTGCCGGACGACCGAACCGCCGCTCAAGGAGCTGAAGCCGGGCCAGCGGGTGGCCTGCCACCACCCCGAGAACTTCGAGGACCAGGCTCCGCAGGACACCGTGCTGCTGTCGGCCGCGAAGGAGGCCGCCGAGCTGGTGGCCGACGAGGTCCTGGCGGAGTCGGCCGCGACGTCGGCGGCGGTGGCCGCGGAGGTGGCGGCGGCGGAGTCGTCCTCCAAGAACGAGGCGTCGTCGTCCTCGGACAGTGCGGAGTCCTCCTCGGACCCGGCCAACGAGACGTCGCCGGAGGCCGGGGAGTCGGCCTCGGACACCAAGACGTCGCCGGAGGCCGGGGAGTCGGCCTCGGACACCAAGACGTCGCCGGAGGCCGGGGAGTCGGCCTCGGGCTCGGACACCAAGACGTCGTCGCCGAACGCCGATGAGCCGACCGCGGAAACCGGGGAGTCCTCCTCGGGTGCCGAGGAGCCGGCCGACTCCGACCGTCAGGAGTCAACCGACAAGTAACACATGACAAGTTGGCAAAGTCATGTACATGACCGAACGGGAGAGCGCAGAGTCGACCCTGTCCGTGCGATCCGCTGACCGACGCACGCTCGAAGGGATGACTCCATGGCACTCTCCCGTTCGGCACGCTTAGGGTCCCTCGCCACCGCGGCGGCCTCCTTCCTTCTCGTCGCCGCCTCCCCGGCCCCCACCCCCGGCGCCGACGGCATCGGCGACTCCTACTTCCCGCAGCTGGGCAACGGCGGCTTCGACGCCCGCCACTACTCCCTCGACATCGCCTATGCCCCGGACACCGGCCGCCTGGACGGCCGCACCACGCTGACCGCCCGCGCCACCCAGAACCTGTCCTCCTTCGACCTGGACCTGCACAAGCTCCAGGTCAGCCGCGTCGAAGTGAACGGCAGACGCGCCGGCTTCCAGCGCGACGGCGACGAACTGCGGATCTCTCCGCGCGGGCCGCTGAGCAAGGGCAGGACCTTCACGGTCACCGTCACCTACGGCGGCGTACCCGAGCCCCTCGGCGGCCCGATCGTCTTCGGCTCCAGCTACGGCTGGATGAAGACCGACGACGGCGTCTTCGTCGCCTGCGAGCCCAACGCCGCCTCGACCTGGTTCCCCTCCAGCGACCATCCCTCCGACAAGGCCACCTACGACATCCGGATCAAGGCGCCCAGGGGCCTGACCGCCGTCTCCAACGGGCGTCTGGTCTCGACGTACGACAAGGGCGGCTCGACGTACACCCACTGGCGCGAGAGCAGGCCCATGGCGACGTACCTCGCGACCGCCACCATCGGGAAGTTCGACGTGCGGACCGGTCGCACGCCCGGCGGTGTCCCGATCTACGTCGCGATCGACCCGAAGCTGTCGAACCGCAACAGCGTCGACGTGTACGCCGTCACCGCCGCGGTCACCGACTACTGGTCGCGAATCTTCGGGCCCTTCCCGTTCGAGGAGACCGGCGCGATCGTCGACGACATGCCGCAGGCCGGGTTCTCGCTGGAGGTGCAGTCGAAGCCGGCGTACTCCGCGGTGCGCAACGAGACGACGATCGTGCACGAGCTGGCCCACCAGTGGTTCGGCGACTCGGTGTCGGTGGAGCGCTGGAAGGACATCTGGCTGAACGAGGGCTTCGCCGGCTACGCGCAGTGGCTGTGGGCCGAGCACCAGGGCATCCGCTCGGCGCACGACTCCTTCCTCGCCGCCTACGACGCCCGCCCGGCCGACAGCTCCTTCTGGCGGACCGAGGTCGCCGACCCGCAGCGCGACAGCATGTTCGCCTCGGCCGTCTACCAGCGCGGCGCGATGACGCTCCAGGCGCTGCGCGAACGCATCGGCGACCAGGCCTTCTTCAGGCTGCTGCCCGCCTGGACGGGGCTGCACCGCTACGGCAACGCGAGCACGGCCGACTTCGTGCGGCTCGCCGAGCGGGTCTCCGGGCAGCGGCTGGACGATCTGTTCCAGAAATGGCTCTTCACCACAAGGAAACCTGCCCTCTAGGCCTTGCATCGTAAGGTGGGCGGCCGATTCCAGGTAAGAATGTAGCGGTGCTTCAGCAACTGTTCAGTCCCTCCGTCCAGCACACGCTCGACGTGATCGGCATCTTCGTCTTCGCGATCTCCGGCGCGCTGCTGGCCGTCCGCAAGAACTTCGACGTCTTCGGCATCGCCGTCCTCGCCGAGGTCACCGCGCTGGGCGGAGGGCTGTTCCGCGACCTGGTGATCGGGGCCGTACCGCCGGCCGCGTTCACGGACCTCGGGTACTTCGTCACCCCGCTGTTCGCCGCGCTCCTGGTGTTCTTCCTGCACCCGCACGTGGAGCGCATCCAGGTCGCGGTGAACGTCTTCGACGCGGCCGGCCTCGGTCTGTTCTGCGTGGCCGGCACGACGAAGGCGTACGACTACGGGCTGAACCTCACCGCGTCGGCGACCCTGGGCCTGGCCACCGCCGTGGGCGGCGGTGTGCTGCGGGACGTGCTCGCCAACGAGGTGCCGTCACTGCTGCGCTGGGACCGCGATCTGTACGCGGTCCCGGCGGTCGTCGGCGCCACCATGGTGGTGCTGTGCATCCACTACGGCGCGCTGACCCCGTTCACCAGCGGGCTGGCGGTGGTCACCGCTTTCGTCCTGCGCCTGCTCGCGATGAGGTACCACTGGCGAGCTCCGCGGGCTTGGAACCGGCGCTCGACGGTACGGGAGGAGTGACGCCCCGGCCGTGCTGCTGACCCGGCTTCTGGCCGAGCTCCATGGTCAGCCAGCGGAACACCGTCGGGATCTGCGGCCGCCACAGCGCCATGCTGTGGCCGCCCGCGCTGCGCGGCAGGAAGACCACGTGCACGGTCGTCGGCGCCTTCGCGATCTGCTCCAGGGCGACCCCGGCCTCGTACCCGTCGCCGCCCTCACCGGACACGTAGAGCGCGATCCGCGGCGGCGTGCGGTACCCCTTCAGCAGGGTGTACGGGTTGTTCGCCCGCCGCAGTTCGACGCTCTGCGCGGCCAGCGAGTTGCGCTCGCCGATCGGGTCGTTGTAACCGGACAGGCTCACCGCGGCGCGGTAGCGGTCCGGGTGGGCGACGGCGAGCTTGGCCGCGCAGTGCGCCCCGGCCGAGTAGCCGGCGGTCGCCCAGCCGTCCGGCCCGGACTCGGCGCGGAAGTTGTCCGTGATCATCTTCGGCACGTCGATGCTCAGCCAGCTGTCCGCGTTCACGGTGCCCGGGATGTTGGCGCAGCCCGTGTCGATCTTGGCGATCAGGTTGGTGCGCGGGGAGACCAGGATGAAGGGCGCCACCTGGCCGCTCCTCATCAGCGGTTCCAGCTGCTCGTGCACCTTCAGCGAGCCGTACCAGGCCTTGGCCGACCCCGGGTAGCCGGACAGCAACTCCACGACCGGGAACTTCTTGTTCTTGTAGGCGGGGTCGTTGTACTGCGGCGGCAGCCAGACGTAGACCTCCGCGCTGACGCCGGACACCCGGCCCTTGAGCTGGGTGACCTTGACTCCGCCGGCCGCGTGCATGCCGGGACCGTCGGCCTGGCTGAAGCTCTGCGTGACCTTGGGCAGCTTCTTGTAGGCGATGCCGCCCGTGCCGTCGGCGCCGAGGTTGGCGGCCTGCTGGACGTGGTTGCCCGTGCCCAGCAGGTCCGACCAGTTGTCGTACAGGTTGTTGGCGTTGTTGACCAGTACGAAGACCAGGGTGATGGCCGTGACCTGGGCGAACAGCAGCATCAGCACGCGGACCGCGTGACGCAGGGCCCTGGGGCCCTTCAGGCGCGTCCAGAGGACGAGCGGAAGGGCGAGGGCGGCAACGGCCAGCAGGATGGTCGTGTACAGGAACGGAGTCCCGGTGAGGCTCATGTCCCCATAGAGGGAATTCCGGGGCCTCGGGTCACGGACGAGTACGGACACTTACCGAGAAATTGCCGGACGCTCACCCGGAGACCCGGGCGGTTCATACGATGGCAACCCAAAAAGCTACCGCTTAGTAGTTACCTGTTGTACCGTTCACGCATGCCAGAAGCAGCTTCTGTACCGGCCGTGCGGGCCACGATCGGCGACAGCGAGTTCGATCGCGACACCGCGGTCGCCCTGCGCGCGCCCGGCGTCTACGACATCGATCTCTCCGCCGGCTGGACGATCATCAACGCCGTCAACGGTGGCTATCTGCTGGCCGTCCTCGGCCGTGCCCTCGCGGACACCCTGCCGCACCGGGACCCGTTCACCATCTCGGCGCACTACCTGACCGCCTCCCAGCCCGGACCCGCCGTCGTCCGCACGGACGTGGTCCGCACCGGACGCACCCTGTCCACCGGCCAGGCCTCCCTCCTGCAGTACGACCAGGACGGCCGCGAGGTGGAACGCATCCGCGTCCTGGCCTCCTACGGCGACCTGGGCACCCTGCCCGAGGACGTCCGCACCACGGCGCGACCGCCCGCGATCCCGCCCATGGAGCACTGCTTCGGCCCCGCGGACGGTCCGGCTCCGGTGCCCGGCAGCTCCGCCATCACCGAGCGCCTGATGCTCAAGCTGGACCCCGCCACCCTGGGCTGGGCTCTCGGCTCGCCCTCGGGCAAGGGCGAGATGCGGGCGTGGTTCGGCCTGGCCGACGGCCGGGACGCCGACCCCCTGTCCCTGCTGCTCGCGGTGGACGCGCTGCCGCCGACGGCCTTCGAGCTCGGGCTCTCCGGGTGGGTCCCGACGGTCGAGCTCACCGCGCACGTGCGCGCCCGCCCGGCCCCGGGCCCGCTGCGCGTGGCCGTCACCACCCGCAACCTCGCCGGCGGCTTCCTGGAGGAGGACGCCGAGGTGTGGGACAGCGCCGACCGGCTGGTGGCCCAGTCCCGGCAGCTCGCGCGGGTCAGGCTGGGCTGAGCGGCCGCCGGCCGAGCCAGGCCGCCAGCTCCTCGTGGACGTCGGCTCCCCGCGGCGCCGGGAGGACCGAGGCGAAGGGAAGCTCCGCGCCACGCTCCGGGTCGGGCAGGACGCGCCGGGCGGTGGCGAGCGCGAACTCGCCGAGTTCCGGGTCGAGTCCGAGCGGCCGGCCGAGGGCCTCGGAGAGGTCCCAGGTGTGCGTCACGAGCTCCATGACGTACCCGGAGAGCGCGGCGCGCCCGGGGACCTCGCCCCACGGCACGCGGACCGGCGCCGCCATGCGCTCGTCGCTCTCCCAGGCCTTGAGGACCCGGGCGCGCACCTCGTCGTAGGCGGTGGCCCAGCCGTCGTCCGCCACACCGTCGGCGAACGGCCGTACGGCGAGCCCGTCGCCGCCCTCGCCGACGACCGCGATGCGCGCGCTGCCGCCGACGATGTGGCTGAGCAGCGTGCGCACGTCGAACTCGGTACAGGGCGTCGGACCGCTCAACTGCTCGGGCCGCACGGTCCTGATGAGCGCCGCCGCCTGCTCGGTGGCGCGGGTGTACAGCGGGCGGGGATCGACGGCGTTCATGTGGTCCTCTTTCGGAAGTCGGTGTAACGGTCGCTCGCGTGAGCCGGTACACCGAGGATCCGTGGATAACCTGACAGCTTCCGTCAACATTTGCGACGGGCCTCACCGATCGCGGATTCTGGGTGGTGTGAAGTCCGACCGCCTGCTGTCGATCCTGCTCCTTCTGCAGACCCGCACCCGCGTGCCCGCGCGGGAACTCGCCGAGCGGCTGGAGGTGTCGGTGCGCACCATCTACCGCGACATCGAGGCACTGTCGGCCGCCGGCGTCCCGGTGTATGCCGAGCGCGGGCGGCACGGCGGCATCGAGCTGCTCGCCGGGTTCCGTACGGACGTCACGGGCCTGACCGCCGACGAGTCCCGCGCGCTGTTCATCCTGGCCGCCCAGGGCGCGCACGCGGCGCTCGGTCTGGACGCGGCGCTCGGTTCGGCGCTGCGCAAGGTGATGGCGGCCCTGCCCGCGCCGCACCGGCCCGCCGCGGAGGCGGCCGGACGACGGGTCCTGGTCGACGCCACCCGCTGGAAGGGCGGACCGCAGAAGACCGTCGACCTGGACGTCCTGCAGGACGCGGTGTTCGCCGACCGGCGCCTGAGACTGAGCTACCGGCACAGCGGTCAGCGCGAGGCCCGGACCTACACCGTCGACCCCTACGGCCTCGTCGCCAAGGCGGGCGTGTGGTACCTGGTGGCCGACCGGCGCGCACAGCCGCGGCTCTTCCGCGCCGACCGGGTGCAGTCGGCCCGGCTGCTGGACGATCCCGTGCGGCGCCGGCCCGGCGTCGAACTCGCCGACGCCTGGGAGGTCCTGCGTCGCCAGGTCGAGGAACGCCCCGGCGGGCTCGACGTCACGGTCCGGGTGCGGCGCGACCGCCTCGACATGTTCCTGCGCCTCACCGCCTCGTCGCTGGCCGAACTCCCCGCCGACGACGGCGAGAGCGAGTGGGTCACCGCCCGGCTGTCGTACGGCTTCGTCGGCGAGGCCCGCCAACTGCTCCTCTTCTCCGACCGGGTGGAGGTGCTCTCCCCGCCCGAGGTGCGCGAGGAGGTCGCGGCGGCGGCCGCCGCCGTCGCGGAGCTGTACCGGCCCGGTCGCGTGCGGCGGGGTGTGCCGGGGCAGCGGACCGGAGCTCAGTCCAGCCAGTGACGGCGGCCGACGCTGATCAGCCGCAGCTGCCGGGTGGCGACCTGGGTCACGCGCTCCCGCTGCTCCTCGGGGGCGTCCAGCGCCTCCAGGAACAGCGAGGAGGTGATCAGCATCTGGTCCACGTAGAGATGGGCGAGCATCAGCAGGTCGTCGTCGCTCCACCCCGCGGAGACCGGGTCCTTGGCGAGCTCGGCCTTCACCTCCTCGGCGAACCGGGCCAGTTGCTCCCGGATGGCGTCCCGTACCGGCTGAACCCCGCCATGTCGCTCACGGGCGATGAAACGGACATGTGCCGGATACGTCTCCACGTGACGGGCGATCAGTTCGATGGCGCGCGTGATGCGTTCTTCACTGTCGTCCGCCGTGGACACGGTCGTCCGGATCATCGGGTGCAGGCTGCCCAGGGCCTCCTCGACCAGCTCCACACCCAGGTCCGCCGTGGAGCGGAAGTGCCGGTAGAAGGCCGTCGGGGCGACCCCGACGGCGCGCGTGACCTCGCGCAGGCCCAGGCTGCTCAGGCTCTGCTCCTCCAGTAGCGCCAGCGCCGCGTCCAGGAGTGCCTGACGGGTCTTCTGCTTCTGGGCCTGCCGGACGCCGAGAGTGTGACTCATGCCATGCAGTTAACAACTGTTCTCTGGAATTTCAAAGCTGCCGGAGGCGGTAGACTCGAAGTCAGTGAACAACTGTTACTACAAGCGTTCACCCAAACTTCACGAGAGGCATCAACCGAAAGCCCTCGGAAGCCCGTTGGAGGGGGATCCGATCCCATGCTGTTCCTCGTCGTCGCCCTGCTGCTGCTCGGCGTCGTGATGGGCACCGTCGCCCATGCGCCGCTCGGCTTCACCGTCGTCGCCGCCGTCGTGATCGCCGCCTGGCTCGGCGTCTTCGCGCTCCGCGAGCGCCTCGGCCGCCGTCGCCGTACGTCGGCCCACTGACCCCTCACCCGGCCGGCCACAGTCCGCCCAAGTCCAGCCGTCCAGTCCTTCCGATCGTGGAGAGCTGATCCACCATGCAACTCACCGCACCGGCCACCCGCCGCACCGGTACCCGTGACGTCGACGGCATGGCCGTCGCGTCCTTCGTTCTCGGCCTGCTCGGCCTCCTCGTCCTCAACCTCTTCCTCGGCCCCATCGCCATCGCCCTGGCGGCGGCGGCCCTGTGGCGGGGCACGACCCGCCGCGGCCGCGCCTGTCTCGGCCTGGCCCTGGGCGTCGCCGACCTCGTCGTCCTGCTCGCCTTCATGCAGGTGGACAACACCGTGTCCTGGAGCCTCTAGTCCTGGAGCTTCCAGCCCTGGAGCCTCCTGCAGTCCTGGAGCCTCCCGAAGAGGCCGGCAGAACTGGAAGAGGCCGGCAGAACTGGAAGAGTCCGGCAGATGACGGCGAGCCGCGCGGGAACGGTGGCGAGCGGCCCGGGACGAGCCGCGACCACCGGCGAGGACCGCCGACAGCCCGCCGCCGCCATGGGCGGTGAACCGGCTCCCGCCGCGGGACGGCGAAGCCGCTTCGGCGGCGAACCCGCTTCGGTGGCGAACCCGCTTCGGTGGCGAACCCGCTGCGGTGGCGAACCCTCTTCGGCCGTGGCCCCGCTTCGGCCGCGAACCCGGCCAACCTTCGCCTGAGGCCGGCCGCGCACGCCCCGTAGAATCGGCGTCACCATGGCTTACCTCGACCACGCCGCGACCACCCCGATGCTCCCGGAGGCGGCAGAGGCCCTGACCGCCGCGCTGAGCGTCACGGGCAACGCCTCGTCCCTCCACGCATCCGGCCGCACGGCCCGCCGCACGGTCGAGGAGTCCCGCGAAACCCTCGCCGACGCACTCGGCGCCCGCCCCAGCGAGGTCGTCTTCACCTCCGGCGGCACCGAGGCGGACAACCTCGCCGTCAAGGGCCTGTACTGGTCCCGCCGCGCCGCCGACCCGAAGCGCACCCGCGTCCTGGCCAGCCCCGTCGAGCACCACGCCGTCCTCGACGCCGTCCACTGGCTCGGCGAACACGAGGGCGCCATCGTCGAGTACCTCCCGGTCGACTCCTACGGCCGCGTCCACCCCGAGGCCCTGCGCGAGGCCGTCGCGCGCGACCCCGACGACGTCGCCCTGGCCACCGTCATGTGGGCCAACAACGAGATCGGCACGGTCATGCGGGTCCGCGAACTGGCCGACGTGGCCGGTGAGTTCGGCATCCCACTGCACGCCGACGCGGTCCAGGCCTTCGGCCAGGTGCCGGTCGACTTCGCCGCCTGTGGCCTCGCCGCGATGACCGTCTCCGGCCACAAGATCGGCGGCCCCTACGGCATCGGCGCCCTCGTCCTCGGCCGCGAGTACACCCCCGTACCCGTCCTGCACGGTGGCGGGCAGGAGCGGCACGTCCGCTCCGGCACCCTCGACGTCCCGGCCATCGCGTCCTTCGCCGTCGCCGGCCGGCTGGCCGCCGAGCAGCGCGAGTGGTTCGCGCGCGAGATCGGCGCCCTGCGCGACCACCTGATCGAGGCCGTGCGTACGGCGGTCCCGGACGCGATCCTTTGCGGCGACCCGGTGGACCGCCTCCCCGCCAACGCCCACTTCACGTTCCCCGGCTGTGAGGGCGACTCCCTGCTGCTCCTGCTGGACGCCCAGGGAATCGAGTGCTCGACCGGCTCCGCCTGTACCGCGGGCGTCGCCCAGCCCAGTCACGTCCTCCTCGCCGCCGGAGTCGACCCCGACCTGGCCCGCGGCACCCTCCGCTTCTCCCTCGGCCACACCTCCACGGAGGCGGACGTCGAGGCAGTCGCCAAGGCGATCGGCCCGGCTGTGGAACGGGCCCGGGCGGCGGGCCTCACCTGAGCCCCGGCCGGGCACCCCGGCTCCGGAACGCCCGGCGTCACGCCCGCGCCGTACGCGCCTGTCGCACCAGTCGTATGTACCGGTCCCAGTCCCAGTGCGGCCCGGGATCGGTGTGGTCGGTGCCGGGCACCTCCACGTGGCCGATGATGTGCTCGCGGTCCACGGGTATGCCGTAGCGCCCGCAGATCCGCGCCGTCAGCCGGGCGGAGGCGGAGTACATCGCGTCCGTGAAGGACGAGGCCTCGTCCACGAAGCCCTCGTGCTCGATGCCGACGCTCCGCTCGTTGTACCCCCGGTCGCCCGTGTGGAAGGCCACGTCCAGCTCCCGGATCATCTGGGTGACCTGCCCGTCCTTGCGCACGATGTAGTGCGCGGCGGCCCCGTGCCCCGGGTCCTGGAAGGCCTTCACCGCACTCGCGTAGCCGCCCTGGGTGACATGGACGACGACCCGGTCGACGGCGTAGTCGTCGGGGCGGTCCGCCCGCCGGTAGTTCGCCGGGGAGGCCGCCACCCACCGTGCGCCCCGGAAGTCCACCGCACCCGCGACCCGCGGCTTCTGAGCGCCCGGCAGCCGCCACCACAGCCGGGACAGCTCGTCCCGTGCCAGCGCGGCCCCGCCCGCGGCCGCCACCGCCCCGCCGATCAGCAGCGCCCGCCGGCCCGGCCGCCGCTCCGTGTCACCGTTCCTCGCCCCCATGCGATCTCCAACGGATGTCCGGCGGTCCCGGTTCCCACGGCCCCGTACCCTGGAAGGGTTATGACTGAGACCCCGCAGCGCCCCCTCCGCGTCCTCGCCGCCATGTCCGGCGGGGTCGACTCCGCCGTCGCCGCCGCGCGCGCGGCGGAGGCCGGCCATGACGTGACCGGTGTCCACCTCGCGCTCTCCGCGAACCCGCAGTCCTTCCGCACGGGTGCGCGGGGCTGTTGCACCATCGAGGACTCGCGCGACGCCCGCCGCGCCGCGGACGTCATCGGCATCCCGTTCTACGTCTGGGACCTCGCCGACCGCTTCCGCGAGGACGTCGTGGAGGACTTCATCGCCGAGTACGAGGCGGGGCGCACACCGAACCCGTGCCTGCGCTGCAACGAGAAGATCAAGTTCGCCGCGCTGCTGGACAAGGCGCTGGCGCTCGGTTTCGACGCCGTGTGCACCGGCCACTACGCGCAGGTCGTGACGCTGCCCGACGGCACGCGCGAGCTGCACCGCGCCTCCGACATGGCCAAGGACCAGTCGTACGTCCTCGGCGTGCTGGACGACAGGCAGCTCGCCCATGCGATGTTCCCGCTCGGGGACACCGTCACCACCAAGGACGAGATCCGCGCGGAGGCCGAGCGCCGGGGTCTCGCCGTCGCCCGCAAGCCCGACTCGCACGACATCTGCTTCATCGCCGACGGCGACACCCAGGGCTTCCTCGCCTCCCGGCTCGGCAGGGCCGAGGGCGACATCGTCGACGAGTCCGGCACCAAGCTGGGCACGCACGAGGGCGCGTACGGCTTCACCATCGGCCAGCGCAAGGGCCTCAGGATCGGCACCCCGGCCCCGGACGGCAAGCCGCGCTATGTGCTGGACATCTCCCCGGTGAACAACACGGTGACGGTGGGCCCGGCCTCCGGCCTGGACGTCAGTGGCCTCACGGCCGTCAAGCCGCGCTGGTGCGGCGCCGCCCCGGCCGGCCCCGGCACCTACACCGCCCAGCTGCGCGCGCACGGCGGCGAGACCGAGGTCACCGCGGAACTGGTCGAGGGCGAACTGCGCGTCGGCTTCACCGAGCCGGTCCGCGGCGTGGCTCCCGGCCAGGCGATCGTGCTGTACGACGGCACGCGTGTGGTGGGCTCGGCGACGATCGCGACGACCACGCGCGCTACGACCGCGGTGGCGTGACGCTGGGCGCCGCGGCGGTGGCGTTGCCCTTCGGCGTTACGGCGGTGGTGTGACCGCTTGGCGGTGCGGCGGTGGCTTGGCGTTACGGCGGTGGTGTGACCGCTTGGCGGTGCGGCTTGATGTGGCGGCTTGGCGCTGCGGCGCCGGCGTGGCCGCTCGGCCTCAACGGCCGAAGAACTCCGCCAGTACCGGGGCCAGCACCTCCGGCTCCACCGCGTGGGTCTGGTCCTCCAGGGTGCGGTAGACGCCCTGCGGCACCGCCTGCGCGGCCGCCTCGGCCGCCTGGCGCAGCCACCTGGGACTCGCGCCGCCCGCCAGGGCCAGCACCGGGACGGTGACCGACGCCAGCAGCCGGCGCGGCACCAGTCCGTCGCCCATCACCGCGTCGTCGTACGCCAGAGCCGGTGCGATCGCCTCCATGCCGGGCCACATGGACGACTCGCGGGCAGTGGCGATGATCCCGGGGGCCAGGCCGGTGAGCCGGAGGAACAGTTCCACCGCGTCCCCGCGCCGGCCCTGCGCGAGTGCCTCGCCGAGGTTCGCGGTGTACTCGGCGCGCTCCGGTTCGCCGCCGGGCGAGTAGTCCGCGAACGGCGGCTCGTAGACGGCCACCTGACGCACCGGCAGCCCGCTCGCGGCCGCGTGGAACACCAGCGCGCCACCCGAGGAGACGCCGTACACCGCCGCCTCGCCGCCCGCGGCCTCGATGACCGCCCCGAGGTCCTCCACCTCGCGGGCCACCGCGTACGGCTGCGTGTCACCGCTCGCGCCGCGGCCCCGGCGGTCGTACACGATGGCGGTGAAGCGGTCCGAGAGCGCCGCCGCCAGAGGCGCCAGCGTCGCGCCCGTCGACATGGCGCCACTGACGAGGACGACCGCCGGCCCCTCTCCGGTGCGCTGGTAGGCGATGTGGGTGCCGTCGCGCGAGATGGTGTTCGTGTCCATGTCTGTGAAGACTGCCACGGGCGACGCAGCTCATCGAGGAGGCGCCGGGGACCGGCCGGTCGTACCGCCGCGTCAGGCCGCGTCAGACCACGTCAGACCACGTCAGGCCGCGTCAGACCACGTCAGACCACTTCGACCTGGTAGAAGCAGAGGTGGTCCTTGATCTCGGCGACGTCCGGCTTGGGGTCCGGGTAGGACCAGACGAGGTCCGCCGCGCCGGGCAGGGACCAGTACGACGCCGTGCCCTTGAACGGGCACTGGGTGTGCGTGTCGGAGGGGGTCAGGAGGTCGAGGCGTACGTCCTCGGGGGGAAGGTAGTAGCGCACGGGGCAGCCGGTCTCGCGCAGGACGAGGGGCCGGTCGCTCTCCGCCAGTACCTGGTCGCCGTGGACGACCCGTACGTGCTGTGTGCCGCGCTCGATGGTGATCGTGTGTCCTTTGGCCATACAGGGAAAGCGCTCGCGGGCTCCGGCTTCTTCCCGCTCCGGGGCTCCGGCTTCCTTCCGTGCGCGGCTGCGGCCCAGCGTGTCGGTCCGCGTACTGTTGAGCGCATGAACATCTGCGTCTTCCTCTCCGCCGCCGACCTCGCCGACCGTTACACGCGTCCCGCGCGGGACTTCGCCGAGCTCCTGGGCAAGGGCGGACACTCGCTGGTCTGGGGTGGCTCCGACTCCGGGCTGATGAAGGTGGTCGCGGACGGTGTGCAGGAGGCGGGCGGGCGGCTCGTCGGCGTCTCGGTCGACTTCCTGTCGGCGAAGGCGCGGCCCGGCGCCGACGAGATGGTGATCGCCCGGGACCTGGCCGAGCGCAAGAAGCTGCTCCTGGAGAAGGCCGACGCGGTGGTGATCATGGTCGGCGGCACCGGAACCCTCGACGAGGCCACGGAGATCCTGGAGCTGAAGAAGCACGGCCGGACGCGGAAGCCGGTGGTGCTGCTGAACACGGCGGGCTTCTACGACGGCCTGAAGGAGCAGTTCCGGCGGATGGAGGACGAGGGCTTCCTGCCGCGGCCCCTGAGCGACCTGGTCTTCTTCGCCGACGAGCCGGCCGGGGCCATGGCGTACCTGGAGGAGGCGCTGGGCGGTCGCTGAGCCGCTGGTGCGAGCATGGCGGGCATGGCTACTCATGTGATCACCGGAGCCGGTTCCGGCATCGGCGCTGCCGTGGCCCGGCGTCTGCACGCGCGCGGGGACGATCTCGTCCTGCACGCGCGCGACGCCGGCCGGGCCAAGGAGCTGGCGGCCGAGTTCCCCGGCGCCCGGACGCTGGTCGGCGATCTGGCCGACCCGGACCGGCTCAGCTGGGCGTTCTCCCACCAGACGCTCCCGGACCGGGTGGACTCCCTGCTGCACATCGCGGGCGTGGTCGACCTCGGCCCGGTGGGGGAGCTGACCCCGAAGTCCTGGCACCACCAGCTGAACGTCAACCTGATCGCCCCCGCGGAGCTGACCCGCCACTTGCTGCCCCAGCTGCGCGTGAGCCGCGGGCACGTGATCTTCGTCAACTCGGGTGCCGGGCTGAGCGCCCACGCCGACTGGTCCGCGTACGCCGCCTCGAAGCACGGACTGAAGGCCCTGGCCGACTCCCTGCGCCAGGAGGAGCACGCGGGCGGCGTCCGCGTCACCTCGGTCTACCCGGGCCGGACCGCAAGCCCCATGCAGGCCAAGGTCCACCAGCAGGAGGGCAAGGAGTACGACCCGGAGAAGTGGATCGACCCCGAGTCGGTCGCCACGACCATCCTGATGGCTCTCGACCTGCCGAGGGACGCGGAGGTCAACGACCTGACGGTGCGGCCCGGGCGGTGAGCGAGCCGGCTGTTGAACCCTCCCCGGGCGAGTTACGTAAGCTTCCCGGGTGAGCGAAGACAGCCAGTTCAGGTTCGGTGCCGCCACCGGTGTCGGGTCCATGCCCGGCGGTGACTCCCGGGAGACCGCCAAGACCGTCACCGGAACCTTCGAGGACTTCCCCTTCCTGCCCGAGCTGCCCGCGCGCGGACCCGGCGCCGACATGATCGGCCGCACCGCCGGGATGCTCGTCGAGCTGTACGCGCGCGTGGAGCCCAGCGGATGGCGGATCGGGGACCGGCCCGGGCGTGACACCCGGCGGGCGCGGGCGTGGCTGGGGGAGGACCTCGACGCCCTGGAGGAGTTCACCCAGGGCTACGAGGGGCCGCTCAAGGTGCAGGCCGTCGGTCCCTGGACCCTCGCCGCCGCCCTGGAGCTGAGGAACGGCGAGGCCGCCCTGTCCGACGCCGGTGCCTGCCGGGACCTCGCCGCCTCGCTCGCCGAGGGCCTGCGCCTGTTCCTCGCCGAGGTGCAGCGGCGGGTTCCCGGCGCGCGGCTCGTCCTCCAGCTCGACGAGCCCTCGCTGACCGCCGTCCTGCGCGGGCAGGTGCGGACCGCCAGCGGCTACCGCACCCACCGCGCCGTCGACCGGCAGGCCGTCGAGGCCACCCTCCGCGACGTCGTCGGGGTTCACGCCGGCGGCCCGGTCGTGGTCCACTCGTGCGCACCTGACGTCCCGTTCGCCCTGCTGCGCCGGGCGGGCGCGGCGGCGGTCTCGTTCGACTTCTCGCTCCTCACCGAACGTGACGACGACGCGATCGGGGAAGCCGTGGAAGGCGGCACCCGGCTCCTGGCCGGTGTCGTTCCAGCGACGGACGACCGATTGTCAGACCCTGCCGGTAGCGTCATGGGTGTCAGGACGCTGTGGCGCAGGCTGGGGCTGGAACCGGGGCTGCTCGCGGAGGCGGTCACGATCACCCCGGCATGCGGACTCGCGGGCGCTTCCCCCGCGTACGCACGCCAGGCCCTCGCCCACTGCGTCCGGGCGGCGAGATCGCTCGCGGACAACCCAGAGTAACGGAGGACACAACGGTGGCCGGCGACAAGCAGCAAGCGGAGACGACGGTGCCCGCCGAGGCACGGCAGAAGCACGCGCAGCTCGCGGAGCAGGTCGAGGAGCACCGCTTCCGGTACTACGTGAAGGACGCTCCGGTCATCAGCGACGCCGACTTCGACCGGCTGCTGCGCACCCTGGAAGCGCTGGAGGACGAGTACCCGGAGCTGCGCACGCCGGACTCGCCGACCCAGAAGGTCGCCGGGTCCTACGAGACGGAGTTCACGGCCGTCGAGCACCGCCTGCGCATGCTCTCGCTGGACAACACCTTCAACGACGACGATCTCGCCGCGTGGGCCGACCGCATCGCCAGGGAGCTGGGCGACCAGGAGTACCACTTCCTGTGCGAGCTGAAGGTCGACGGGCTGGCCGTGAACCTCACCTACGAGCACGGCCGTCTCACGCGCGCGGCGACCCGCGGCGACGGCCGCACCGGCGAGGACATCACGCCCAACGTGCGGACGATCACGGAGATTCCGGACCGACTCAAGGGCGACCGCGTCCCGGACCTCGTGGAGATCCGCGGCGAGGTCTACTTCCCGATGGAGAAGTTCGAGGAGCTCAACGCCCGCCTGGTCGCGGCCGGGGACAAGCCCTTCGCCAACCCGCGCAACGCGGCGGCCGGTTCGCTCCGCCAGAAGGACCCCCGCGTCACCGCCACCCGGCCCCTGCACATGGTCGTCCACGGCATCGGCGCCCTGGAGGGCTTCGAGGGCCTCACCCGTCTCTCCCAGGCCTACGACCTGCTGAAGACGTGGGGCCTGCCCACCTCCGGGCACAACAAGGTCGTCGACGACCTCGACGGCGTCCGCGAGTTCATCTCCTACTACGGCGAGAACCGCCACTCCGTGGAGCACGAGATCGACGGAGTGGTCGTCAAGCTCGACGAGATCCCCCTCCAGGGCCGTCTCGGCTCCACCTCGCGCGCCCCGCGCTGGGCGATCGCCTACAAGTACGCGCCGGAGGAGGTCAACACCAAGCTGGTCAACATCCGGGTGGGCGTGGGCCGCACCGGCCGGGTCACACCGTACGCACAGGTCGAGCCGGTGACGGTCGCGGGCTCGGAGGTCGAGTTCGCCACCCTGCACAACCAGGACGTCGTCAAGGCCAAGGGCGTGCTCATCGGCGACACGGTCGTGCTGCGCAAGGCAGGTGACGTCATCCCGGAGATCCTGGGCCCGGTCGTCGACCTGCGCGACGGCAGCGAACGGGAATTCGTGATGCCGAGCGAGTGCCCCGAGTGCGGTACGCCGCTCAGGCCCATGAAGGAGGGGGACGTCGACCTGCGTTGCCCGAACTCCCGTGCGTGTCCTGCCCAGTTGCGTGAGCGCCTGTTCTATCTGGCGGGCCGCAAGGCGCTGGACATCGAACACTTCGGCTATGTCGCCGCGGCGGCCCTCACCAAGCCGCTGGAGCCCGCTGACCCGCCGCTGAGGGACGAGGGCGACCTGTTCGACCTCACCTTCGAGCAGTTGCTGCCCATCAAGGCGTACGTCCTCGACCAGGACAGCGGGCTGCCCAAGCGTGACCCGAAGACCGGCGAGGAGAAGGTCGTCACCGTCTTCGCCAACCAGCAGGGCGAGCCCAAGAAGAACGCGCTTGCCATGCTGGAGAACATCGCCGCCGCCAAGCAGCGCCCGCTCGCCCGCATCCTCACCGGCCTGTCGATCCGTCATGTCGGCCCGGTCGCCGCCGAGGCGCTCGCCCGTGAGTTCCGCTCCGTCGACCGCATCGAGCAGGCCGGCGAGGAGGAGTTGGCGATCACCGACGGCGTCGGCCCGATCATCGCCGCCTCCCTCAAGGAATGGTTCGCCGAGGAGTGGCACCAGGAGATCATCCGCAAGTGGAAGGCCGCCGGCGTCCGCATGGAGGAGGAGAGCTCCGGTGAGGACGAGGGTCCGCGCCCGCTGGAGGGGCTGACGGTCGTGGTCACCGGCACCCTCGAACACTTCACGCGGGACGGCGCCAAGGAGGCGCTGCAGAGCCGGGGTGCGAAGGTGACCGGTTCGGTCTCGAAGAAGACGTCCTTCGTCGTCGTGGGTGACAACCCCGGGTCGAAGTACGACAAGGCGATGCAACTCAAGGTGCCTGTTCTGAACGAGGACGGTTTCAACGTCCTGCTGCAGCAGGGTCCGGACGCGGCGGCCGAAGTTGCGCTTCCGACCGTCGAGTAGCGGTTGAAGACCACCCGATCGGTGCATACCAGATGCATACGGGTGGGCAGGGCGCAATCGGGCAACCGTCGACGACCGCTGCCCGTGAAAGCCTTCTGCGGCCTACTGTTGAGGTGTGCACCTGCCGTGCCCAGCTGCGGTCGGGGCATCCCCGTGCTCCGACGAGCGCGTGGAAGGGGTTTCCAGCGCGGTGCCGTTGAGGGGTGTCGGGCATCGGGCCGCGTGGCGTGGGCACCGCCGGCTGTGAGAGGGACGGGAATGGAACCGACCGACAGCGCCGCCCCGCACTCACGGCTGCGCCGGGTCACCGGCGCATGGCGCGGGTGCCGGGAGCGCACTTCGCAGCGTCGGGGCGCGGAGGGGCGCGCCGGGTACCCGGGGCACACGGGTCTCGCCGGACATGAGGGGCGCGTCGGACACTACACCGTGGCCGAGGTCCGCGCCTCCGCACGGTTGGCCGCCGAACACACCCCCGGACTGCCGGACGCCGAGTCCGAACGGCACCTGTCCCGGCCCGCGCTGCCCGCGGCGGTCGTCGCGGCCGCCGGGCTCGCCCTGGCCGCCGGTTTCTACCGGGCGTTCACCGGCAACCACGCACTCTTCCCGTCCGGCACGGTCGGCTGGTCCCTGGCCGTGCTCACCGGGATCATCGTGGGCCACCTGGTCATGCTCGGCCGCGCCCGCTGGTGGGGCGGCACCGGCTCGGGTGCCGCCCTCACCCTCGCGGTCCTGCTGCTGTACGGCTGGGTGCCGGCCGGCCTGGTCAGCCTCACCGTCGTCGTCCTGGTCGGCATAGCCCGGCGCCACCGCTGGCGGCAGGGCGTGCTGCACGGCGCGGTGGACATCCTCGGCATCGGCGCCGGCGCCCTGGTGCTGGGCGCCTTCGGCCGCGTACCGACCGTCGAACAGCCCTGGGATCCGGGCAGTTGGACCGCCTGCACCGCTCCCGAGGTGGTGCTGGTCGCGGCCGCCTACCTCGCCGTCACCCGCATCCTGCTGTGGTACCTGCACGCCCCGCGCGCCGGCGGCCTGCCCACCGTGGCCCGCACCGCACTGGCCAGGCAGGGCCTGGTCGCGGTCGCGCTGCTCGGCATCGCCCCGCTCGTCTGCGTGGTCGCGGTCGCCGAACCGGTGTTGCTGCCGCTGTTCTCCATCCCGCTCGTCGCCCTCGACTCCACCCTGTGGATAGCCCGCGCCCGCGCCGAGGAGCAGCTGCGCGACCCGCTGACCGGGCTGCCCAACCGGCAGTGGCTCCTGGAGCGCATCTGGACCGCCCTGGACGACGCCGAACGCATCGGCGCGAAGGCCGCTTTGATGCTGATCGACCTGGACCGCTTCCGTTCGGTCAACGACACGCTCGGCCATCTCGCCGGTGACCGGCTGCTGCTGCAGATAGCCGACCGGCTGCGGCTCGCGCTGCCGCGCGGGGCGGAGGCCGCGCGGCTCGGCGGCGACGAGTTCGCCGTCTTACTGCCGGTCGCCGATTCCACCACGTCCGCGACCCGCGTCGCCCGGGGCCTGGTCACCGCCCTCAGCTCCCCGCTCGACCTCGACGGACTGACCCTCGTGCTGGAGGCCAGCGCCGGGGTCGCCGTCTTTCCCGACCACGCCCTGGACGCCGAGGGCCTGCTCCGCCGGGCGGACGTGGCGATGTACCAGGCGAAGCGGGACCGTACGGGCGTGGAGGTCTACGAGTCCAAGCGCGACTCCAACACCCCGGACCGGCTCGGGCTGCTGGGCGACCTGCGCCGCGCCCTGGACGCCCACGAGGTCGCGCTGCACTACCAGCCCAAGGTCCGCTTCGACGGGCAGGTCGCGGGCCTGGAGGCACTGGTCCGCTGGGTGCACCCCGAGCGCGGCAAGGTGCCGCCGGACGAATTCATAGCGATCGCGGAGTCCTCGGGGCTGATGCCCCATCTGACGGAGTACGTGCTGGAGACGGCTCTCGGGCAGGTCGCCGAGTGGCGCGCCCAGGGCCTGTTCGTACCGGTGGCCGTCAATGTCTCGCCCCGGGATGTGCACACCCCCGGCTTCGCCGGCTCGGTGGCGGCCCGGCTCGCCCGGCACGGTGTCCCGGCGGGCGCGCTGCAACTGGAGATAACCGAGCACGTCCTGCTCGAGGACCCGCAGCGGGCCGCCGACACGCTGGCCGGGCTGACCGGGCACGGTGTGAAGATGTCGCTGGACGACTTCGGTACGGGGTATTCGTCGCTGGTGAATCTGCGGCGGCTGCCGGTGAGCGAACTGAAGATCGACCGCTCGTTCGTGGCCCGGCTGGCGGTGGACACGGAGGACGCCGAGATCGTGCGCTGCACCGTCGACCTCGCGCACTCCCTCGGTCTGCTCGTCGTCGCCGAGGGCGTCGAGGACGACGAGACGTGGGAGCGTCTGCGGGATCTGGGCTGCGACGCGGTGCAGGGGTGGCTGGTCGCCGCCGCGATGCCGCCGGAGGAGACGACGGCATGGCTGCTGGCCCGCGGCTCGCGGGGATGGCAGCGGCCGAGGGCGGCGCTGCCCGCGGCCGCGGCCGACGAGTGACCGGCGCTCACTTCACGTTCTGCGGGACGAAGTGGCCGATCAGCAGGGCCAGCCGGCGCTCGTGCGCCTCCTCCGGCAGGCGGCCGCTGCGCATCAGGGTCACCAGGCCGTGCAGCCCCGCCCAGTACGTCTCCGTCAGCAGCCCGGGGTCGTCGCCCTCGGCCGCCACCGGCTCCACGGCACGCAGCAGTTCCCCGAACGCCTCGTGCAGGGCCGCCGGCGCCTCAGGCGTGGCGAACGGCAGGTCCACCCGGTGGGTGAACATCGCGTCGTAGAGCGCGGGCCGCCGCCGCGCGAAGGCGGTGTACGCCTCGCCCACCGCTCCCAGCGCCGCACGGGCGCCCTCGGCCGCGGTCCGCGTCGCCCGCAGTTCGGCGGCCAGCTCCGCGAAACCCTGCACCGCGACCGCCGCCATGATCGCGTCCTTGCCCTTGAAATGGCTGTAGAGGACGGGCTGGCTGTACTCGATCTCGGCGGCCAGCCGCCGCGTGGTGACCGCCTCCCAGCCCTCGGCCTCCGCCAGTTCCCGTGCGGCCGTCACGATCAGCCGCTCCCGCTCAGCCCGTTCGCGCTCCCGGCGCGTCTGAATCGACATGACTGCGATTCTAGCACCGCTAGTCATTCTGTCGACGCTCTGATAGCGTCGCTCTTGCATCTAGCGCTGCTAGCGAGAGGAGAGACGTGACCATCACCGCGTACACCCTGGCCGCCCTGCTCGATCTGCTCGTCCTGTTCGTCGGGGCCCGGTTCCTGCTCCAGCCCCTGCCCTCCGCCGCCGCCTACGGCGTTGCGGCCAAGCCCGACGGCGACACCGCCTACCTCACGGTCAAGGGCGTCAGGGACGCCACCCTCGGCCTGCTGGGCCTGGCCCTGCTCGCCTTCGTGAGCGCCCGCGCGGAGGCCTGGTACCTGCTGGTCGTGGCGCTGACCCCGCTCGGCGACACGCTGACAGTGCTGCGCCACGGCGGCACCAAGGCCGTGGCCTTCGGGATCCACTTCGCCACGGCGGTCGTTGTGCTCATCAGTGCCGGACTGCTCTTCGCGGTCTGATCGCATCCGTCATCGTCACCAGGGGGTTCAGCAATGTCTTTGTTCGTGCCGAAGTTCGACGAGTCCGTGATCGTCCGCGACGCCGAGGCCGAGGTGGTCGGGCGCGCCCCCACCACCGTGAAACTGCTGGCCGACAGCAGCCGGACCGGCGGAGCGCTGTCCACCCAGCGCGTCACCCTCTCGGCGGGCGCCGACGGGGCCAAACCGCACTGGCACAACAACTCCGCCGAGATGTTCTTCCTGCTCGACGGCGCCGCCGACATCCTCTCCGGCGAGGAGATCGTGACCGCCGGACCCGGCGACCTCGTCATCGTCCCGCCCGGCAGACCGCACGCCTTCGCCGCCGTACCCGGAGCGGACGCCGACCTGCTCATCGTCATCACCCCGGGCGTCGAGCGGTTCGAGTACTTCCGCCACCTCCAGCGCATCGCCCTGGGCGAGGCCACTGCGGAGAGCCTGCTGGAGGTGCAGGAGCGGTACGACAACCACTTCCTGCGCAGCGAGACCTGGGACGGGCGCCGCGGCTGAGCGACGCGGCCGGCGGGACCCGGGGGAAACCGTTTCACGGCCACCGGGCCCCGACCCATAGGATTGGGACCTGTCGCCACTATCCCGCCTGCCGTGCGACGCCTGGCACACCCTTGGGTCGGACGACGGGAATGTGACGGCAGGCCCTAGGCCCCAACCACACACACTCACCCCAGAGGATCGCTGCATGCCTGGCATCACGCGCGAGGAGGTCGCCCACCTCGCCCGGCTGGCGCGTCTGGAGCTGAAGCCCGAAGAGCTCGACCACTTCGCAGGCCAGCTGGACGACATCATCGGCGCGGTGGCCCGCGTCAGTGAGGTCGCCGACCAAGACGTACCGCCGACCTCCCACCCGCTGCCGCTGACCAACGTCATGCGCGCGGACGAGGTCCGTCCGTCGCTCACCCCCGAGCAGGCGCTCTCCGGCGCCCCGGCCCAGGAGCAGCAGCGTTTCAAGGTGCCGCAGATCCTGGGGGAGGAGTAAGAGATCATGACGGACAGCTCCATCATCAAGCTCACGGCCGCCGAGACCGCCGAGAGGATCGCCTCGGGCGAGCTCACGGCCGTCGAGGTCACCGAGGCCCACCTCGCCCGGATCGAGGCCGTCGACGAGAAGGTCCACGCCTTCCTGCACGTCGACCGCGAGGGCGCCCTCGCCCAGGCCCGCGCCGTCGACGACAAGCGGGCCCGCGGCGAGAAGCTCGGCCCGCTGGCCGGCGTACCGCTCGCGCTGAAGGACATCTTCACCACCGAGGGCGTGCCGACGACCGTCGGCTCCAAGATCCTCGAGGGCTGGATCCCGCCCTACGACGCGACCCTCACCAAGCGGCTGAAGGCCGCCGACGTCGTGATCCTCGGCAAGACCAACATGGACGAGTTCGCCATGGGGTCCTCGACCGAGAACAGCGCCTTCGGCCCGACCGGCAACCCGTGGGACCTGACCAGGATTCCGGGCGGCTCCGGCGGCGGGTCGAGCGCCGCTCTCGCCTCCTTCCAGGCCCCGCTGGCCATCGGAACCGACACCGGCGGCTCCATCCGCCAGCCGGCCTCGGTCACCGGCACGGTCGGCGTGAAGCCGACCTACGGCGCGGTCTCCCGGTACGGCATGGTCGCCTTCTCCTCCTCCCTCGACCAGGGCGGCCCCTGCGCCCGTACGGTCCTGGACGCGGCCCTGCTGCACGAGGTGATCGCCGGGCACGACCCGCTGGACTCCACCTCCATCGACGCCCCGGTCCCGCCGGTCGTCGAGGCCGCCCGCAACGGCTCGGTGCAGGGCATGCGTATTGGTGTCGTCAAGCAGTTCCGCGGCGAGGGCTACCAGGCCGGCGTCATCCAGCGCTTCGACGAGTCCGTCGAACTGCTCAAGGAGCTCGGTGCCGAGATCGTCGAGCTGGACTGCCCGTCCTTCGACCTGGCCCTGTCGGCGTACTACCTGATCGCGCCCTCGGAGTGCTCGTCCAACCTGGCCCGCTTCGACGGCCTGCGCTACGGCCTGCGGGTCGGCGACGACGGCACGCGCTCGGCCGAGGAGGTCACCTCCCTCACCCGTGAGGAGGGCTTCGGCCCGGAGGTCAAGCGCCGCATCATGCTCGGCACGTACGCCCTGAGCTCCGGCTACTACGACGCGTACTACGGCAGCGCCCAGAAGGTCCGCACCCTCATCAAGCAGGACTTCGACAAGGCGTTCGAGCAGGTCGACGTGATCGTCTCCCCGACGACCCCGACCACCGCCTTCGCGATCGGCGAGCGCGCCGACGACCCTATGGCGATGTACCTCGCCGACCTGTGCACCATCCCGACCAACCTGGCGGGCAACGCGGCCATGTCGCTGCCCTGCGGCCTGGCGCCGGAGGACAACCTGCCGGTCGGCCTGCAGATCATCGCCCCGGTCATGAAGGACGACCGGCTGTACAAGGTGGGCGCCGCCGTCGAGGCCGCCTTCGTGGAAAAGTGGGGTCACCCGCTCCTTGAGGAGGCTCCGTCGCTGTGAGTAGCGCTCTGTCGAAGGCCAAGGGCTTCAAGAAGTCCAAGTCCGGTACGTACCTGTCCATGGCCACCACCGCGTTCGGTGCCGTCGCCGTCGTCAAGCAGGCCAAGAAGGCCCGGCGGGAGAACGACACGCTGCGTCTGATCGACGCGGCCGTGTCCGCCGCCGCCATCGTCACCGGCCTCGCCATTCTCTACCGCGAGCTGAAGCGGCTGGGCGACGACGACGTCCTGCTGGGCTGAGAGGGAAGTTTTCACCGTGACCACCACGACCGACCTGGTGCCGTACGAGGACGCGCTGGCGTCGTACGACCCCGTCATGGGCCTCGAGGTCCATGTCGAACTCGGCACCAGGACCAAGATGTTCTGCGGCTGTTCGACCGCGCTGGGCGCCGAGCCGAACAGCCAGACCTGCCCCACCTGCCTCGGCCTGCCCGGCTCGCTCCCGGTCGTCAACGCGACCGGCGTCGAGTCCGCGATCAAGATCGGTCTCGCGCTGAACTGCGAGATCGCCGAGTGGTGCCGCTTCGCCCGGAAGAACTACTTCTATCCGGACATGCCGAAGAACTTCCAGACCTCTCAGTACGACGAGCCGATCGCCTTCAACGGCTACCTCGACGTGCAGCTGGAGGACGGCGAGACCTTCCGCGTGGAGATCGAGCGCGCCCACATGGAGGAGGACACCGGCAAGTCCACCCACGTGGGCGGCGCCACGGGCCGCATCCACGGCGCGGACTACTCCCTGCTGGACTACAACCGCGCGGGCATCCCGCTCATCGAGGTCGTCACCAAGCCGATCGTCGGCGCAGGCGAACGCGCCCCCGAGGTGGCCAAGGCCTACGTTCGCGAGCTGCGCGAGCTCATCCGGGCGCTCGGCGTCTCCGAGGCCCGCATGGAGATGGGCCAGATGCGCTGCGACGTGAACCTGTCGCTGATGCCCAAGGGCGCCGACAAGTTCGGCACGCGCTCGGAGACGAAGAACGTCAACTCGCTGCGTTCGGTGGAGCGGGCGGCTCGCTACGAGATCATGCGTCACGCCGCCGTCCTCGGCAGTGGCGGCACGGTGATCCAGGAGACCCGCCACTTCCACGAGGACACCGGGACGACGACCTCCGGCCGTACGAAGGAGGAGGCCGAGGACTACCGGTACTTCCCGGAGCCGGACCTGGTGCCGGTGGCCCCGCAGCGCGAGTGGGTCGAGGAGATCCGGGCCGCGCTGCCCGAACTGCCGCTGGTGCGCCGCAACCGGCTCCGCGAGGAGTGGGGCGTCTCGGCGACCGACATGCAGGCCATCCTCAACGCCGGTGCCCTGGACCTGATCGTCGCCACGATCGAGGCCGGTGCCGACGCGGCCTCCGCCCGCAAGTGGTGGATGGGTGAACTCGCCCGTCAGGCCAACGAGTCCGGCAAGGCCCTGGACGAACTGCCCATCACGCCGGACCAGGTCGCCCGGGTCGCCAAGCTGGTGGTCTCCGGCGACCTCAACGACAAGCTGGCCCGCCAGGTCATCGAGGGCGTGCTCGCGGGCGAGGGCACCCCGGACGAGGTGGTCGACAAGCGCGGCCTCAAGGTCGTCTCCGACGAGGGCGCGCTGACCGCCGCCGTCGACGAGGCCATCGCCGGCAACCCGGCCATCGCGGACAAGATCCGCGGCGGCAAGGTGGCCGCGGCCGGTGCCCTGGTCGGCGCGGTCATGAAGGCCACCCGCGGCCAGGCCGACGCCGCCCGCGTCAAGGAGCTCATCCTCCAGAAGCTGGGCGTCAGCGAGGGCTGAGCCCGGTCGGGAAGTGCCTGGGGGGATGCATCGGCTGCGATGCATCCCCCCAGGTGTGTCCCCAGCTCCCGGTGGCGCAGCGCCTGCCCACGCCAACCCCGGCATCCGGTTTCCCGGCCGGAGGCGCTACGCTCGCCCGCCATGAGTGGACGCCCCGATTCCGAACCGCACCCCGAGATAGCCGAGGCGGAGGACGTCGAGGCCCGCGGCGGACCGGACGAGGAGGATCCGGTGGACTGGGAGGACGCCGAGCATCCGGCCGAGGACGCCCGCCGGGCCCGGTGGACGGCCGCCGGAGCCGGGGCGCTGCTGACGCTCGCCGGGCTCGCCGCGTCGCTGCTGCGGCTGACCGGCTCAGCCCCGGCCCTGGTCCCGGCCGCCTACGCCGTCGGCGCGGCCGTCTGCGCACTCGCGGCCGTCCTCGGATTCCGGGGCCGTACCCGGCGCGCGCTGTGGCTGCTGATCGCCGGGGTGATGGTGATGGCGCTCGGGGACCGCGACTGAACAACTTCCCCGTGTGCACCGTAGTTCACAGCGGACACCCAGGGCGGGCTGACCGACAGGGTTCACCTGAATGTCGAGTGAATTAGGTCGCACTCCTGTGAATAACCCCACGAATACCGTAAACGATCGCATCCGCCTGCAAGAGTGGCTTCACATTGCTCATGCGTTCTTTGCGGGCCGTTACGTTCATGAACGACTGTTCCCGGTCAAAGATCCACAGATAGCCCCCTGGGAGCACGTTTCGTGGCAGCCCTTGCACGCTGGTGTGTCCGGCACCGCCTGGTCACCGTTCTGCTCTGGCTCCTCGCCTTCGGCGGGGTCACGGCGGTCGCCGCGGCGACCGGATCGGCGTACTCGGACGACTACGAGGTCCCCGGCACCCAGTCGGGCCGCGCCACCCAGCTGCTGCGGGAGAGCTTCCCGGGGCTGGGCGGTGACAGCGACACGGTCGTGTGGCACACCACGTCCGGCACCGTGCGCGCCCTCGACGTCGAGCAGACCATGACCCACACCCTGGACCGGATCGCGGCCCTGCCCGGGGTGGCGTCCGTGACCAGCCCGTACAAGGGCCAGGGCGCGGACCAGATCAGCCGCGACGGACACACGGCGTACGCGACCGTCAGCTTCGGCCGCCCGGCCCAGGACATCACCAAGCCCGAGGCGCAGGCGCTGGTCACGGCCGCCAAGGCCGCCCAGGCCGACGGACTCCAGGTGGAGCTGGGCGGCAGCGCGGTCGGGCTCACCGAGTCCTCCGGCGGGCACCTCGCCGAAATCGTCGGCGTGGCCGTGGCCGCCGGGGTGCTGTTCCTCGCCTTCGGCTCGCTCGCCGCGTCGCTGCTGCCCATCGCCTCCGCGCTGGTGAGCGTCGGCACCGCGTACGCCGCCATCCAGCTCCTCGGCCACGCCATGACGGTGGCCGCCTTCGCGCCCATGCTCGGACTGCTGATCGGACTCGGCGTCGGCATCGACTACGCGCTGTTCATCGTCACCCGCCACCGGCGCGGGCTGAAACGCGGGCTCAGCACCGGCGAGGCGGTGACCAACGCCGTCGCCACCACCGGACGCGCCGTCGTGTTCGCGGGTGCCACCGTTTGCATCGCCCTGCTCGGGATGCTGATCCTGCGCCTCGGCTTCCTCAACGGGGTGGCGGTCGCCGCCTCCATGACCGTGCTCCTCACCGTCGCGGCCTCGGTGACCCTGCTGCCCGCCCTGCTGTCGTTCATCGGTCCGCGCGCCCTGAGCCGGCGGGAGCGCCGCAGGCTCGCCGAGCACGGACCCGAGCCGGAACTGCCCACCGGGTTCGCCGCCCGCTGGTCCGCCTTCGTGGAGCGCCACCCCAAGCTGCTCGGCGCCCTCGGCCTGGCCGTCATCACCGTCCTCGCCCTGCCCACGCTCTCCCTCCACCTCGGTACCTCCGACCAGGGCAACGACCCCCGCTCGGCGACCACCCGGCGGGCGTACGACATGGTCGCCGAGGGCTTCGGGCCCGGCGTCAACGGGCCGCTGACGCTCGTGACGCGGGTGGACGGCGCCGACGACAGGCTCGCCCTGGACAACCTGGACACCACCCTGCGCTCCACCGAGGGCGTCGCCGCGGTGACCCCGGCCACCTACAACGCCGACGGCGACACCGCGTACCTGACCGTCGTCCCCGAGTTCGCGCCGCAGTCCCAGCGCACCAGCGACCTCGTCGACCGGCTGCGCACCGAGGTGCTGCCGCGGGCCGAGACCGGCACCTCGCTCGACCTGCACGTCGGCGGCGTCACCGCCGGATACGACGACTTCGCCGGGGTCATCGTCGGCCGGCTGCCGCTGTTCGTCGGCGTGGTCATCGGCCTCGGCTGCGTCCTGCTGCTGCTCGCCTTCCGGTCCCTCGGCATCCCGCTGAAGGCCGCCGCGATGAACATCGCCGCGGTCGCCGCCGCCTTCGGCGTCGTCGTCGCGGTCTTCCAGTGGGGCTGGGGCAGCGAACTGCTCGGCCTGGGCCGCGCGGGCCCGATCGAGCCCTTCCTGCCCGTGATCATGGTCTCGGTGCTGTTCGGGCTGTCCATGGACTACCAGGTCTTCCTGGTCAGCAGGATGTACGAGGAATGGCTGGAGACCGGCGACAACCGGCGCGCCGTCCGCGTCGGCCTCGCCGAGACCAGCCGGGTGATCAACTCCGCGGCCGTCATCATGATCTCCGTCTTCCTCGCCTTCGTGCTCAGCGGCGACCGCGTGATCGCCATGTTCGGCATCGCGCTGGCCGCCGCCGTCGCCCTCGACGCCTTCGTACTGCGCACCCTGCTCGTGCCCGCTCTGATGCACCTGCTGGGCAGCGCCAACTGGTGGCTGCCCCGCGGGCTGGACCGCGTGCTGCCCCGGATCAGCATCGAACCGCCCGAGTGCCGCGCCGCGCATGAGAAGCTCACGGACGTCGTGGACGCGTTGGCGAAGGAGCAGCACGATGTACGCGATACCCCTGGGTGACGACGGGGCCGAACTGCGCCCCCTGGAGCCCTGGCACGCCGAGGACCTGCTCGCCAACATCGACCGCGGCCGTGACTTCATCGGCCGCCACGTCGGCCTCCCCGACGTGGTGACGGACCTGGCGTCCGCCCGCTCCTACCTGCAGTCGTACGCCGACAAGCGGGCCGCGGACGCAGGCAGCCTGCACGGTGTGTGGCTGGACGGGAAGCTGGTCGGCGGACTGCTGTTCCGGGTGTGGGACACCGCCGGCGGCACCTGTGAGGCCGGCTGCTGGCTGGAGCCCGCCGTGGCCGGTCGCGGACTCGTCACGCGCGGTGTCCGGGCGCTGCTGGACTGGGCGTTTGACGAGCGCGGCATGCACCGTGTGGAGTGGCATGTGTCGACCGCGAACCAGCCGAGCATCAACGTGGCGCGGCGGCTGGGCATGACCCGGGAGGGCGTGCTCCGGGAGAACTACCTCTACCGGGGCACGCGCACGAGCACGGAGATCTGGTCCGTGCTCGCTCCCGAGTGGCGTGCGGCACGCGCGCGTACCGCTCACAGCGATCATTAAGCAAGCTCTCAGACAGCGTCCGTACGGTGCGAGGCATGGGAACCAAGACTGCAGACGAGGCCGGGGCCACGACCGGGGCCGAGGCCAAGCACGACCAGGAGACGGTGGACGTGACCAAGTCCGACCGGCCCGACGAGGCGAACACCACGGAGTCCGGCCCCGCGGACCCGGCGGCGACGACCGACGCCGAGAGCGAGACCGAGACCGTCGACGGCGGCGAGCGGCCCGAGGCCGCCGAGACTGAGGAGGAGCCCTCCGGCGTCGGCCAGGGCGCCGGTGCCGTGGTCTCCGCCGCGCTCGGCCTGATCTCCCTCAGCGGCAGCTGGCTCGGCACGGTGGCCGGGGCGCGCGAGCAGCTCATCGGCCAGCTGCAGACCTCGTCCTCCGCGACCGTCGCCAAGCAGATCAAGGCGGTCTACGGCGACGCCTGGCAGACCACCGCACTGTGGGGCGGCCTGTTCGCGCTGTGCGCGCTGATCGTCGGCGTCGTGGTCCTCGCCCGTCCCGCGTTCGGCGCTCCGGGCAGGCCGCAGGCCTCCTGGATCAAGTCGGTCGCCTGGGCGGGAGTCTCGCTCGGTGTCGTCGGCCTGCTGCTGGCCGTCCTGAAGTACACCGACGTCCTGCTGGGCCTGCCGTCGGCCTGACACCAGACAGAACCTGAGGGGTCTTAGAGCCGCCGTACGAGCCGTACGGCGCATCTGAGGCCCCTCCCGTCTCTCTAAGGCCCCCGCCGCACCGGCGAAGATGCGGAACTCTCCCGATGTGGTCGGCCCCCCTGGGAGACGAAGGTGGTGGCGTCGCAGGAAAGCGACTGCGACAACCACCTCTCACCAGGGAGACACCATGTTCGAGTACGAGCTGTACGAGCTGCGGGCCGCGGAACTGCGCCGCCGGGCCGACCACGAGCGACTGGTCCGTCAGGCGCGGCAGGACCACCGCGCCGCCCGCCGCCCGGCCCCCCACGAGACCCCGGAGGCCGAGGCCCATACCGAGCGCCGACGCAGGCACCGATTCACCCGGGCCGCATGAGCGCGGGGGCGCGGGAGGCCGGCCCCACGGGGGTGGGCCGGCACCTGCCGCCCGGTCCCGCGACGCCGGCCCTGGCCGTGGGCGTGCCGCTCCTTCACGGGGACGGCCACGCGAAAACAAGTGCCGGACTGTCAGACCCGCGTGCGATGCTCGGGACTGTGGAGAACAGGTCCGTCAGCCCGGTGTTCGTCGGTCGCGCCGACGAGTTGGACACGTTGCACGACGCGCTCGCCCGCGCGGACGCGGGGGAGCCGCAGGCGCTGCTGATCGGCGGCGAGGCCGGCGTCGGCAAGACCCGCCTGATCGAGGAGTTCGCCACCGCCGCCTGCCGCCGGGGCGCCGTCGTCGCGCTCGGCGGCTGTGTGGAGATCGGCGCCGACGGACTGCCGTTCGCCCCGTTCTCCACCGCGCTGCGCGCCCTGCGGCGCGAACTGCCCGACGCACTGTCCGCCGCGGCCGTCGGCCAGGAGGACGAACTGGCCCGGCTGCTGCCCGAACTCGGCGAACCGGCCGGTGCACGCGGCGCCGGCCGGCACGACGAGGAGGGCATGGCCCGCCTGTTCGAACTCACCGTGCGCCTGCTGGAGCGCGTGGCCGCCGACCGCACGGTCGTCGTCGCCCTGGAGGACCTGCACTGGGCCGACGCCTCCACCCGCCACCTGCTGGCCTACCTCTTGCGCACCCTGCGCACCGGCCGCCTGGTCGTCCTGGCCACCTACCGCTCCGACGACATCCACCGCCGCCACCCGCTCAGGCCCCTGCTCGCCGAACTCGACCGGCTGCGTACGGTCCGCCGCGTCGAACTCGCCCGCTTCAGCCGCCAGGAAGCGGGCCGCCAGATCGCCGGCATCCTCGCCACCGAGCCGGACCCCGCCCAGGTCGACGAGATCTTCGAACGTTCCGACGGCAACGCCTTCTTCATCGAGGAACTCGCCGTCTGCGCCACCGAGGGCTGCCCCACCGGCATCAGCGACTCCCTGCGCGACCTGCTGCTGGTGCGCGTCGAGGCCCTCCCCGAGCCCGCCCAGCGGGTGGTGCGGATCGCCGCCGAAGGCGGCTCCACCATCGAGTACCGGCTGCTCGCCGCCGTCACCCGGCTCGCCGAGGACGACCTGATCGAGGCGTTGCGCGCCGCCGTGAACGCCAACATCCTCATCGCCGCGCCCACCGGCGACGGCTACCGCTTCCGGCACTCCCTGATGCGCGAGGCCGTCAGCGACGACCTGCTGCCCGGCGAACGCTCCCGCCTCAACCGCCGCTACGCCGAGGCCCTGGAGGACGACCCCACGCTGGTCCCCGCCGACGAACGCGTGGCCCGGCTGGCCGCCTACTGGTACCACGCCCACGACCCGGCCAAGGCGCTGCCCGCCGCCCTGGACGCCTCCGTCGTGGCCCGCGCCCGGCACGCCTACAGCGAACAGCTGCGCCTGCTGGAGCGGGCGATGGAGCTGTGGGACGACGCCCCCGAGGAGGTGCGGGCCCGGCTGCGGCCCGTCGACTACACCGAGGTCTACCCTCCCTGCGGCTGCGACCCGGCGACCACGCCCCTGCGCTACCTCGACCTGATGGCCGAAGCCGCCGTCGCGGGCCGCTTCTGCGGGGAGCGGGAACGCGCCCTGAAGATCACCAAACGGGCGCTGCGCCTGCTGGAGGACGAACACGACCCGCTGCGAGCCGCCTGGTTCTGGGTCCAGCGCTCCCGGCTGGTCCAGCTGCGGTCCCACGGCGACGGCTGGCGGGAGCTGGCCACCGCCCAGGAACTGGTGCGCGGGCTGCCGCCGTCGGAAGTGCACGCCGAGGTGCTGGCGCATGTCGCCAACTGGTCCATGGTCCATGTGCCCGGCCCCGAGGCCTTCTCGGCCGCCGAACGGGCCGTGGAGTACGCGCGCATGGTCGGCGCCCGCGAGATCGAGATGAACGCGCGCCTCACCCTCGGCGGGCTCATGGTCGACGCCGGGGACGTGGAGGCCGGGCTCGCGGAGATGTACGAGGTTAACAGGAGCACGGTGGAGGACGGGATCTCCGCCGTGGCGGGCCGCTCCTATGTGAACCTGCCGTCCGAGCTGGAGGCCGTCGGGCGCTCCCGCGAGGCCGTACCGCTGCTCGAGCAGGGGCTCGCCTTCACCCGGAACCATGGACTGCTGGATCTCGAGGCCTGGGTGTGGGGCAACTTCGCCGAGACCCTGTACAGCCTCGGCCGCTGGGACGAGGCCGTCGAGGCGGCGACCCGGTCCGAGCGCGTCGGCCAGAGCGCCAAACCGCGTGCCTTCCACGCCAAGAACCGGGCCGAACTGGCCCTCGCCCGCGGCGACCTGGCCGAGGCGGCCCGCCAACTGGCCGTCGCCCGGGACAACTTCGGCAAGTACGACCACGCGCCGCAGCACGCCCTGCCCCTGACCCGCATAGCGATCGCCGTCGCCGCCGGTGAGGGCCGGCTGCTGGACGCCCGCGCGGAACTCGGCCGTGTGCTGGACACCGGCTTCCCCCCGGGAACCCAGCGCTACGGATGGCCTCTGCTGCTCACCGCCGCCACCGTGGAGGCCCGCGCCGTCGGCCTGCCCGCCGCCGACCCGGGGCGGGGCGAGGTCCTCGACCGCATTCGGCGGGCGGCCAAGTCGCTGGCCGGCCATGCGCCCCTGTGGCAGGCGTACGAGCGCTGGCTGCGCGCCGAGCTGCTGCGCGCCGAGGGCTGCGGCTGCCCGCGGGACTGGGCCGAGATCGTCGCCGCCTTCGAGGCACTCGAACGCCCCTACGACCTCGCCCGCGTCCGCTACCGCCTGGCCGAGGCCCTGCTTACGTCCGGCGGCGAGGACGACCGCGAACCCGCCACGGAGCTGCTCCGTCTGGCCGGCGCCGTAGCCGAGCACCTGGGCGCCCGCCCGCTCGCCGACTCCGTCGCCCTGCTCGCCCAGCGAGCCCGCCTCACCCCGACCGGCGTCCCGCGGAAGAGCGACGAGCAGGCGGCCCCCGACGACCCCGCCCGGTCCCTCGGCCTCACCAGCCGGGAACGGGACGTACTGCGCCTGGTCTCCGTCGGCCGCACCAACCGCCAGATAGCCGAGGAACTGTTCATCTCCCCGAAGACGGCCAGCGTCCATGTGTCGAACATCCTGGGCAAGCTGGGCGTCTCGGGACGCGGCGAGGCGGCGGCGGTGGCGCACCGGCTGGGCCTGTTCCCGCCCGACACGATCGCCGCCCCGGCCGTGGGGTGAACGTACGCTGGAGGAAACCGGCGAGGGGGAGGGGCCGTGTTCAACGTCTTCGAGGAACTGTTCGCGCCCGGCCGCAAGCACACCCGGGACGAACAGAACCGGCTGGAGCTGACCCGGGAGGACGTGGGGGACAGCGATCCCGCACGGGGGCCGATCGATCTCGCCTCGGGAAAGGTCGTCGTACGCCGGCCCGGGCCGCCCTCCGACGACGCGGAACCGGCGGACCACTGAGCGCAGGGGCTACTGGACCCGCACCTCCAGGATCCGGTCGTCACCCTGCCTGGGGGTGCCCCGGCCGTCGGTGTTGCTGGTGGTCAGCCACAGCCTGTCGCCGCCCGCGGAGACCACCGTCCGCAGACGGCCGTAGGCGCCGGTGAGGAACGCCTGCGGTGCCGCCGAGGCCTGGGTGCCCCGCAGGGGGATGCGCCACAGACGCTGCCCCTTCAGGCCCGCCATCCAGATGGCGCCCCCGGCGTAGGCGATGCCGCTGGGCGAGGCGTCGTCCGTGTGCCACTGGGCAATGGGGTCGTGGTACTTCGGATTGCCGGACCTGCCCTCGGCGTCCGGCCAGCCGTAGTTGTCACCGGGCCTGATCGCGTTCAGCTCGTCCCAGGTGTCCTGGCCGAACTCCGAGGCGAACAGGCGCTGCTTGTCGTCCCAGGCCAGACCCTGCACATTGCGATGGCCGTACGAGTACACCGGCGAGCCCGGGAAGGGGTTCCCCGGAGCCGGTCCGCCGTCCGGGGTCAGGCGCAGGATTTTGCCGCCCGGCGACTTCCGGTCCTGGGCCAGGCCCCGCCGACCGCTCTCGCCCGTGCCCGCGTAGAGCATCCCGTCGGGGCCGAAGGCGATCCGGCCGCCGTTGTGGATGATGCCCTTGGGGATGCCCTTGAAGATCGTGTCGGGAGCGCCCAACTGCTCCCCGGCGGGCTTCTTCCCGTCGTACAGCATGCGGACGACGCGGTTGTCGGAGACCGAGGTGAAGTACGCGTAGATCATGTGGTCGGAGGCGTAGTCGGGGGAGAGCGCGATGCCGAGGAGGCCGCCCTCGCCGGCCGGTGACACGCCGGACACCTTGCCGAGCTCCGTCTCGCGGCCCGTCTTCTCGTCGACCCGCGTGATCGTGCCCTGGTCGCGGGAGGCGACGAGCAGGCCGCCGTCGGGCAGGGGCGCCAGACCCCACGGCGTGTTCAGGCCCTGCGCGACCGTGCGCAGCACCTTCACCGAGCCCTTGGCGGGCGCCGCGCTCTCACCGGCCGCCCCTTCGGAGGGCGAGGCTCCCGCGGTCGTACGACTCGGCGCGGTGCGGTCCGGGCCGCCCGGTGGTCCCGCTTCACCGCCGGAGGAGCAGCCGGCCGTCCACAGGAGCGCGGCCGCGGCCAACACGGCCGTCACGGCTCGACGTTGCACGATCATGCCGATCATGTCCCTTCGACGCGGCGGGTTCTCCTTGTCCTACCCCGCCCGCGCTTCCCGGTCCTGCCCGGTCCGCGCTTCCTGGTCTTGCCCGGTCCGCGCTTCCTGGTCTTGCCCGGTCCGCGCTTCCCGGTCTTGCCCGGTCCGCGCTTCCCGGTCTTGCCCGGTCCGCGCCACCCAGTCCTGCCCGGCCCGCGCCGCCCAGCCCTACCCGCCCGCGCCGCCCAGCCCTACCCGCCCGCGCCCCCAAGTTCCCGATCAGCGCGACGCGATGCGGCGCAGCCGCGCGGGCCCGCCCCTCAGTCCCAGGACCCCTGTGCCGCGGGCAGCCGCCCCACCTCCGCGAGGTCCCGTGCTGTCAGGCGCAGGCCGGCCGCCCTCGCGTTCTGATCCGCCCAGCGTTCCTGCTTGGTGCCCGGGACGGGTATCACATGGCGCCCCTGGGCGAGAACCCACGCCAGCGCCACCTGGGCCGGTGTCACGTCCTCGCCGTGGCGCCGGGCCACCCGCCGCAGACCCGCGACGATCGGCTGGTTCGCGGCCATCATCTCCGCGGTGAAGCGCGGGTGGCGGGCGCGCACGTCGTCCGGTTCGAAGCCCTCGCCGGGCGTCAGCGTGCCGGTCAGGAAGCCATTGCCGAGCGGCATCGCGGCGAGGAAGCCCACTCCGCGGGCCTCGCACCACGGCAGCAGCGTCTCCAGCGCCTCCGGCGACCACACCGACAGCTCCGCCTGCACCGCGCTCACCGGGAAGACCTGCTGCACCCGCTCCAGCTGGCGGATCGTTCCGTCATGCAGCCGCCCCCCGGACCGGCGCCCGCCCCGGGCTCCCACCGCGCACAGCCCCAGCGCCCGCACCTTCCCGGCCCGGACCAGCTCGGCCATCGCCCCCCACGTCTCCTCGACCGGTACCTCGGGGTCGGCACGGTGCAGCTGGTACAGGTCGATCACGTCCGTCTGCAGACGCCGCAGCGACGCGTCGCAGGCCCGCTTCACGTAGCCGGGGTGGCCGTTTGCCACGATGTGCTGCTCACCCACGAGCAGACCGACCTTGGTCGACACGAAGGCGTCCGGTCGCCGCTCCTTCAACGCCCGCCCCACCAGCAGCTCATTGGTGAACGGGCCGTACATGTCGGCCGTGTCCAGGAGTGACGAGCCCAGGTCCAGCGCTCGGTGCACGGCTCTGAGCGACTCGTCCCCCCGCTGCCGCGACCCGCTGTACGCCCAGCTCATCGGCATGCACCCGAGTCCCACCGCCCCCGCCACGAGTGCCGCCGCGCCGATCGTCCTGCGCTCCACCTGGCCGTAACCCTCCCTCTGCTAGGGCCCACCAACCTAACCTCTGCGTTCGCGCACCCTTGACATAGCCTCCTGACATGACTGCTGAGGTGTGGCTGCCGATTGCGCCGGAGGAGATCGACGGACTTCCCGAGGGGCCCGTCTACCGCTTCTGGGACGGCGCCGAGGAGTTCCCGGCCGACCCCGCCGACTGTTCCTTCTACGTCGTGCCGTACATGAAACCCGGCGACCTCGGGATCCGCCCGCTGCCTCTCATGCGCTCGGTCCGGGTCGTGCAGACGCTGTCCGCCGGCATCGACCACGTGCAGCCGGGGCTGAAGCACCTGCCCGACGGGGTGCTGCTGTGCAACGCGCGCGGGGTGCACGAGGCGAGCACGGCCGAGCTCACCCTGGCCCTGATCCTCGCCTCCCTGCGCGGCATCCCCGACTTCGTCCGGGCCCAGGACCGCGGAGAGTGGCACGACGGTTTCCGCCCGGCCCTGGCCGACAGGACGGTCCTCATCGTGGGGTACGGCTCGATCGGCGCAGCCATCGAGGACCGGCTCGCGCCCTTCGAGGTTGCGCGGGTGGCGCGCGTGGCGCGCTCCCCTCGCACCACGGCGCGCGGTCCGGTGCATCCGCTCACCGATCTGCCCTCCCTGCTTCCGGAAGCCGATGTCGTCGTCCTGGCCACGCCCTTGACAGAGGGCACGCACGGCCTGGTGGGCGCCGAGTTCCTCGCGCGGATGAAGGACGGATCACTGCTGGTGAACGTGGCGCGCGGCCCCGTCGTCGACACCATGGCGCTGCTGGCCGAGCTGGAGACCGGGCGCATCACAGCGGCCCTCGACGTCACCGACCCCGAGCCGCTGCCACCGGGCCACCCTTTGTGGCACGCGCCCGGCGTCCTGATCACCCCTCATGCCGGCGGCCCCACGTCCGCCTTCCTGCCCCGCGCGAAGCGGCTGCTGGTGGACCAGTTGCGCCGCTTCGTGAACCGGGAGCCGCTCGCCAACGTGATCCTGACGACGGGCGCGACAGGCGCATAATCCGCTTCGGGTACTTTCCGCAACCCCTCGGGCGCGGACGGTACCCGCATTCTCGCCGTTCGTCACGCAGCGTAGAGAAGCTATGTCCCTGAGTGACGAGACTGGTGTATCGTCCCCGACAGGGGCTGCGCCGTGCACGTTCGGCGCTGGGGATGGACATTTCAGACTGTGAGGGGGGCGACGGGCGATGCACGGCCTATGGGCGAACGATCCGACGCGGCGGGGCCGCCACCGGCGAACCTGGCCCACCGCCGCGCGCAGACGCGGCCACCACGGAAGCCATCACCACCATCACAGGCCCAGCGGCCGCAAGAGGCACGCGCACCCAGCGCACCGGGACCCGCGGGACCCGGCCGTGCGGGCAAGGAGCATCCGGTGAGCCCGCCCCCGCCCGCGGCGACCACGCTCGACGGAGCGCTGCGACCGCAGCGCTCGCCGGGGGCGCTCCTGCCCCGTCCGTCGGCCTCCGGCGGCGGTTCCAGACTGATCCACCAACTTGCCCTGGCTTTCGTGTGCGCGGGATACGCCGTCGGTTCCGCGTTCGACTGGGGTTCGACTGTAGTGGCGCTGATCATGGGTGACTTCGGGCTGAGCGCCGCGGCCGGCACCGCCGCCGTGTCCTGCCTGCTGTACGCCCGCAGCCCGGGGGTCCGCTTCCGCCCCGCGTGGCTGCTGTTCGCCCTCTCCTCGGCGATGGCGGCCCTGGGCAACGCGATCTGGGGGTGGTACGAGGTCGTCCTGGACGAGCCCGTACCCAGCCCCAGCTACGCCGACCTGTTCTTCCTGTGCTTCGCACCGCCCGCGATCGTCGGTCTGCTCGTGCTCGCCAAGCGGCCGGTGGGCAAGGCGGGTTGGGTGTGCCTGGCGCTGGACGCCTGGCTGATCGGCGGCTCGCTGCTCACGCTGTCGTGGAGCCTCGCACTCGCCCAGGCGGCCAAGTTCGACGGGCCGAGCGTCGCCCACACCGCGCTGTCACTGGCGTACCCGCTGCTGGACATCGTCCTGGTCAGCATGGTGCTCGCGCTGCACTTCCGGCGCTCGTCGGTCAACCGCACCGCGGTGAACACCGCGATCGGTGCGCTCGCGCTGACCGTGGTGTGCGACGCCCTCTTCACCTCACCGCTGCTGCACAACAGCTACCACTCCGGTCAGCTGCTGGACGCCGGCTGGTTCGCCGGTTCGCTGCTCCTGGCGTACGCCCCCTGGGCGGCGCCCCGGTCCGCGCAGCCGGAGGCGGGCCGCCGCGAGACGGACGGGCACGCGCGCGTGGCCGACGGGCAGCACACGCGCGTGGTGCACGAGCACGTGCCCGGACAGCGCGGGCGGAGCCGCAGCCTCTACGTCCAGCCGCCCGCGCCGGGCGGCGACCACGACCGGTACCCGGTCAGCCGGCCCATCGCCGGCTCCCTCGCCGCCCTCACGCCGTACCTCGCGGCCGCCGTGTGCACCCTGGGGATCCTCTTCAACGTGCTCAACGGCCACAGCGTCGACCACGTCGTGCTGATCACCGCCGGGGCCGTCGTACTGGCCCTCGTCATGCGCCAGGGCATCATGCTGCTCGACAACCTCAAGCTCGCCCAGGAACTGGCGCAGAAGGAGAACCACTTCCGCTCCCTGGTGCAGGGCTCCAGCGACGTCATCATGATCGCCGCGCCCAGCGGCGTCCTGCGGTACGTCTCCCCGGCCGCCGCGGGGGTGTACGGACGGTCCGCGGAGGAGCTGGTGGGCACCGAACTGGCCGGGCTCATCCACCCCGAGGACCTGGGCTGTGTGGTGCACGAGGTGCGCCGCTTCCTCGCCGCCAGCCCGTCGCAGGAACCGACCACCCGGATCGAGTGCCGCTTCCGCTCCGGCGACGGCGGCTGGCTCAACGTGGAGTCGACCATCAACCGTCACCACGGCGGCCTCATCTTCAACAGCCGGGACGTGACCGAACGGGTGCGCCTGCAGGCGCAGCTCCAGCACAACGCCGAGCACGACCCGCTCACCGACCTGCCCAACCGCGCGCTGTTCACCCAGCGCGTGCAGCAGGCACTGTCCGGCCGCCGCTCCTCCGACCGCGGTACGGCCGTGCTGTTCATCGACCTCGACGGCTTCAAGGCCGTCAACGACACGATCGGGCACCAGGCCGGCGACGAGCTGCTGGTCCAGGCGGCCCGCAGACTCCAGGAGGCGGTCCGGTACGGGGACACCGCCTCCCGGCTGGGCGGCGACGAGTTCGCGGCCCTCATCGTCGGGGACGGCACCCGCGACCGCACCGCCCGCGAAGGGCACATCCTGGACCTCGCCGACCGCCTCAGGGTGACGCTGTCGCAGCCGTACCTCATCGACGGCAACGATGTCCGTGTCGCCGCGTCCATCGGCGTGGCCTTCGCCGAGACGGGCCTCGGCGCGGGGGAGCTGCTGCGCAACGCCGACCTCGCGATGTACCGGGCCAAGGCGGCCGGCAAGGGGCGCGTCGAGCTGTACAAGCCGCAGATGCAGCAGGACGTCGTCCGCAAGGCGGAACTGGCCACGCGGCTGCGGGCCGCCCTGCACGACGGCGAGTTCGCGCTGCTGCACCAGCCCGTCGTGTGCCTCGAGGACGGCCGGATCACATCGGTCGCCGCCCAGGCCCGCTGGCGCTCCTCCCAGGGGGTGCTCTTCACCCCCGCCGAGTTCCTGCGGGTGGCCGAGGACAGCGACAGGACGGCGGAACTGGGCCGCTGGATGCTGGAGGAGGCCGTGGAGCAGGCCGCCGAACGGGCCGCGACCGGCCTGTCCGTTCCCGTGGTGGTCCGGATGGGTGCGCGCCGCCTGCTGGACCGCTTGCTGCCGATCGGCTCCTTCGAGGCCCTGCTGGCCCGGCACGCGCTGCCCTCCGGGTCCCTGGTGATCGAGCTGTCCGACCTCGCCCCAGGCGTCTCGCTGGACGAACTGGAGCGGCGCCTGAGCGCCCTGGCACGGCTCGGCGTACGGATCGCCCTCGACGGCTTCGGCGGCGGGTACGCGGCCGTCACGGCCCTCAGAAGGCTCCCCGTCGACATCCTCAAGCTGGACCGCGGCCTGGTCGAGGGCGTCGTCGAGTCCGCCCGCCTGCACAAGATCACCAACGGGCTGCTGCGCATCGCCACCGACCTCGGGCTGCAGTCTGTGGCGGACGGCGTGGACCTGCCCGAGCAGGTCGTCGCCCTGCGCGCGATGGGCTGCACCCACGGGCAGGGCATGGCCTTCTCGGGTCCGCTGGACGAGTACCGGCTGCGCAGGGCGCTCAGTTCCGGCCGTTATCCGGTGCCGCACGGCCCGGCCGAGCCGGTGTTCGCCGGTGGTGGCGCGGGGGTGTACACCAGTGGTGTTCCGGTCGTTTTCGGAGGCGGGACGGCCTTTCGCTCACATAATGAGACTCCCGTCCCACCCACTTGACAGTGGGTGCGTGCCGGGGGGAGGGTCAGTGCCATGCGCACCCGAATTCTCGTACTTGGACAGCGCGTCGGCTGAGCTGGGACCCACCGGAGGACGATCCGGAACCCCAGCGACCTCACCGGCGCGCTCCCCTCGCTTGCCTTGCGGCACGAGGGGTTTTTTGTTGCACGAGCACCAGTCGTGCGGCAGTTGAATTCCGCTCAAATCTCGTCAAAACCCTCAGCATCGAGAAGAGAATGCCGATGACCGAGCAGGCCACCGGGGCCCATCACCCGCAGCCGCGGCCCCGATCCGGAGGACACCAGTCCGCGCCCGAGCACGTCACGGGTGCGCAGTCCCTCATCCGCTCCCTCGAGGAGGTCGGCGCTGAGACGGTATTCGGCATTCCCGGCGGTGCGATCCTTCCCGCCTACGACCCGCTGATGGACTCCACCCGGGTGCGTCACGTCCTGGTCCGGCACGAGCAGGGCGCCGGCCACGCGGCCACCGGCTACGCGCAGGCCACCGGCAAGGTCGGCGTCTGCATGGCCACCTCCGGCCCGGGCGCCACCAACCTGGTCACCCCGATCGCCGACGCCCACATGGACTCGGTGCCGCTGGTCGCGATCACCGGTCAGGTGGCCTCGAAGGCGATCGGCACGGACGCCTTCCAGGAGGCGGACATCGTCGGCATCACCATGCCGGTCACCAAGCACAACTTCCTGGTCACCAAGGCCGAGGACATCCCCCGGACCATCGCGGAGGCCTTCCACATCGCCTCCACCGGCCGTCCGGGCCCGGTCCTCGTCGACATCGCCAAGGACGCCCTGCAGGCGCAGACCACGTTCTCCTGGCCGCCGGTCACCGACCTGCCCGGCTACCGCCCGGTGACCAAGCCGCACGCCAAGCAGATCCGCGAGGCGGCCAAGCTGATCACCTCGGCGAAGCGGCCCGTCCTGTACGTCGGCGGCGGCGTCCTCAAGGCCAGGGCCACCGCCGAGCTGAAGGTCCTCGCCGAACTCACCGGAGCGCCCGTCACCACCACCCTGATGGCGCTCGGCGCATTCCCCGACAGCCACCCGCTGCACGTGGGAATGCCGGGCATGCACGGTGCGGTCACCGCCGTCACCGCGCTGCAGAAGGCCGACCTGATCGTCGCCCTCGGAGCCCGCTTCGACGACCGCGTCACCGGCAAGCTGGACAGCTTCGCCCCGTTCGCCAAGATCGTCCACGCCGACATCGACCCGGCCGAGATCGGCAAGAACCGCGCCGCCGACGTGCCGATCGTGGGTGACGCCCGCGAGGTGATCGCCGACCTGATCCAGGCCGTGCAGAAGGAGCACAGCGAGGGGCACCAGGGCGACTACACCGCCTGGTGGAAGGACCTCAGCCGCTGGCGCGACACCTACCCGCTCGGCTACGACCAGCCCGAGGACGGCTCGCTGTCCCCCCAGCAGGTCATCGAGCGCATCGGCCGGCTGGCGCCCGAGGGCACGATCTTCGCGGCGGGCGTCGGCCAGCACCAGATGTGGGCCGCCCACTTCATCCAGTACGAAAGCCCGGCCACCTGGCTGAACTCCGGGGGCGCCGGAACCATGGGGTACGCGGTCCCGGCCGCCATGGGTGCCAAGGCGGGCCGGCCGGACCGGACGGTCTGGGCGATCGACGGCGACGGCTGCTTCCAGATGACGAACCAGGAACTGACCACCTGCGCCCTGAACAACATCCCGATCAAGGTCGCCATCATCAACAACGGCGCCCTCGGGATGGTCCGCCAGTGGCAGACCCTCTTCTACAACCAGCGGTACTCCAACACCGTCCTGCACTCCGGTCCCGGGGCGGACGGCAAGCAGCCGAGTGCCGGCACCCGCGTCCCCGACTTCGTGAAGCTGTCGGAGGCCATGGGCTGCTACGCCATCCGCTGCGAGTCCCCGGAGGACCTCGACAAGGTCATCGAGGAGGCGAACTCCATCAACGACCGTCCGGTCGTCATCGACTTCATCGTCCACGAGGACGCGATGGTGTGGCCGATGGTCGCCGCAGGCACGTCCAACGACGAGATCATGGCCGCCCGGGACGTCCGCCCCGACTTCGGCGACAACGAAGACGACTGAGAGAGCTGAGTGAGAACCATGTCCAAGCACACCCTCTCGGTCCTCGTCGAGAACACGCCCGGCATCCTCGCCCGGATCGCCGCCCTGTTCTCCCGCCGCGGCTTCAACATCGACTCGCTCGCGGTCGGCGTCACCGAGCACCCCGACATCTCCCGCATCACCATCGTGGTGAACGTGGAGGACCTGCCGCTGGAGCAGGTCACCAAGCAGCTCAACAAGCTCGTCAACGTGCTGAAGATCGTCGAGCTGGAGCCGTCGCAGGCCGTGCAGCGCGAACTCGTTCTGGTGAAGGTGCGCGCCGACAACGAGACGCGCTCCCAGATCGTCGAGATCGTCCAGCTGTTCCGCGCCAAGACCGTCGACGTCGCCCCGGAGGCCGTGACGATCGAGGCCACCGGGTCCAGCGACAAGCTCTCGGCCATGCTCAAGATGCTGGAGCCGTTCGGCATCAAGGAACTGGTCCAGTCGGGCACCATCGCGATCGGACGCGGTGCCCGTTCCATCACGGACAGGTCGCTGCGCGCCCTGGACCGTTCGGCGTAACGACACGTTCGGGCGGCCGGGGCAGACCGGCCGCCCGGATGGCGAGATCCCGAGACTTCCCTTCCCCTCACCGGCATACGGTGGGACGCACAACCTGCACACCAAGGAGAGAACCCAAAGTGGCCGAGCTGTTCTACGACGCTGACGCCGACCTGTCCATCATCCAGGGCCGCAAGGTCGCGGTCATCGGCTACGGCAGCCAGGGCCACGCCCACGCGCTGTCGCTGCGTGACTCGGGTGTCGACGTCCGGGTCGGCCTGCACGAGGGCTCCAGGTCGAAGGCCAAGGCCGAGGAGCAGGGCCTGCGCGTGGTCACCCCGGCGGAGGCGGCCGCCGAGGCCGATGTGATCATGATCCTGGTGCCGGACCCGATCCAGGCGCAGGTCTACGAGGAGTCGATCGCCCCGAACCTGAAGGACGGCGACGCGCTGTTCTTCGGCCATGGCTTCAACATCCGCTTCGGCTTCATCAAGCCCCCGGCCGGCGTGGACGTCTGCATGGTCGCCCCGAAGGGCCCGGGCCACCTGGTGCGCCGCCAGTACGAGGAGGGCCGCGGCGTTCCCTGCATCGTGGCCGTGGAGCAGGACGCCTCGGGCAACGCCTTCGCGCTGGCCCTGTCGTACGCCAAGGGCATCGGCGGCACCCGCGCCGGCGTCATCAAGACGACCTTCACCGAGGAGACCGAGACCGACCTCTTCGGCGAGCAGGCGGTGCTGTGCGGTGGCACCGCGGCTCTGGTCAAGGCGGGCTTCGAGACGCTGACCGAGGCCGGCTACCAGCCGGAGATCGCCTACTTCGAGTGCCTGCACGAGCTGAAGCTGATCGTCGACCTCATGTACGAGGGCGGCCTGGAGAAGATGCGCTGGTCGATCTCCGAGACCGCCGAGTGGGGCGACTACGTCACCGGCCCGCGCATCATCACCGACGCCACCAAGGCCGAGATGAAGAAGGTTCTCGCCGAGATCCAGGACGGCTCCTTCGCGCGGAACTGGATGGACGAGTACCACGGCGGTCTGAAGAAGTACAACGAGTACAAGCAGCAGGACTCCGAGCACCTGCTGGAGACCACCGGCAAGCAGCTGCGCAAGCTGATGAGCTGGGTGAACGAGGAGGCGTAGGCCTCACGGCCAGGGGGCCGGAGCGATTCGCTCCGGCCCCCTCGGCGATCCCGGGGTAACGTCGTTACCACAGTGGTTTCACGGCGTTGTCCACCTCGTCCAGCCCCGGACGGGTGATCCTTCCGCAGAGGCGCAAGACGACGTCGGTCGCGCCACTACACTTCTGCACAACAACGCGTCAGGCCCACAGCGTCGTGCGTCTTCCGCGGCTAGCCCCCCTCCTCCGCCTGCGGCCGTCGGGACGGCCGTCCGCATGCTTTGGACTTGTGAGGACCTCACGTGAGCTCGAAACCTGTCGTACTCATCGCTGAAGAGCTGTCGCCCGCGACCGTCGACGCACTCGGCCCGGACTTCGAGATCCGGCACTGCAACGGCGCCGACCGAGCCGAACTGCTGCCCGCCATCGCCGAGGTGGACGCGATCCTGATCCGCTCGGCCACCAAGGTCGACGCCGAGGCGATCGCCGCCGCGCGCAGGCTGAAGGTCGTCGCGCGCGCCGGCGTCGGTCTGGACAACGTCGACGTCTCCGCCGCCACCAAGGCCGGCGTGATGGTCGTCAACGCCCCGACCTCCAACATCGTGACCGCCGCCGAGCTGGCGTGCGGCCTGATCCTCTCTTCCGCCCGGAACATCCCGCAGGCCAACGCCGCGCTGAAGAACGGCGAGTGGAAGCGCAGCAAGTACACGGGCGTCGAGCTCGCCGAGAAGACCCTGGGCGTGGTCGGCCTCGGCCGGATCGGCGCCCTGGTCGCCCAGCGCATGTCGGCCTTCGGCATGAAGGTCGTCGCCTACGACCCCTACGTCCAGCCCGCACGGGCCGCGCAGATGGGCGTCAAGGTGCTGACCCTGGACGAGCTGCTCGAGGTCTCCGACTTCATCACCGTGCACCTTCCGAAGACCCCGGAGACGCTCGGCCTGATCGGCGAGGAGGCGCTGCGCAAGGTCAAGCCGAGCGTGCGCATCGTCAACGCCGCGCGCGGTGGCATCGTCGACGAGGAGGCGCTGTACTCGGCGCTCAAGGAGGGCCGGGTCGCGGGCGCCGGCCTGGACGTGTACGCCAAGGAGCCGTGCACGGACTCGCCGCTGTTCGAGTTCGACCAGGTCGTGGCCACCCCGCACCTCGGCGCGTCGACCGACGAGGCGCAGGAGAAGGCCGGTATCGCCGTCGCCAAGTCGGTGCGCCTGGCGCTCGCCGGTGAGCTGGTGCCGGACGCGGTGAACGTCCAGGGCGGTGTCATCGCCGAGGACGTCAAGCCGGGTCTGCCGCTCGCCGAGCGCCTCGGCCGCATCTTCACCGCGCTCGCGGGCGAGGTCGCGGTCCGGCTCGACGTCGAGGTGTACGGCGAGATCACCCAGCACGACGTGAAGGTGCTGGAGCTGTCCGCGCTCAAGGGCGTCTTCGAGGACGTCGTCGACGAGACGGTGTCGTACGTCAACGCGCCGCTGTTCGCCCAGGAGCGCGGTGTCGAGGTGCGCCTGACCACCAGCTCCGAGGCGACCGACCACCGCAACGTCGTCACCGTGCGCGGCACCCTGGCGGACGGCGAGGAGGTGTCGGTCTCCGGCACCCTGGCCGGTCCCAAGCACCTCCAGAAGATCGTCGCGGTCGGCGACTACGACGTGGACCTCGCGCTCGCCGACCACATGGTCGTCCTGCGCTACGAGGACCGCCCGGGCGTCGTCGGCACGGTCGGCCGCATCATCGGCGAGGCCGGCATCAACATCGCCGGTATGCAGGTGTCCCGCGCGGCGGCCGGTGGGGAAGCGGTGGCGGTGCTGACCGTTGACGACACCGTGCCCGCCGGGGTGCTGGCCGAGGTCGCGGCGGAGATCGGAGCTACCTCGGCCCGTTCGGTGAACCTCGTCTGAGACTGCCGTTCGCTTGAGGCGACCGCCGGTCGAGGTCGCCGTCCCCGGGGTGCTGCCCCGGACCCCCGTTCGCGCTGAACGGGCTCGTTCGCAAACGCCGGACGGGCCGGCGATGAGCCGGCCCGTCCGGCGTTTTCTGCGCCGCACGGGGCCTCAGGCTGCCGCCGCCTCGGTCTCGGCCTCGGCGACCGGCGTGGCCCGCACGTGGATCCGGCGCAGAGTCGTCGCCGCCCCGACGGCCGCGAGCGCCAGCACCACCGCCCCCGCGATCGCGGCCCCCTGCATCCCGCTGGTGAAGGCCTCGCGTGCCGAGGCCGCCAGAGCGTCCCCCGCGCGCCCCGGCAGCTGCCGGGCGACGGCCAGCGCGCCGCCCAGGGTCTCGTGGGCCGCGGCCGGGGCCGAGGCCGGGATGTCGTGGCGGTAGAGCGCGGTGCCGACGGAGCCGAGGACCGCCATGCCCAGCGCGCCGCCGAACTCCTGGCCGGTCTCCAGCAGTGACGAGGCCGAGCCCGCCTTCTCCACCGGGGCCGCGCTCATCGCCAGGTCGGTCATCTGGGACATCACCACCACGATCCCGGAGGCGAGGACACCGCAGGCGGCCAGGACCAGCCAGAGCGAGTCCGTGCCGGCCAGGGCCAGCATGCCGTACCCGGCCGCGGCGATCGCGAAGCCCGCGGTGACCACGGAGGGGCGGTTGACGCCCTTTTGCACCAGGGTGGTCGCGATCGGGGCCGCCATGCCGATGGGCACCGACGGCAGCAGCGCCCACAGGGCCGCCTCCATCGCGCTCTTGCCGAGTACCGACTGCAGGTACTGGGTGGTGAAGAACGCCGAGCCCATCATCCCGAACGAGCAGACGAGGTTGAGTCCGACCGCGGGGGCGAAGCCCCGGCCGCGGAACAGGGCCGGCGAGATCATCGGCGAGGCCACCGTGCGCTGGCGGTGGACGAAGAGGGCCGCGAAGAGCAGGCCGACGGCGATCGAGACGACGTAACCCGCGTGCCAGCCCTCGGACGGGATCTCCTTCAGGCCGTAGACCACGGGGAGCACCGCGGCCATCGACAGCGGAACGCTGACGAAGTCGAAGCGGCCGGGCTCCGGGCTGCGGGACTCGGGGAGCAGGAACGGGCCGAGGACCAGCAGCAGCGCCATCGCGGGCAGGTTGACCAGGAAGACCGAGCCCCACCAGAAGTACTGGACCAGGACGCCGCTCAGCACGGAACCGAGCGCGATCCCGCCGGTCATCACGCCGGACCAGATGCCGATCGCCTTCGCCCGCTGGGCGGGGTCGGTGAACATCGTGCGCACCAGCGCCATCGTCGACGGCATCAGGGTCGCGCCGCCGATGCCGAGGACCGCGCGGGCCGCGATCAGGGTCCCGGCACTGTCGGCGTACGCCGCCACCAGTGAGGCGGCGCCGAAGGCGGCCGCGCCGATCAGCAGCAGCCGGCGGCGGCCGATGCGGTCGCCCAGCGAGCCCATCGTCATCAGCAGACCGGCCAGGACGAAGGCGTAGATGTCGAAGATCCACAGCTGCTGGGTCCCGCTCGGCTCCAGGTCCGCGCTGATCGCCGGGATGGCGAAGTACAGGACGGAGACGTCCATGGAGACCAGCAGCAGCGGAAGCATCAGCACGCACAGGGCGGTCCATTCGCGGCGCCCCGCCGTGGCCCGGGGCGTGGTGGTGCTCGTCGAGTTCGTCATGGCAAGGACTGTACGGGCGTCTTAAACGCTTGTATAGGACGTTTGTATAAGTCAGTTGTCTAGGACGCTTGTATGGATCGCGGGTAGGGTGCACGCATGGGACACCGTGAGGATCTGCTCGACGGCGCCAAGCGCTGCCTGCTGGAGAAGGGATTCGTGCGCACCACGGCGCGCGACATCGTCAAGGAGTCGGGGACCAACCTCGCCTCGATCGGCTACCACTACGGGTCGAAGGACGCGCTGCTGGTGGAGGCCTACGTCTCACTGGTGCAGGAGGTGGGCGACCACTACGGGCCCGGCTGGGGGGCGGGCGGAGCGACGCAGGCCCCGGCGGGGTCGCTGGAGCGCTTCAGGGAGGTGTGGTCGAACATCATCCGCTCGGTGCCCGAGTCGCGGGCGATCTGGCTGCTGAGCTTCGAGCTCATCCTCCAGGGGGACCGGGTACCGGAGGTGCGCAAGCTGCTGGCGGCGACCCAGGAGGAGGGGCGCTCGGGGATCGTGCCCCTGTTCACCGACGTTCCGGAGGCCGACCTCGACGCGGAGACCGTCGACACCGAAGGCCGCCTCTACCAGACACTCCTGCAGGGGCTCATGGTCCAGTGGCTCTTCGACCCCGGCACGGCCACCGACGCCGACCAGCTCACCGAGGGGCTGCGCCGGGTGATCGCCGCAGTGGAGCAGGCGCGGGGGCGCTAGCGCCGGCGCCCTGCAGGCGTGCCGCCTTCAGGGCCATGTGGAGCAGCAGGCGGTCCTCCCCGTCGTCCAGGTCGAGGCCCGTCAGCTGCTCCACCCGGGACAGGCGGTAGTAGAGGGTCTGGCGGTGGACGCCCAGCTCGGCGGCGGTGCGGCCGGCCTGGCCCGCACAGTCGAGGAAGGCCTCGGCGGTCCGGGCGAGTTCATGGTGGGCGGGCAGGAGCAGGGCGCGCAGGGCCGGGTCCTGGGCGGCCTCCGGGGGCAGCGCCGTGAGCAGGCGGAACGCTCCGATCGCCGCCCACTCGGCGACCGGCCCCAGCCGCGGTTCCACCAGCGCCGCCTGCGCGGCCGCCGACGCCTCGGCCCAGGCGGCGCCCAGATCCGCGAGCCCGGCCCGCGCGCCGGCGATGCCGGCCGCGGCCGCGGCCCCGGCCCCGGCCCCGGTGCCGGTTCCCCCTGCGGCTCCCGCCCCCACCCGGGGTCCGGTCCCGCCGGCCTGTTCCAGCAGGCGCGCCGCCGCCGACACCGCCGGGGTCAGGGTGTCCGTCGAACGCAGCCGGACCAGGACGGCGAGACACCGGGCGGTGGTCCCCCAGGGCACCGTGCACAGGGCCGTCGCGCCCGGCAGGGTGCGCACCGAGGGCGCGTCGTCCGGGTCGGCCGAGGGCCAGGGGGCGAGGCACACGAGCGTGTGGGGAGCGTCCGCGCGGGTGCCCAGGGCCGTACGCAGCTCGGCCACCGCCATGTCCTGCGGCCAGCCGCGCTCGGCGGTCAGCACCGCCCGCAGCTCCCGGGTGAGGTCGGCCCCGTGCTGCGCCTCGTCCGCCAGCAGCGCGCCGATCCTCCCGGTCACCTCCATGGCGGCCGCGAGCTGCCGCTCGGTGGGCCCGGGGTCGTCGTCCAGCAGCCAGACGTACCCGAGGACGACACCCCGATGGCGTACCGGCAGGCAGATCCGGCCCCGGTACACCCCGGCGTCCGGGGTCGGCGGAATGCGCACCGGACCGGTCGCACGGGTGATGCCGAAGCCCTCGAACCAGCGGCGGACCGCAGAGGTGGAGCGGCGGGTGAGGATCGAGCGGGTACGCACGGGGTCGAGGGCGGACGGGTCCAGGTCGCCCTCGCTGTCGTAGGTCCCGAAGGCGATCAGCTCGAAGTTCCGGTTCTCCAGGGTCGCCGGCGCGTCCAACAGCTCCGAGATCTCGTCGACCAGCTCCTGGTACTCACCCTTGTAATCCGCCGCCACCCGGGCATTCTCCCGCATTTCCGCGGGGCCTCATACAACTGTCTGAGATCCGGTGCGCGGATGCGTGACAGCTGTCGATGGCAATGATCTGGACAACCCTTTACTTTCACGGTGGTTCTCCGTGCCGTCCCCCAATGGTTGGGTTTCGGCCTTCTGGTGCTTGTTTGTGGAGGTGCCCCGTGCTGGGTCCCGTGATTCTCGCCGCGTCTCGCAGCGACCGGATGCGACGCCTGATCTCGGCGGCCCCGGTGACCAAGCAGGTCGTCGACCGCTTCATCCCCGGCGAGACCGTCGGCGACATCGTCCCGATCATCAAGGACCTGACCGGCAAGGGTCTGGAGCTGACCATGGACGTGGTCGGCGAGGACATCACCACGCCCGAGCAGGCCACCGCCGCCCGGGACGCGTACCTGCAGCTCATCGACCGCATCAAGGACCTGGAGCTCGGCCCGAGGGTCGAGATGTCGGTCAAGCTGTCGATGTTCGGCCAGGCGCTGGACAACGGCCACGAACTGGCCCTCGCCAACGTCCGCCCGGTCGTCGAGGCCGCCGCCGCCATCGGTACGACGGTCACGCTCGACGCGGAGGACCACACCACCCTCGACTCGATGTTCGCCATCCACGAGGAGCTGCGGAAGGACTTCCCGCAGACCGGCTGCGTCATCCAGGCCTACCTCTTCCGCACCGAGGCCGACGCCCGCCGCCTCGCCGCGAGCGGCAGCCGGGTGCGCCTGGTCAAGGGCGCCTACAAGGAGCCCGCCGAGGTCGCGTACCAGAACAAGCACGAGATCGACAAGGCGTACGTCCGGATCCTGCGCACCCTGATGGAGGGCGACGGGTACCCGATGATCGGGTCCCACGACCCGCGGCTCATCAGCATCGGGCAGGGGCTCGCACGGCGTGCCGGGCGCAAGCTGGACGAGTACGAGTTCCAGATGCTCTACGGCATCCGCAGCGACGAGCACATGCGGCTCGCCGCCGAGGGCCACCGCATGCGCGTCTACACCGCCTACGGCACCGACTGGTACGGCTACTTCATGCGCCGTCTCGCGGAGAAGCCGGCCAACCTGCGCTTCTTCGCACGCTCGATGGTCAGCAAGGGCTGAGCCCCGCACCCCGCTCGCAACACCGCTCAAGTCAAGGAGTTACGGAACCCATGGACGCTGTGACCCAGGTCCCCACCCCCGTCAACGAGCCGGTGCACGGCTACGCCCCCGGCTCGCCCGAGCGCGCCCGTCTGGAGGCCAAGCTCAAGGAGCTGGCCGAGAACCCGATCGACCTGCCCTGCACCATCGGCGGCGAGAAGCGCATGGGCGGCGGCGAGTCCTTCGAGGTCGTCCAGCCGCACAACCACAAGGCCGTCCTCGGCGCCTACCGCAACGCCACCCAGCAGGACGCGCAGGACGCCATCGACGCCGCCCTGGCCGCCGCGCCGGCCTGGCGCGCGATGTCCTTCGACGACCGCGCGGCGATCATCCTGCGCGCCGCCGAGCTGCTGGCCGGTCCCTGGCGCGAGACCATCGCGGCCTCCACCATGCTCGGCCAGTCGAAGACGGCCCAGCAGGCGGAGATCGACAGCCCGTGCGAGCTGGTCGACTTCTGGCGCTTCAACGTCCACTACGCCCGTCAGATCCTGGCCGAGCAGCCGCCGGCCAACTCCCCGGGTGTGTGGAACCGCCTCGACCACCGCCCGCTGGAGGGCTTCGTCTACGCGATCACGCCGTTCAACTTCTCGGCGATCGCGGCCAACCTGCCGACCGCGCCCGCGCTGATGGGCAACGTCGTGATCTGGAAGCCGTCCCCGACCCAGACCCACGCCGCGGTGCTGCTCATGCGGCTGCTGGAGGAGGCGGGCCTGCCCAAGGGCGTCATCAACCTGCTGACCGGCGACGGCATCGAGGTCTCCAAGGTCGCCCTGGAGCACCGTGACCTCGCGGGCATCCACTTCACCGGTTCGACCAGGACCTTCCAGTACCTGTGGAAGACGGTCGGCAACAACATCGAGAAGTACCGCTCCTACCCGCGCCTGGTCGGCGAGACCGGCGGCAAGGACTTCCTGGTGGCGCACCCGTCGGCCGACCGTGCGGTGCTGAAGACCGCCCTGACCCGCGGCGCCTTCGAGTACCAGGGCCAGAAGTGCTCCGCCACCTCCCGGGCGTACATCCCGGCCTCGATCTGGAACTCCGGCTTCAAGGAGGAGTTCGCGGCCGAGGTGGACTACCTGACCATGGGTGACGTCACCGACCTGTCGAACTTCGTCGGCGCGGTCATCGACGAGCGCTCGTTCGCCAAGAACAAGGCCGCGATCGACCGGGCCAAGGCGGACCCGGCCTGCACGATCGTCGCGGGCGGCAGCTACGACGACTCGGTGGGCTACTTCGTCCGTCCGACCGTCATCGAGTGCACCGACCCGGAGAACGAGGTGTTCCGCACCGAGTACTTCGGTCCGATCCTCGCCGTGCACGTCTACGAGGACGACCAGTACGACGAGATGCTGACCCAGATGGAGTCGGTGTCGGACTACGCGCTGACGGGCTCGGTGATCGCCAACGACCGTGCCGCCGCGGCGTACACGATGGAGAAGCTGCGCTACGCGGCCGGCAACTTCTACATCAACGACAAGTCGACCGGCGCCGTGGTCGGCCAGCAGCCCTTCGGCGGCGGCCGCGCCTCCGGCACCAACGACAAGGCCGGCGCCCCGCAGAACCTGCTGCGCTGGACCCTGACCCGCGCCATCAAGGAGACGCTGGTCCCGCCGACCGACTACACGTACCCGCACATGGGCTGACCAGCCCTCCCCGAACCGGGCCGGGAAGCCTGACCCCCGAGCAGGCCTCCCGGCCCGCTGCCATGTCCTTGCGGCAGACTCCGCCCATGACGTGGACGCAGAGCGAGACGGTACGGACGGATGACGGCGCTCGCCTGTGGGCGGCCCGTCTCGGCGCGGGCGGTGCGCCGCTGGTCCTGTGCCACGGCGGGCCGGGTCTGTGGGACATGTTCGCGGACCTGGCGGAGCTGCTGGCGGACGTCACGCCGGTCGTCCGCTGGGACCAGCGGGGCTGCGGGCGGTCGCAGCGCTGCCCGGGGCCCTGGACGAGCGAGCGGTTCGTCGCCGATCTGGACGCCGTACGAAGGCACTTCGGGCTCGACCGGATGGCGCTGCTCGGTCACTCCTGGGGTGCGCAGCCGGCGTTGAGCTACGCGCCGGCGCATCCGGAGCGGGTGAGCGCCCTGGTGTACGTCTCGGGCGCGGGCATCGGCCCGGACACCGACTGGCGCCCGCCGTTCGTGGACAACCTCCTCGCCCGGCTCGGCGAGGTGCCCGAACGCCTCGTACGGTGGCAGGAGTTGACCGAGCGGCCGGACCGCACCGAGCGCGAGGACCGGGAACGGGCGGTCCTGCAGTGGTCGGCCGAATTCGAGGACCGGAGCCGGGCCCTGGAGCAGGCCGGGCGGATGGCCGAGCCATGGTTCCCGATCAACACCGAGTGCGCCCGCGCCCTCGACGAGGACCGGACACGTACCTTGGGCACGCCCGCCCTGACCGAGGCCTGCCGGGCCCTCGGCCCTCCCGTCCTGATCATCGACGGTGACCGCGACATCCGCCCGCGCACCGCCGTCGACTCCCTGGAGCGGGCCCTGCCCCGGGTGCGCCGTGTGGTGCTGCCGGGGGCCGGGCACATGCCGTGGGCCGAGGACCCGACGGGTTTCCGTGCGGCGGTGGCGTCGGCGCTGTGACGGTCGAGTTGCCCGGCCGAAACGTCACTCGGGCATCACCAGGACCACCTTGCCCTTGGTGTGCCCGGTGTCGATCAGCTCATGGGCCCGGGCCACCTCCGTGAACGGGAGTGCCGCCTCGACGTGGATGCGCAGCCGGCCGTCGGTGAGCAGGACGCCGATCTTGGCGAGACGCTCGCCCGACGGGTGGGTCTCGACGACCGCGAAGCGCATTCCGCGCGCCTCCACGTCCTCCGGTGCCAGGCCCGGGTTGCCGGGGACCGCGCAGATCAGCAGGCCGTTGGGGCGCAGCGTGTTGAGCGTGCGGGGACCGTAGTCGCCCCCGACCAGGTCCAGGGCGACGTCCACGTCGTGCACGGCGGTGGCGAAGTCCGTGGTGGTGTAGTCGATCACCTCGTCGGCACCCAGGCCGCGCAGGAAGGCGTGCCGGTCGGCGCGGGCGGTGCCCACGACGTGGGCGCCCTCCGCCTTGGCCAGCTGCACCGCCGCGTGCCCGACGCCACCGGCCGCCGCGTGGATCAGCACGCGGGTACCGGGCGCCACGTGCGCGAGGTCGAGCAGCGCCCGCCAGGCGGTGAGCGCGGCCGTCGGCGCGGCGGCCGCGTGGACGTGGTCCAGCGCGGCGGGCCGGACGGCGAAGTGCGCGGCGGGGGCGGTGACGTGGGTGGCGTAGCCGCCCCCGTCGAGCTGGGCGAACACCTCGTCGCCGGGCCGGAGGCCGGTCACGTGCGCGCCGACCGCCTCCACCACGCCGGACACGTCGCGCCCCAGCGTGAACGGCGGCTTTCCGTACAGCGGCAGCGCGCCCGAACGCACCAGCCGGTCCACCGGGTTGACGCCCGCCGCCCGCACCCGCAGCAGAATCTCCTCCCCGGCGGGTTCGGGCCGCGGCCGCTCCTCGACCTGGAGGACCTCCGGACCGCCGAACCGGTGCTGGGTGATCACCTGGGTGCGCGGATGTGCCGTCGTCATCGGGTCTCCCTCCCGAGCGCCGCCTCCCCCGGGGAACGGTCCTTCCCATCCTGCGCTCGCCGTCTGCCCGGTGCCAGCCGGCGGTGCGGCGCCGGAGCCCGATACTGAGGCGGTGACCAACCGCCTCCGTACCGCCCACACCGCCGATCTCACGCCCGCCGACCTGCGAGCCGTCCGCGCCCTCCTGGACGCCGCCTTCGACGGCGACTTCGACGACGCGGACTTCGAGCACGGCCTCGGCGGCATGCACGCCCTGGTCCACGACGACGCGGGACTCGCCGCCCACGGCTCGGTCGTCATGCGCCGGCTGCGGCACCGCGGGCGCTGGCTGCGGGTCGGGTACGTCGAGGGCGTCGGCGTACGGCCCGATGTGCGCCGTACCGGTCTGGGCAGCCGGGTCATGGGTGCCCTGGAGCGGATCGTCGACCGTGCCTACGACCTCGGTGCGCTGTCCGCCAGTGACGACGGCGCCCGTCTGTACGGCGCCCGCGGCTGGCGGCCGTGGACCGGCAGGATCTGCGCCCTGTCCCCGGACGGAGTCGTCCACCTGCCGGACGAGGAGGGCAGCACCTACGTGCGTCCGGCGCTCGCCGGCCCCCTCGACCCCGCACAGGAGCTGACCTTCGACTGGCGTGACGGCGACGTCCTTTGACGTCCTGTCCGGCGCCGGCGTCGAAGGCCGGCGGCGGGCGGGTGCGGCGATCACCCGGACGCCGGTCCGGGAGCTGCGGGCCCCCTGCCCCACGGACGGCGAAACCGCAGGTCCGGGCCGGGTGGGCCGACGCGCCGTCTCAGATAGTAGGAAGTCCGAGTAATTGTGGAGACAGACGCCCGCTCCTCGCTTAGCTTTGTAGAAGCCGAACGTCTCGCTCGATCCAGCGAATGGCGGTCGTGAGCCGGGCCCCGCGCAGGTCACCCCTGCGGCACCGCTCCCCGCCCTCCGGCGTCTCGTAACCCCCTTCCGCACTCCCGTTCCTCGAAGGAGTCGATTCCCCATGGCCGAGACGACCGTCCGCCGCCGAGTCCGTCACGTCTCCCGTATGAGCGAGTCCGACCGCAAGAACGCCGCGGCCGCCCTCCAGCGCGCTCTCGACCGCCGCGACAACGGCGGCGAGACGGGGCACTGAGCCGCACGTCGGCGCGCTCCGGCGAAGCTCCTGCCATGCTCCAACACCCGCTCGGACCCTGGGTGGACGCAGGCCGACGAGGTGACGCCGTCCGCCGTCCAGGTGTCCGTATCGCGGACGGCGTGTGTCATCCCATGGGATGAGGAGTAGGGTGCCGACATGTCTCGCAGCATCAATCTCGCAGTGATCCCCGGTGACGGCATCGGCCAGGAGGTCGTGGCCGAGGGCCTGAAGGTCCTGACCGCCGTCCTTCCGCAGGACGTGAAGCTGGAGACCAAGGACTACGACTTCGGCGCCCGGCGCTACCACGCCACCGGTGAGACCCTCACCGACGCCGACCTGGAGCAGCTCAGGCAGCACGACGCCATCCTGCTCGGCGCGATCGGCGACCCGTCGGTGCCCTCCGGCGTCCTGGAGCGCGGCTTCCTGCTCAAGCTCCGCTTCGCCTTCGACCACCACGTCAACCTGCGCCCGTCGAAGCTGCTGCCGGGCGTCGCGACCCCGCTCGCGGGCGACCCGCGGATCGACTTCGTCGTCGTCCGCGAGGGCACCGAGGGCCCGTACACCGGCAACGGCGGCACCATCCGCAAGGGCACCCCGCACGAGGTCGCCACCGAGGTCTCCGTGAACACGGCCTTCGGTGTCGAGCGCGTGGTCCGGGACGCCTTCGCCCGCGCCCAGGCCCGCCCGCGCAAGAAGCTCACGCTGGTCCACAAGAACAACGTGCTGACCTTCGCGGGTCACCTGTGGACGAACATCTTCAACCAGGTGGCCGCGGAGTACCCCGAGGTCACCACCGAGTACATCCACGTCGACGCGGCGACGATCTACCTCGTCACCCAGCCCGAGCGCTTCGACGTCATCGTCACCGACAACCTCTTCGGCGACATCATCACCGACCTCGCCGCGGCCGTCTCCGGCGGCATCGGCGTCGCCGCCTCCGGCAACATCAACCCCGGCGGCGAGTTCCCGTCCATGTTCGAGCCGGTCCACGGCTCGGCCCCGGACATCGCCGGCCAGGGCAAGGCCGACCCCACCGCCACGGTCCTGTCCGTCGCCCTGCTGCTGCGCCACCTCGGCTACGACGCCGAGGCGACCCGGATCGAGGACGCCGTCTCCGCCGACCTCGCGGAGCGCGCCGCGCTGCCCGCGCGCAGCACCGCCGAAATCGGTGACGCGCTCCGCGTACGAGTAGCCGGCTGACCCGCCGCGCCACTCGAAACTCCTCCGGCCCCAAGCGGGCAGGGGACCCCCATTCGAAGCCGTCGGGTCGCATTCCGCACCCGGCGGCTTTCCGTATGCGGCGCCGGGTGCCACCATCAACCCCTGGACCGCATTCACGCCGTTTTCTTCCACTGCCGGCCCCGCGCGATAATCGGACACGGAGCCGCGGTATGAGGGAATGTCCGGACGTCCTAGCACCGGCCACTGGCCGTACGGGCGTGAGCGCGGCCCGTCACGACAACCGGTGAAGGACAAACCACTGATGACGACGCCCACGATCGAGCTCAAGCCTTCGGCCAACCCGCTCTCCGACGCCGAGCGGGAGGCGATCCTGGCCAACCCCGGCTTCGGCCGCCACTTCACCGATCACATGGTGACGATCAGGTGGACGGAGGGCCGGGGCTGGCACGACGGTCAGCTCGTCCCGTACGCGCCGATCTCTCTCGACCCGGCCACCCATGTCCTGCACTACGCCCAGGAGATCTTCGAGGGCCTGAAGGCCTACCGCCAGCCCGACGGCTCGGTCGCCACCTTCCGTCCCGAGAAGAACGCCCAGCGCTTCCAGGCCTCCTCCCGCCGCCTGGCCATGCCCGAGCTGCCCGTCGAGACGTTCATCGAGGCCTGTGACGCCCTCGTCCAGCAGGACAAGGCGTGGGTGCCGGCCCACGGTGGCGAGGAGTCCCTCTACCTGCGTCCGTTCATGATCGCCACCGAGGTCGGGCTGGGCGTCAAGCCCGCCAACGAGTACCTCTTCCTGGTCATCGCCTCCCCGGCCGGCGCCTACTTCCCGGGCGGCGTCAAGCCCGTCTCCATCTGGGCGTCCGAGGACCGCGTCCGCGCCGTCCCGGGCGGCATGGGCGACGCGAAGACGGGCGGCAACTACGCGGCCTCCCTGCTCGCCCAGGCCGAGGCCGCCGCCAAGGGCTGCGACCAGGTCTGCTACCTCGACGCCGTGGAGCACCGGTGGGTCGAGGAGCTCGGCGGCATGAACCTCTACTTCGTCTACGGCAACAAGATCGTCACCCCGAGCCTGAGCGGCTCGATCCTGGAGGGCGTCACGCGTGACTCGCTGCTGACGGTCGCCCGCGACCTCGGCTACGAGTCCGAAGAGGCCCGTGTCTCCATCGACCAGTGGCAGCGCGACTCCGAGAACGGCACGCTGACGGAGGTCTTCGCCTGCGGCACCGCCGCCGTCATCACTCCCGTGGGAACCGTCAAGCGCTCCGGCGCCGAGTGGCAGCAGTCGGGCGGTGAGCCCGGCGAGGTCACGCTGAAGCTGCGCCAGGCCCTCCTCGACATCCAGCGCGGTATCACCGAGGACAAGCACGGCTGGATGCACCGCCTGGGCTGAGCGCGAGTGGGCGAGTCGCCCCGACCGGTCCCCGCACGTCGCCCGCAGACGTGCGGGGACCGGTCGTTTGCGGGCGGCCGGGCCCGTTCTCCACCGCCACGCCTGGGTCCCGGCCGCGGACGCTGTTTGAGCGACATTCAATGTGAGGTGCGCCTAGTTCCCTGGCCAACCTTCCATAGCGTGAATCCCGCGTTTAGAGTGATGCTCTAAAACAAGGAAGGCAAGGAGGGTCCTGGCGTGCGACTGACGCCCACGGAACGTGACCGGCTGCTGCTGTTCTCGGCCGCCGAGCTGGCCCGGGCCCGCCGGGCACGCGGCCTCAGGCTCAACGTGCCGGAGGCCACCGCCCTGATCGCCGACACGGTGTGCGAGGCCGCCCGCGACGGCGCCCGGCTCGCCGAGGCCGTCGAGCGCGCCCGCACGGTGCTCGGCCCGGACGACGTGCTGCCGGGTGTGGCGGACGTCGTCACCGAGGTGCACGTCGAGGCCGTCTTCGACGACGGCTCACGGCTGGCCGTGGTCAGCGACCCGCTCGCCGGGGCCGGGCTGGGCGACCGGGGGCCGGGCGCGCTGCTGCCGGGTCCGCAGCACGCCGACCCGAGGCCGGCCGTCCGGCTCACGGTCACCAACACCGCGACCGTCCCCGTCTCCGTCACCTCCCACTTCCACTTCTTCGAGGCCAACCCGCGCCTGGACTTCGTGCGCGAGAAGGCGTACGGGATGCGCCTGGCCGTCGCGGCCGGATCGTCGGTCCGCTTCGGCCCCGGCGAGAGCGTCGAGGTCGGGCTGGTGCCGATCGGGGGCGAGCGGATCGCGATCGGCTTCGCCGGGCTGGTCGACGGGCCGCTGGACGCGCCCGGGGCGCGGGAAGAGGCCCTGCGCAGGGCCGCCGCCTGCGGATATCTGGGAGTCCAGCGGTGAATCCGTACGAGTACGCCGCCACCCACGGCCCCCGCGCCGGCGACCGCATCCGTCTCGGCGACTCCGGGCTGGTGATCCGGGTCGAGTCCGACGCGCAGCAGTACGGCGACGAGTTCCTCGCCGGGTTCGGCAAGACCGCCCGCGACGGGCTGCACCTCAAGGCCGCCGCCGTCCGTGACACCTGCGACGTCGTGATCAGCAACGTCGTCGTGATCGACGCGGCCCAGGGCATCCGCAAGGTGTCGATCGGCATCCGCGAGGGCCGTATCAGCGCGATCGGGCGGGCCGGGAACCCCGACACCCTCGACGGGGTCGACGTCGTCGTCGGCACCGGCACGTCGATCGTGTCCGGCGAGGGGCTGATCGCCACCGCCGGGGCCGTCGACACCCACGTCCACCTGCTGTCGCCGCGGATCATGGAGGCCTCGCTGGCCTCCGGCGTGACCACGATCATCGGGCAGGAGTTCGGGCCGGTGTGGGGCGTCGGCGTCAACTCGCCCTGGGCGCTGCGGCACACGTTCAACGCCTTCGACGCCTGGCCGGTCAACATCGGCTTCCTGGGCCGGGGTTCGTCCTCCCACCACGCCCCCCTCATCGAGGCGCTGGCCGAGGGCGGCGCGTCCGGCTTCAAGGTGCACGAGGACATGGGCGCCCACAGCCGCGCCCTCGACACCGCCCTGCGCGTCGCCGAGGAGCACGACGTCCAGGTCGCCCTGCACAGCGACGGGCTGAACGAGTGCCTGTCCGTCGAGGACACCCTCCGGGTGCTGGAGGGCCGTACGATCCACGCCTTCCACATCGAGGGCTGCGGCGGCGGTCACGTACCGAACGTGCTGAAGATGGCCGGAGTGCCCAACGTCATCGGCTCCTCCACCAACCCCACCCTGCCCTTCGGCCGGGACGCCGTGGCCGAGCACTACGGCATGATCGTCTCCGTCCACGACCTCAAGACCGACCTGCCCGGCGACGCCGCCATGGCCCGCGACCGCATCCGCGCCGGAACCATGGGCGCCGAGGACGTACTGCACGACCTGGGCGCGATCGGCATCACCTCCTCCGACGCGCAGGGCATGGGCCGCGCGGGCGAGACCGTGCGCCGCACCTTCGCGATGGCCGGGAAGATGAAGGCCGAGTTCGGCGCCCCCGCGGACCACGACAACGAACGCGTCCTGCGCTACATGGCCAAGCTGACCATCAACCCGGCCCTCGCGCACGGACTCGCGCACGAGGTCGGCTCGATCGAGGCCGGCAAGCTGGCCGACATCGTGCTGTGGCGCCCGGAGTACTTCGGTGCCAAGCCGCAGCTCGTGCTCAAGGCGGGCTTCCCGGCCTACGGCGTGGTCGGCGACCCCAACGCGGCCACCGACACCTGCGAACCCCTCGTCCTCGGACCGCAGTTCGGCGCGCACGGCGCCACCCCGGCCGACATCTCGGTCGCGTTCGTCGCGCGGGCCGCCCTGGACCAGGGCAACGACACGATGCCCACCCGGCGGCGCCGGGTCGCCGTCCGAGGCACCCGCGGCATCGGCCCCGCCGACCTGTGCCTGAACTCCCGTACCGGAACGGTCGACGTCGACCAGCGCACCGGCCTGGTCACCCTCGACGGCGAACCGATCCGCTCCGAGCCCGCCGAGGCGGTCTCCCTCAACCGCCTGTACTTCCTGTGAGCCCCGTGAGGACCACCGACATGAACACCCCAGCCGCCGACGGCTTTTGCATGCCCGCCGAGTGGGCGCCGCACGAGCGCACCTGGATGGCCTGGCCCGGCCCCAACCCCACCTTCGACACCGCAGGCGAGCTCGCCGCCGCCCGCGCCGCCTGGGCGTCCGTGGCCCGCGCGGTCCGGCGCTTCGAGCCGGTCACCGTGGTCTGCGGCCCCGGCCAGTCGGCCGAGGCCCGGAAGCTGCTCGGACCCGGCGTCGACACCGTCGAGCGCGAGCTGGACGACGCCTGGATGCGCGACATCGGCCCCACCTTCCTCACCAACGGCCGGGGCGAACTCGCCGCCGTCGACTGGACGTTCAACGGCTGGGGCGCCCAGGGCTGGGCCCGCTGGGAGCACGACGCGAAGATCGCCGCACACGTCTCGGACCTCGCGGGCGCGAAGACGTACGCCTCGCAGCTGGTCAACGAGGGCGGCGCGATCCACGTCGACGGCGAGGGCACGGTCCTGCTGACCGAGACCGTGCAGCTCGGCCCCGAGCGCAACCCGCACTGGACCCGGGAACAGGTCGAGGCGGAGATCCACGCCCACCTCGGCACCCGCAAGGCGATCTGGCTGCCGCGCGGACTGACCGGCGACTATCCTCCGCACGGCTTCGGCACCCTCGGACACGTCGACATCGTGGCCGCGTTCGCCCGCCCCGGCGTCGTCGTCGCCCACCACCAGCCGGACCCGGCCCACCCCGACCACGAGGTGACCGAGGAGGTCATCGGGATCCTGAGGTCCGCCACCGACGCCCGCGGCCGCCGCCTGGAGGTCGTGGAGGTACCCGCCCCGACCGTCCTGGAGGCCGACGGCCACTGGGCCGACTACTCCTACATCAACCACTACCTCTGCAACGGCGGCGTCGTGCTCTGCGGCTTCGACGACCCGCGCGACGAACTCGCGGCCGGCGTCTTCCGCCGTCTCTTCCCCGAGCGGACGGTGACCTTGGCCGACGCCCGTACGATCTTCTCCGGTGGTGGGGGCATCCACTGCATCACCCAGCAGCAGCCGAAGGTCTGAACACCCACGAGGAGTCGCGGATGGCCGGTGCGGCACGGGCACGGAAGAACGCGCCGCCGCGCGAGGAGGTCCTGGCCGCCGCCATGGAGATGATCGCCGAGCGCGGTCTGGAGAAGCTCACCATGGCGGCGCTCGGCCGCGAGGTCGGCATGAGCAGCGGCCATCTGCTGTACTACTTCCGCTCCAAGGACGAGCTGCTGCTGCAGACCCTGGAGTGGAGCGAGCGGGGGCTCGGCGCCGAGCGCGCCCGTCTGCTCACCCGGACCGCACCCCCTCGTGAACGCCTCGACGCCTACGTCGACCTCTACGTCCCCGACGGGCACCGCGACCCCCACTGGACGCTGTGGCTGGAGGTCTGGAACCGCTCGCAGAGCGTTGCCGCCGAATCGGCCGCCCGCGACCGGCAGGCCGCGATCGAGGGCGCCTGGCACCGCGACCTCGTCGCCCTGGTCGCGGAGGGCATCTCACGCGGCGAGTTCCGCCCCGTCGACGCCGACCGCTTCGCCGCCCGGCTGCGCGCCCTCCTCGACGGCTTCTCCATCCACGTGGCGATCGGTCTGCGCGGCACGGACCGGGAACAGGTTCTCGGCCACGTACGGGAGTTCCTCGACGAGTCACTCGGACGGGCCGGACCGAAAGACGCCTGACCACTTGTCCGGATCGCGCGGGAACGCACGCGCCGACCCGGGCGGCCGGGTGTCCCCGCCGTGCCACCGGGGCAGTTTCGGCCCATGGGACGACAGCACTGGAAGCGGATCTGGGTCGGCTCGGCCGGCAACATGGTGGAGTGGTACGACTGGTTCGTCTACGCCAGTTTCGCCACCTACTTCGCCGGGGCCTTCTTTCCCAGGAGCAACCCGACGGCCCAACTGATGAACACCGCGGGCATCTTCGCGGTCGGCTTCTTCATGCGCCCGGTCGGCGGCTGGCTGCTCGGCCGGGTCGGCGACCGCAGGGGCCGCAAGGCCGCGCTGACCCTCACGGTGACGCTGATGTCCGCCTCCGCGATCCTCATCGCCGCCGCGCCGACGTACGCGGTCGCCGGGTACGGCGGTGCGCTGGTGCTGCTCGTCGCCCGCCTGCTGCAGGGACTGTCGGTGGGCGGCGAGTACGCGGCCAGCGCGACCTATCTCACCGAGGCGTCCGACCCTCGTCGGCGCGGCTTCGCCTCCAGCTTCCAGTACGTGTCCATGACCGCCGGTCAGATCGCCGGCCTCGGTCTGCAGATCGTCCTGCAGCGCACCATGTCGGACGACGCGCTGCACAGCTACGGCTGGCGCTTCCCGTTCGTCGTCGGCGCCCTCGGCGCGGCGGTGGTGTTCTACCTGCGCCGCAGCATGCTGGAGACGGAGGTGTACGAGGCCGAGGAGACCGGCGGTGAGGAGCGCGGCACGCTGCGCGCGCTGTGGCTGCACAGGCGGGAGGCTCTCCTGGTGATGGCCCTGACCATGGGCGGCACGGTCGCGTACTACACGTACACCACGTACCTCACGAAGTACCTGACCAACTCCGCGGGCCTGCCCAAGCAGACCGCGACGCTGGTCTCCTTCACCGCGCTGACCGTCTTCGCCTGCCTCCAGCCGCTCGCAGGCCGCCTGTCCGACAGGATCGGCCGCCGCCCGCTGCTGATCACCTTCGCGGTCGGCTCCACCTTCCTGACCGTACCGATCATGACCCTGCTCAAGCGGGCGGGAAGCTTCTGGCCGGCCCTGGGGCTGTCGCTGGCGGCGCTGGTCGTGGTCACCGGCTACACGTCGATCAACGCCTGTGTGAAGGCGGAGCTGTTCCCGACGGGCGTCCGCGCGCTGGGCGTGGCCCTGCCGTACGCCCTGGCCAACGCGCTCTTCGGCGGTACGGCCGAGTACGTCGCCCTGTGGTTCAAGAACGCGGGAGCCGAGTCCGGCTTCTCCTGGTACGTGGCGGCCTGCGCGGCCGTCTCCCTCGTCGTCTACGTCACCATGCGGGAGACGAAGGACCTGGACCTCACCCGGATGGGGGCCACTCGGGCGTCTCGTCTCACGCCCACATCCTGAGACGGCCGGGGAACCGGGGCCTGGACTGTGCCAAACTTCCCCCGTGCTCTCGTTCGCCATGATTATGGGCAGCAGGCGCGCCGGTCCGCAGTGACCGCCTCGTACGACCAGTGCGGGCGGCCACCGTCGTCCTCGACCCGCGCGCAGACCTCTCGCACCCGCGAGAGGTTTTTCGTTTTCCGGCCCACCAGCAGCCGGAAGCGGAGCGCGAGGGAGGATTGGGGGGACGGTGGAGCCGGTCATTGACGGTACGACCGACATCCAAAACAGGAGCCTTGAGACCATGACCGAAACCAGCCAGCCGGACGATTCGTTCCACGTCTTCGACACCACCCTGCGCGACGGCGCCCAGCGTGAGGGCATCAACCTCACCGTCGCCGACAAGCTGGCCATCGCTCGGCACCTGGACGACTTCGGAGTGGGCTTCATCGAGGGCGGCTGGCCCGGCGCCAACCCGCGGGACACCGAGTTCTTCGCCCGCGCCCGGCAGGAGATCGACTTCCAGCACGCCCGGCTGGTCGCCTTCGGCGCCACCCGCCGGGCAGGCGGGAACGCGGCGGACGACCCGCAGGTCAAGGCACTTCTGGAGTCCGGTGCCGAGGTGATCACCCTGGTCGCCAAGTCCCACGACCGGCACGTGGAGCTGGCCCTGCGGACCACGCTGGACGAGAACCTGGAGATGGTCCGGGACACGGTCTCCCACCTGCGTTCCCAGGGCCGGCGGGTCTTCGTCGACTGCGAACACTTCTTCGACGGCTACCGGGCCAATCCGGAGTACGCCAAGGCGGTCGTCCGGGCGGCCGCGGAGGCGGGCGCGGACGTGGTCGTCCTGTGTGACACGAACGGCGGAATGCTGCCGGCCCAGGTCCAGGCGGTGGTGTCGACGGTCCTGGCGGACACCGGGGCCCGGATCGGCATCCACGCCCAGGACGACACGGGGTGCGCGGTCGCGAACACCCTCGCGGCGGTCGACGCGGGCGCGACCCACGTGCAGTGCACGGCCAACGGCTACGGCGAGCGGGTCGGCAACGCGAACCTGTTCCCGGTGGTGGCGGCCCTGGAACTGAAATACGGCAAGCAGGTGCTGCCCGAGGGCCGCCTGAGGGAGATGACCCGCATCTCGCACGCGATCGCCGAGGTCGTCAACCTGACGCCGTCGACGCATCAGCCGTACGTGGGAGTTTCGGCCTTCGCCCACAAGGCGGGGCTGCACGCGTCCGCGATCAAGGTCGACCCGGACCTGTACCAGCACATCGACCCCGAGCGGGTCGGCAACACCATGCGCATGCTGGTCTCCGACATGGCGGGCCGGGCGTCGGTCGAGCTCAAGGGCAAGGAGCTCGGCATCGACCTCGGAGGCGACCGCGAACTGGTCGGCCGGGTGGTCGAGCGGGTGAAGGAGCGCGAACTCGAGGGCTACACCTACGAAGCGGCGGACGCGAGCTTCGAACTCCTGCTGCGCGCGGAGGCCGAGGGCAAGCCGCTGAAGTACTTCGAGGTGGAGTCCTGGCGCGCGATCGTCGAGGACCGCCCCGACGGCACCCACGCCAACGAGGCCACGGTCAAGCTGTGGGCCAAGAGCGAGCGCATCGTCGCCACCGCGGAGGGCAAAGGCCCGGTCAACGCCCTCGACCGGGCCCTGCGGGTGGCCCTGGAGAAGATCTACCCGGAGCTGGCCGCCCTCGACCTGGTCGACTACAAGGTCCGCATCCTGGAGGGCAAGCACGGCACCCAGTCCACGACCCGCGTCCTCATCTCCACCTCGGACGGCGGGGCCGAGTGGTCCACCGTGGGCGTCGGCGAGAACGTGATCGCCGCCTCGTGGCAGGCCCTGGAGGACGCCTACACCTACGGCCTGCTGCGGGCGGGCGTGGAGCCGGCGCACTAGTGCCCCGGCAGGCAACGTTCGCCCCGTCGCGACGCCCGGCACTCCCCCAAGCTCTTCGAGCAGGGGGGACCCCCACTCGCCGCACCGGCCGAAAGCCCAAGTACGTCCAGTACGAGGACTTCCGGCCGGCACGCCGAGAGCACGCACCGGACGTCACTCCTTGACGGGCGAACGTTGCCTGCCGGGGCACTAGGACCCGTCCGGCGGATCATGCGGGCCCGAGCCACGGTGCCTCGTCCGCGTGGACGGGCGTGCCAAGCGCCGCGATTTCGGCATGATCTGCCGGACGGGCCGTGGCCGGACGGACGGCGTGTCCGCCCGGTCGCTCGGTCGTCGCCGGCGTCGGGCTGCTGTACCGGTGCGGGGGTGTGGACTTCGCGGGGCGCGGCGGCTGCGGACACGGGACGCGCTGTCGTCAGGGGGCTCGCCAGACGTTGTCGTAGGCCGCGTCCTCGATGCGGCGCCGTTGCCGTACGGCCTCCAGTTCGGTCAGTGCGTGGTTGACGGCGGCCAGGACGCTCACCAGCGCGTCGTCGGCGGGGTCCGCAGGCTCCTCCGCCGCGCCCTCGGGGATGCCCAGTGCCGCCGCGAGACCGGTGAGGACGGGCTCGCGGGACGCCCAGCGGTCGGCCGCGTGGCGCCGGGCCGGCGAGTCGGCCGGGGCGGGCCGTTCGCTCCGCAGCGGCATCCAGCGGTGGCGGGACCCGGGGGCCCGCCCCTCCGCCTCCAGGTCAGTGGCATAGGCCGAGGCCAGGCCGCGCCCCCGGCGCCAGAGCCAGTCCTCGACCGACTCGTACGGCGCCTGCCTCACGAGTGCCGCCGCAGCCTCGTCCAGGAGGCGGTCGCCCGTGGTCGGCCGCAAGCCGGGCAGGATGCGGTCGTCGTCGTCCAGGACGAGGGCCTCGTCGGCGATCAGGTCGGCCAGTTCGGCCCCCGCAAGGGCCAGCGACAGGTCTCCCTGCTCGACCGGCCGGCTGGACGGGACGTCCAGGGTGACGAACAACAGGTCCCGCGCTGTGGTCATGTCGGACTCCAGGTCAGAGACGTCGGTGGGGAGGGCCTCCGGCCCCACCCTGCCGGGGCCGGAGGCGCTTTCCGCCGGTACGGACCGTCGTACCGGTGAGGTCTCCCCGCACCACCACCATGTGGTGCGGGAGGCCGATCCGCAGCACGGCGGCCGCCACGGCTGCGGTGCGGGGGCACCGCGCACCTGGAGCGCTCGCCCGGCGGACCCGCCTCCTGGGCGCGGACCGGCTCCACGCCGTCGCCATCGGCACAGCCCCTACTTGGCCCCTACTGAGCCCCTACTGCAAGCGCCACTTCTGGTTGGCCGCTCCCGTGCACGACCAGATCTGCGCGCGCGCCCCGTTCGCCGACGAGTTGTCCGTGACGTCGAGACACTTGTCCGCGGCGAGGTTCACCACGTCCCCGGTGGACGTGTTGTACGACCACTGCTGGGCGCCGGTTCCGTTGCAGTCGTACAGCTGTGCCTTCGCCCCGTCGGCGGTGGACGCCGACGTCACGTCCAGGCACTTCCCGAGCGCCTGGATCGACCCGTCCGCCTGCACGGTCCACCGCTGGGCACCGGACCCGTTGCAGTCGTACAGCTGTACCGCCGTGCCGTTCGCCGGCGAACCCCCGGCCACGTCGAGGCACTTGCCGGCCAGACCCACGAACGACCCCGACCGGCTTCCGCCGCCGGACTGCGTCCCCGACCACGTGAACGTCGCCGACGTCCGGCCCGGCAGCGAGTAGGCCGCGTGCTGTGTGCCCCAGTCGATGGTGACGGTCTTCGCGCCCGACGCGTCGTTGTACGCGATCAGCGCCTTGCTGCCGTCCGGGTTCCGCCACGCCACGTTGGGCACGGACGAGGAGGCCGTCGACGCGATCCGCTGGGCCCCCGGCCGTACGAACTTCGTCAGGTGCCCCATGTCGTAGTACTCGACGGTGTAGTCGACCTGTCCGGAGCGGCCGTCCCCGTGGTGCACGGTGATCAGGCCGGTGCAGGTCCCGCAGCCTCCGTTGTGCGGCCCCATGTCCTGGTCCACCGCCAGCGACCACTTCGTCACCGACTTCGCCCAGTTCCGCGTGTAGTCGATGATGTTGGACATGTCCTCGCGCTGCTGGTCGGAGATCCACGTCCCGCCCGAGTGCTCGGTGCCGAAGGCGTCCAGCTGCGGATACCGGTTGTGCAGCGTGGTCTGCTTCGTGACGTCGCCGCCGTAGCCGTGCCAGGCGATCCCGCCGAAGTTCGGATGCGCGCGGACCGCCGCGTCGTCCACCGTCGGGGCGGCGTAGGAGTCGTAGGTGTCCCAGTTCCAGTCGTGCGCCAGCACCTTCGTGGACAGCCCCGCCTCCTGCAGCTTCGGCAGCAGCTCGCTCCTGGTGAAGTAGGCCAGGCCGCTCGCGTTCCAGCTCATCGACGGATACCCCGAGCAGCAGGTCGGCTCGTTCTGTGCCGTCACGTACGACACCGGGACGCCCTGGTCCCGGTACGCCTGGAGGTACTTCACGAAGTACGCGGCGTACGCCCCGTAGTCCTCCGCCTTCAGCCAGCCCCCGTTGAGCTGCCCGCCGTCCTTCATCCAGGCCGGTGCCGTCCACGGCGAGGCCATCACCGTCAGCGCCGGGTCGAGCTGGAGCGCCTGCCTGGTCAGTGGCACCACGTCCGCCAGGTCGTGCGCGATCGAGAACCTGGACAGCGACGGGTCGCTCTGCCCGGCCGGCACGTCGTCGTAGGTGTACCCGTACCGCGCCAGGTCCGAGGCGCCCATCGGGTTGCGCAGGAACGACAGCCCGATCCCGTCCGTCGGCGAGAACAGCTTGCGCATGGTGGCGTCCCGCGTGGCCTGCGACAGTGCCCCGCTGCTGTTCATCAGCCAGGCGGCGGTGTCCGTGAAGGACGCGCCGCCGCCGGTGAACGTCTGGTACCGGGCGTTCTCGTCGACGGTGATGTTCTCGCCGCCGCCGGTGCCGGACTGGAAGGCGAACGGGGTCTGCGGTTCGAGCCCGCGGACCACGTGCCGCCCGCCGGGGTCGTCGGTCGTGGTGAGCCAGGCCGTGACCCGCTCGCCGGAGGCCTGCGCGGGTGTGGCCGCCGCGAGTCCTGCGGTGGTGAGTCCGGCGGTGGTGAGCAGCCCGGCGAGCAGCAGCCGGAGGGTGCGTCTGGGTCTGTTCATGGAGCGCCGCCCTTCTTGAGGTGGGGGACTGGGTGGCGTGCGAGGCGTGAGTAAATGACGGCTTCGGACACCCGTCAAGGGGGTGGGCGTTCACCATCCGAAGGGACAACGGCTCTGATCCGGCGGTCAGTTGGCCGTGTACCGGTTCTGACGTGAAGTCTTGACGGGTCTCGGGGTCACCAGTTAACTCACGGCGTGATCTAAGTCATGAGTGAATCATGACGAGTCGAGGGAAGGTCCGTTCATGCGAAGAACCGCCCTGCTCGCCTCCGCCGCCCTGCTCACCGCTCTCGTCCCGCTGACGTCGGCGCGCGCGGCCGACGACCCCGCCCCTGTTCCCGTCGACCGCTTCGAGGGCGAGGTGCCCTTCGCGAGCCCGCCCGCCGAAGGCATCTTCACCTGGGGCGGCGACACCGACGACCCGCCCGCCCTGCGGCTCGCCGACCGCGCGGACGCGCCCGAGGGGGCCAAGGTCCTCGCCGGCGCCTACGACATCAGCGGGTACGGCGGTTTCACCCACGACTTCGCGGCCGACCGGCCGGCCCACGACTGGTCCGCCCACCAGGGCATCCGCTTCTGGTGGGACGGCCAGAACAACGGCAAGAAGATCGCCTTCGAGATCAAGGACGGCGGTGCGAACGGGGAGGCGTCCGAGCTGTGGACGACCTCCTTCACCGACGACTTCACCGGCTGGAAACAGATCCGGATCCCGTTCACCGACTTCACCTATCGCACGGACTACCAGCCCGTCGGAGGCATCGACCACGTCCTCGGCCTGACTGAGATGTGGGGCTACGCCGTCACCCTCCCGGTCGGCGTCAAGGGACACTTCGCCATGGACGACGTGGAGCTGTACGGCAGGGCCGACCAGTCCAGCCGGGCCTCCGTCACCACTGACTCCGCCGTCTACCCGGTCAAGGAGGGCGGCGCCGCCGCCGTGCGGGTCACCGTCGCCACCACCGGCTCCGCGCCGCTGGACGAGCCGGTGACCGTGACGTACGCCGGCACCGGCGGCAGCGCCGAGCCCGGCAAGGACTACACCCCGGTCTCCGGCACCCTGACCTTCCCCGCGGGCACCGCCTCCGGCACCTCCCGCACGATCCAGGTCCGCACCCTGAAGGACAAGGCCGCCGAGTCCGCCGAGACCATCCCGCTCAGGCTCACGGTCACCGGCGCCAAGGCCCCCGCCGAGACCCCGCAGGTCGTCATCGACGCGCACGGACTGCCGTACCTGGACAGCAGATTGCCGGTCGGGAAGCGGGTCGCCGATCTCGTCTCCCGCATGTCCCTGGAGGAGAAGGCCGGGCAGATGACCCAGGCCGAGCGCGCCGCCCTCACCGACCAGGGCGACATCGCCGGCTACGCCCTCGGCTCGCTGCTCTCCGGCGGCGGCTCCACCCCGACGCCCAACACCCCGAAGGCCTGGGCGCGGATGATCGACGGCTTCCAGCTCAGGGCCCGCGCGACCCGCTTCCAGATCCCGCTGATCTACGGTGTGGACGCGGTGCACGGCCACAACAACCTGGCCGGCGCCACGATCATGCCGCACAACATCGGCATCGGGGCCACCAGGGACCCCCGACTGGCCGAGCGGGCCGGCGCGGTGACCGCGGCCGAGGTGCGCGCCACCGGCGTTCCGTGGGACTTTGCGCCCTGCCTCTGCGTCACCCGCGACGAACGCTGGGGCCGCTCCTACGAGTCCTTCGGCGAGGACCCGGCCCTCGTCCAGTCCATGGAGACCGTCATCCAGGGCCTCCAGGGGCACGCGGACGGTCGTGACCTGAGCCGGAACGACAAGGTGCTGGCCACCGCCAAGCACTTCCTCGGCGACGGCGGCACCGAGTACGGCTCCTCGACGACCGGGACGTACAAGATCGACCAGGGTGTCACCAGGATCACCCGGCAGCAGCTCGAGGCGATCCACCTCGCGCCCTACGAGACGGCCGTCGACCGGGGCATCGGCTCGGTCATGCCCTCGTACTCGTCGCTCGACATCCTCGGCGACGGCAAGGGCGCGGTGAAGATGCACGCCCGCAACGACATGATCAACGGCGTGCTCAAGGACCGCCTCGGCTTCGACGGCTTCGTCATCAGCGACTGGAACGCCATCGACCAGCTCCCCGGCGACCACGCGTCCCAGGTCCGCACGTCGGTCGACGCGGGCGTCGACATGATGATGGTGCCGTACGCGTACAAGGACTTCCGCGCCACGCTGATCGACGAGGTGAAGGCCGGGCGGATCAGCGAGCAGCGGATCGACGACGCCGTCGCACGGATCCTGACGCAGAAGTTCCGGCTGGGCCTGTTCGAGCATCCGTACGCGGACACGGCCGGCGCCGCACGGATCGGCTCCGCCGCGCACCGGGCCGTGGCCCGGCAGGCGGCGGCCGAGTCGCAGGTGCTGCTGAAGAACACGGGCGGCGTGCTGCCGCTCAGAAAGAGCCAGAAGGTGTACGTCGCCGGGTCCAACGCCGACGACCTCGGCAACCAGACCGGCGGCTGGACCGTCACCTGGCAGGGCGCCTCCGGCACCCACACCCAAGGCACCACCATCCTGCAGGCGATGCGCCGGGCCGGGGGAGACGTCACCTATTCCAAGGACGCCTCCGCCCCGACGGGCGGCTACGACGTCGGCGTGGTCGTCGTCGGTGAGACCCCGTACGCCGAAGGTGTCGGCGACGTCGGCAACGGTCACGACCTTCAGCTGTCCGCCGCCGACAGGGCCGCCGTGGACAAGGTGTGCGCGGCCATGAAGTGCGCGGTGCTGATCGTCTCCGGACGCCCGCAGCTGATCGGCGACCGGCTGGGGAAGATCGGCGCCCTCGTCGCCTCCTGGCTGCCGGGAACGGAGGGCGACGGCGTGGCCGACGTCCTGTACGGCAGGCGGCCCTTCACCGGCCGGCTCCCGGTGACCTGGCCGAAGTCGGAGGCCCAGCTGCCCATCAACGTCGGTGACACGGCGTACGACCCGCAGTTCCCGTACGGCTGGGGTCTGACCACCCTGACGAAGGTGCCCGCGGGCGGGGCGGCGACGCTGAAGGCGCTGGGCCTGGCCGCGGCCGCGGCCGAGCGCGCCCACGCGGCCGGGGCCGGGCGCGCGCTCGTCGCCGAGGCACGGCTGATCGTCCAGCAGAAGGTGGGCCGGAACATCACCGCCGCGTCCGCGAAACCCTTCGCCGACGCTGACCACCTGCTGCTGACCGGACGGTACGGGGCGGCCGTGCAGCAGCTGACGGCGGCCTACCGGGCGGCCTGAGACGCCCCGGCCCGACGGGAGGCGCACCGCACGGGGTGCGCCTCCCGTCGGCGTCGTCCAGGTGCGCGGGCCGCGGCGTCAGCCACGACCGTGTCCCAGAGCGGGATCAATGACCAGTTCTGGGATCCTTCGGGTAGCTTCGACCTATGAAGGCCGTCGTCCTGACCAGAGCCCTTCCCCGGCTGCTGGTCGCGCTCGCGGTCGCCGTGCTGACGGTCCTGTCGGTCGGCCCGCCGCAGGCCACCGCCGCGACCAGCGTCTCGGCGATCGCCCAAGCACTTCGCAAGGGCCCCGTGTACGTCGACCCGGCCGCCGCCGGGCAGTTGTCGTCCGCCGACGCCGACGCCCTGGCCAGGAAGATCAAGGACGCGGACAAGCCCCTCTTCATCGCCGTCCTGCCCACGGACTACCCGACGCGGAACCTGTTCACCGACCTGCGGACCGCCACCGGCATCACCGGCCTGTACGCCATCCGCCTCGGCAACCGGTTCGACGCCCGCGCCGACGCCTCCGTCCTGCCGCGCACGGCGGTGAACAACCTGGTCACCAGCGTCCAGGGCGAGGACGCCAAGACCCAGCTCACCGACTTCACCGACCGCGCGCTCACCAACATGAACGGTTCGGCACCGTCGACCTGGGGTGTCCCCGGCCACGGCGGTGTGGTGTCCACCACCGCGCTGATCACCGCCGCGGTGCTGCTGGTGGCCGGAGGCGCGGGCGTGTACGCGCTGGTCCGGCGCAACCGGCACCGGCGGGAAGCGCAGCAGCGCGCCGCGCTGGAGAAGCTGAGGACGGTCGTCGACGAGGACATCACCGCCTTCGGCGAGGAACTGGACCGCCTGGACTTCCATCCCGCGGAGGCCGGCGCGGACGACGCCATGCGCGCGGACTACGAACGGGCGCTGGACGCCTACGAACAGGCCAAGCAGAGCATGGCCGGGGCGCGGAAACCCGAGGACGTGCGCGCCGTCACCCAGGCGCTGGAGGACGGCCGCTTCTCCCTCGCCCAGCTCGCCGCCCGCCGCGAGGGCCGGCCGCTGCCCGAACGCCGGCCACCCTGCTTCTTCGACCCGCGTCACGGTCCTTCGGTCGCCGACGCCACCTGGACCCCGCCGGGCGGCGCATCCCGCCAGGTCCCGGTCTGCGCGGCCGACCAGGTCCGCCTGGCCGAGGGCCACGAACCGAAGATCCGCGAGGTCGACAGCGAGTGGGGCCGCCGCCCGTACTGGGACGCGGGCCCGGCGTACGGCCCCTGGGCGGGCGGCTACTTCGGCGGCGGCATCCTGCCCGGCCTGCTGGTCGGCACCCTCCTCGGCCACGCGATGGCCGCTCCGGCCTACGCCGCCGACTACGGCACCGGCTACGGCGACTTCGGCGCCCAGGACGGCTACGGCGGCGGCGACCTGTCGGGCGCGGACTTCAACCCCGGCGACTTCGGCGGCTTCGGTGACGGCGGGGGCGGGGACTTCGGCGGAGGGGGCGACTTCGGCGGGGGCGGGTTCTGAGCAGGCACGTGCCGGGGCGAGCCGGGCTGAGGCAGCGGTGAGCGGCGGGCTCACTCGCCGGCCGGGGACGTCTCGGCGTCCGCCACCCGCTCCATGACCGCCGCCGCGAGTTCGAGCACCCCGCGTTCCGTCTCGCTCAGGGACGCGAGCGCCCCGGCCAGCCACACGTCCCGCTCGGCCATGTCCCGCTCCAGCGCCCGCCGCCCCGCCCCGGTGAGCCGCAGCACGGACTGACGCCGGTCGGCGGTGCCGGGCTCCCGCACGATCAGTCCCTCCGCCTCCAGCTCCGCGAACACACGGGTGAGCGACCCGCCTGGCCGGGATCGCGATCGGGGCGGCGGTGTCGGTGGCGGCGGCGTGGTGGCTGCTGCCGGTACCCGGGCGGCCGCGGTGAAGTGCGCGCGCCCCACGCCGTACGGCATGGGCGCGCACAGCGTCACAGCCTGGTGCCGAAGTCCTGTGTCCACCAGGGGCCGCCGGAGCCCTTGTGCACGCCCACGCCGATGTTCTTGAAAGAGCAGTTGAGGATGTTGGCGCGGTGACCGGGGCTGTTCATCCAGGAGTTCATCACCGATTCCGGCGTCTGCTGGCCCTCGGCGATGTTCTCGCCGTAGGTGGACCAGCGGTAGCCCGCGGCGGTGATGCGCTCGCCCGGGCCCGCACCATCGGGGTTGGTGTGGTCGAAGAAGTTGCGGGCGGCCATGTCGTCGGAGTGGCCCTGCGCGGCAGCCTGCAACTGCGAGTCCTGCGTGAGGGGGCCACAACCGGCGGCCGCCCGCTCCTTGTTGACCAGTGCGACGACCTGCGCCACGGTGCCGGCCGGAGCCGGCTGCGCGGGCGGTGCGGCGGACGTGCGCGGCTTCGGCGGGGCCGGCTGCTTCGGGGCGGACGTGCTCCTGGCCGGACCGGGGCTCGTGGCGGCGCGCGGACTCTTCGACGCGGACGGCGACGGGGACGCGGAGGGCGAGGGGGATGCCGACGCGGAGTCCCCGGCGGTGGCGTCGGGTGCCGCGAGGTCGGTGACGGGGGCGGGGCTCTGCGCCGCCGCATCGCGCTGGGCCGGTGCGGGGCCGGTGCCGAAGTACCACAGACCGGCGCCGGTCACGCAGGCCGCCGCGACCACACCGGCGGCGGCCTGCCGCCGGGCGCGCCGACGCCGACGGGCCGCGTCGCGGGAGGCGGCCCGTCCACCGCCCGAGCGGCGCCGCGCCGCCCGGCCCGACCCGTCATGGCGGTCCGACGGGCCGAGCGGGGACGCCGCCCCGGCCGGCGCCCCGTCGAAGCCGGAGCGCAACTGCGAGAGCAGCGCGACCGGCACCGGAACGAGGGCCAGGCCGGCCAGCAGACCCTCGGCGGGCATCAGCCCGCTCCACAGGCCCGAGCAGCGCACGCAGTCCCGAGCATGCCGGGCTATTCGCTTGCGCCACAGCGCGGAGGGCCGGCCGTCCCAACCCGCCAGCAGATCCCGCAACTCCGCGCACGGCGGCTGTGCGTCGAGTGCCCGCACGACCACGCGGGCCGTCTCCAGCTGGGCCTTCATCCGCTGCACCCGGACCGCCGTGTGCTGCGGCGACAGCTTCAGTGCCTGCGCGACCTCCGCCCGGGTCAGCTCACCGGCGCACTCCAGCCACCACAGCGACAGCAGACCCCGGTCGTCGGGTTCGAGCCAGCGGGTCGCCCGCGCGGTCTCCTGGCGCTGCCCGGACAGCTGCAACCGCACCATGGTCAGGTCCACGAAGTCCGCGCCCGGGTCGGCGACTTCGCCGGCCTCCTCGACGGCGCCCGGAGCGACCTGCCGGTCCTGCCAGTGCGCCCGGACCCGGTTCATCGCGATGGCCACCAGCCAGGAACGGAAGCTCTCGGGGGCACGCAGACCGCTCAGCCCGTCGAGGGCCCGCAGCATGGTGTCCTGCACCACGTCGTCCACGTCCACCGAACCGTTCAGGGCCCGGCCCACGATGTTGTACACCAGCGGAAGGTGCGCGCTGACCAAGGCGTCCTGAGCCGCCGGATCGCCCTCGCGGGCAGCTGTCACCAGCGCCGCCGGCTCCACCGTGTGCTGTGTACCCATAAGAAGACTTCCCTGTCCTTGACGCCCGTCGATGATGTCCGATGCCTGGGAGACCACTGAAGGCGCGTCGAATAACAGTTCTGTGTGAGAAGTCCCTCGGTGACACGATGTCCCGGTGTCTCCCTCTCTCGCGGATCTTTCGGATCTCGCGGATCTCGCGGATCTCGCGGAACGGTGGCTGCGAGGCGTCGCCGCCAATCCGGCCGCCCCGCCCGACGTCCAACTCCGTCTGCTGCAACCGGCCGCACGCGCCGCCTGGAAGGTCCTGTGCGAGGAGCGCGACCTGCCGCCGGTCGTCGTCGACGCGGTGATCGCGCACCCGGATCCGGCGGTCCGCCGCGGGTTCGCCCGCAACCGCCATGCCGCACCCGCACAGCGGGGGCGGCTGGCCGGCGACCCCGATGGCCTCGTGCGGGCGGATCTGGCCTCGGGCCCCCGCCCACGGCTGGGCAGGGTCGAGCCGCTTCCCGACGACGTTCTGGAGACACTGCTGACAGCGCGTGACGAGCCGGGCCACGGTCGGCTCGTCACGGCGGACGAGATCAGGCAGGAACTGGTCTTCTCACAGCAGACACCCGCCTCGTTCCACCGGCGGATGCTCGTCCACGAGAACGCCGAACTGCGGATTCAGGCAGCCGGCCACTGGCTCTGGCTGACGCCCGGTGAGCGCCAGGCCCTTCTGGCCGACCCGGACCAGGCGGTGCGCGAGGCCGCACACCGGCACGGCCGGATCCTGGACCCCGCGGCCATGGAGGCCGACCTGCCCGAGGAGGACTGCCACCAGCGGGGGCTGCTGCTCGTCAACTACGCCGTCTCGTCGGCCGTGGCCGAGGCGTGTCTCGCCGACGGGCGCGACCTGTGGTCCTTGGCGCACAACCGGCACACGCCCGCTTGGGCGGTCGGGCGTCTTGCCCGCGACAGCGACCCCGGGGTGCGCGAACGCGTGGCCGCGCGAGCCGACCTCGAACCCGCGCTGCTGGCACGGCTCGCCGAGGATCCGGACGAGGCGGTGCGGACTCGGGCCACGGTGCATCCGCTGCCGCGCACCGCGCCACAGCGCGATGCCATCGACCGGGTCGTGGGCCGCACCGCCGAGGACATCGGACCGGTCCCCGAGATGCTGGTGGAGCCGGACACCGGCTGGTACAGCAGGTGCGCCGGATCCGAGCACCCCCTCCTGCGCCGGGTTGCCGCGACCTGTCCGGGGCTCCCCGCGGAGCTGGTCGACCGCCTGGCCGACGACCCCGACCCGCAGGTGCGACACCTGCTCGCCTGCAACCACCCGCTGGCGCCGGCGAGGACCGTCCTCGAAGCGTTCATCGCCGCCCCCCGGCAACGGCCGTATCTGCTGACGCTGCCCGGACTGCCCCGCACCGGTCTGGAACGGTTCCTCGATCACGAGGATCCCGAGGTACGGGCCCTGGCCGCGGCGGACGCGACACTGAGCCGGCCGCCCCTCGGGCTGCTCGACGACCCGGAGGCCCGGGTCCGGCAGGCCGCTGCCGCCAATCCCCTGCTGGCCGGCGAGCTCGTCGCGAAGCTTCTGGAGGACCCCGGCACCGCGGAAGGGGCCGCGGCCAACCCCGGCCTGTCCGCCGAGTGCCTCCATGAACTGCTCGACCGCTGCGGACTGACCCGGGCGGCCGTGCGGTGAGCCGTGGCCGGAAGCGGGCGGGTGCGGCCGGCGGGGGGCCGGACACGCCGAGCGCCCGCCCTCCTCGATACGGGGGAGTGGAGGGCGGGCGCGCTCAGGTGCGTACGGCCGGGTCGTGGCGGCCGGTGGACGGGGCTCACCGGTGCTGCCGCCGCGGGCTCACACGTTCTTGATCGCCGAGATGTCGAAGTTCAGCTTGATCTTGTCGGAGACCAGGACGCCGCCCGTCTCCAGTGCCGCGTTCCAGGTCAGGCCCCAGTCGGAGCGCAGGATCTCGGCCTTGCCCTCGAAACCGACGCGCTCGTTGCCGAAGGGGTCCTTCGCGCCGCCGTTGAACTCGAGGTGGATGGTGAGCGGCTTGGTGACGCCGAGGATGGTCAGGTCGCCGGTGATGCGGTAGTCGTCGCCGCCCAGGGCCTCGGCCTTGGTGGAGCGGAAGGTCATCTTCGGAAACTCGTCGGTCTTGAAGAAGTCCGAGCTCTTCAGGTGCCCGTCGCGGTCCGCCGAACCGGTGTCGATGCTGTCCATCGTGACGTCGATGGACGCCGTGGACTTGGTGGGGTCGGTGCCGTCCAGGTGCAGGGTGCCGGTGAAGTCGTTGAACTTGCCCTTGACGTTGGTCACCATGGCGTGCCGGGCCACGAAGCCGAACGTGGAGTGGGCCGGGTCGATGGTGTACTCGCCGGTCAGCGCGGCCAGCTCGGGGCCCGCAGCGACGGGGGCGGGGGTGGTGGCGGTGTCGGTCTTGCGGCCGAAGATGCCCATGACGGTGCTCCTTTGGGGACGTATGGTCGCTCGGCGCGGGTAGGGACACCGAGGATGTTTAATCTTGAACTAGCTCAACGCTCACGACCGTAGACCTATTCCGTTAAAGTTTCAACATCATCGGTGCGTGTTTCGGGGATTGCTCACGGTTACCGTCAGGCCCTCTGGCGGACGCGCGTAGAGCTCCGGCACCATTCTCCTGCGCCACCTGCACAGCCGCTCCACAGGAAGCACGGCCATCCGCAGGAAGGGTCCCCATGAAGGTCCTGGATCACCTGGTCCTCCTCGGGCAACTGCTCCGACCGCAACAACCCGACCTGTACGTCCTTCGAGCAGCTCGACCTCGCCACCGCCCAGGGCAACCACTGGGACGTCCTTTACTGCAACTGCGGCGGTTGCTGAGCCGTAACCGGCCGCCCGCGCGGACTTCCGGACGACGGTTGCCGCACTGCCGTCGTCCGGACGGTCCCGTGCCGTTGACCGGCCCCGCGGCCGCGGCTAGCCAGGAATCATGACGAAGCGTCAGCAACGGGCCGCCACCGGCGACCTCACGGGACCCACGGGCCACACCGCCGGCACCCCGACACGCCGCGCCCTCCTCCGGGCGGCCGCCCTGCTCGCGGCGCCCGCCACCGGCGCACCCGAGGCCAGGGCCGTCACAGACACTCCGGTCGCGGACGACGACCCCTACGACGCCCTCCGCCACCGCTGGCTCGCCATCGCCCTCGGTACCGGCTACGACCCGGCGGCCGAGCCGTACGCGTCCCGGCTCGCCGAGACCGGCCGCCTGGCCCGCACCTTCCGTGACAGCATGGCCCCGGCCGCCGACTCCCTCTGGCCGGACCGCCCCTTCGACCCACCGTCCGGCATCACACAGAGCTACGGCCGGCTGTGGACGATGACCCAGGCGTACGTCCAGCCGGGGACCGGGGCGACCGGCGAGCCCGGCCTCCTCGCCGACATCCTGCGCGGCCTCGACCACCTCGCCGCCACCGTCTACAACCCCTCCACCACCCGCCACGGCAACTGGTGGGAGTGGCAGATCGGCAGCCCCCGCCTGCTGATGGACATCACGGCGGCCCTGTACGACCACCTCACCGACCCGCGGATCACCGCGGCCTGCGCCGCCGTCGACCACTTCGTCCCGGACACGGTGCTGCTCGACTACTCGGGCACCTCCACCGGCGCCAACCGGGTCGACCTGTGCCGCAGCGTCGCGCTGCGCGGCATCCTGGGCCGGGACGGCGCCAAGGTCGCCCTGGCCCGGGACGCGCTGTCGCCGGTCTTCCCGTACGTGACGAAGGGCGACGGACTCTACGCCGACGGCTCGTTCGTCCAGCACACCTGGGTCGCCTACTCGGGCACGTACGGCCAGGTGATGCTGGACGGGCTCGGCCGCCTCCTGGCGTTGCTGGCCGGGTCGCGGTGGGAGGTGACCGATCCGAACCGGCAGACCGTCCTGGACGGCGTGGAGCACGCCTACGCCCCGCTCGTCCTCGACGGCCTGGTGATGGACAGCGTCAACGGCCGTGCCATCAGCAGGGGTTGCCTCAAGGCCGACGACCAGCACGTCATGCGCAGCGACCACTTCCACGGCCAGGGGCTGATCGCGGCGATCGTGCTGCTCGCGGGCGGCACGAGCCCGGCGGAGCGCGAGCGCTGGTACGCACGCGTCAAGGGCTGGATCGAGCGGGACACCGTGACCCCCCTGCTGACGGCGCCCCAATTCGGGGTGGCCGAGCTGGCGCGGCTGCACGCCGTCACCGGCTCCGGGGTGGCCGCCGCCCCCGAACCCGTCGGCCACCACCTCTTCTGCGCCATGGACCGAGCCGTCCACCGCCGTCCCGGTTTCACCGTGAACATCTCCATGTCCAGCGACCGCATCGCCTCCTACGAGTGCGGCAACGGCGAGAACCCGCGCGGCTGGCACACGGGAGCGGGCATGGTCCTGTGGTGGGCCGCCGGCCGGCCGGCCGACCAGTACACGGACTGGTTCTGGCCGACCGTGGACTGGTACCGGCTGCCCGGCACCACCGTCTCCACCCGGCGGCTTCCCGACCGGGCGGGCGGCGAGTGGGGACAGCCCAGGCCGGACGTGCGCTGGGTCGGTGGCACGACCGACGGCGAGTACGCGGCGATCGGACAGCACCTGAAGGGGCTCGGCTCCACCCTCGAGGCCCGCAAGTCGTGGTTCTGCCTCGACGGCGCGGTGATCTGCCTCGGCGCCGGGATCACCTGCGCCGACGGGGTGCCGGTCGAGACGGTCGTGGACAACCGCAACCTGGGGGAGGGCGGCACGCAGACCTTCGTACTGGCCCAGGGCTGGGCGCACCTGGACGGACACGGCGGCTGGATCGTCCCCGGCGGGGCCCGGCAGGCCCTGCGCCAGGACCTGAAGACCTTGCGCGAGGACCGCACCGGCGCCTGGTCCGACATCAACTCCACGAGTACGACCGAGCAACGCACCCGGCGCTGGCAGACCCTCTGGCTGGACCACGGCACGGACCCGACCGACGCCAGGTACGTCTACGTCCTGATGCCCGGCGCCTCCCGCCCCGAGGTCGCGGCCCGCGCCGCCGACCACCACTGGATGTCGGTCCTGGCCAACGACCCCGGCTGCCAGGCGGTGGCCGTTCCCTCGCGCGGCCTGCTCGCCGCCACTTTCTGGCGAGCCGGTACGGTGGGACCGCTGACGGTGTCGGCGGGCGCCGCCGTGCTGGTCCGCCACCGCGGCCGGAGGGCTACTCTCTGCGTGAGCGAGCCACCGCGCACCGGCGAGCCGCTGGAGATCGTCTGGAACCGTCCGGTGGGCCGGGTGCTGCGGGCGGACGACTCGGTCGAGGTCCTTGCCACAGACCCCCGTCTGGCTCTGCGTGTCACTCCGGGGATGGCATGTGCCACCCACGAATGTGAGGTGGCTCTCGCCCTCTGACTTTGTGGGACCCTCACAACGCCGAAGCCCCCTGAGCAGTCGGAAGGGCTACAAGTCCCCAAGGTTCTGTTCAGTGCTACCAGGAAAACGGGCCGGAGACTGTACGGAGTCGACGGCTCGCTTTCCTCGGTGTCCTTCGTAAGGTCGCTACATGACCGTTTTGGAAGAGACGACGGGTGAGCCGACCGGCGAGCCGACGGACGCGCGCGGACGGGTCGCCGAACTGCACGAGATCCGTGCGCAGGCCGTGGCGGGCCCCAGCGAGAAGGCGACCGCGGCGCAGCACGCCAAGGGCAAGCTGACCGCCCGGGAGCGGATCGAACTGCTCCTGGACCCCGGGTCCTTCCAGGAGGTCGAGCAGCTGCGCCGGCACCGGGCGACCGGGTTCGGCCTGGAGACCAAGAAGCCGTACACCGACGGTGTCATCACCGGCTGGGGCACGGTGGAGGGCCGCACGGTCTTCGTCTACGCCCATGACTTCCGCATCTTCGGCGGCGCGCTGGGCGAGGCCCACGCCACGAAGATCCACAAGATCATGGACATGGCCATCGCGGCGGGTGCGCCGCTGGTGTCACTGAACGACGGCGCCGGCGCCCGCATCCAGGAGGGCGTCAGCGCCCTGGCCGGCTACGGCGGCATCTTCCAGCGCAACACCAAGGCCTCCGGGGTCATCCCGCAGATCAGCGTCATGCTGGGCCCGTGCGCGGGCGGTGCGGCCTACAGCCCGGCCCTGACCGACTTCGTCTTCATGGTCCGTGAGACCTCGCAGATGTTCATCACGGGTCCGGACGTGGTCAAGGCCGTCACCGGCGAGGAGATCACGCAGAACGGCCTGGGCGGCGCCGACGTGCACGCCGAGACCTCCGGTGTGTGCCACTTCGCCTACGACGACGAGGAGACCTGCATCGCCGAGGTGCGCTATCTCCTCTCCCTGCTCCCGCAGAACAACCGCGAGACCCCGCCGCGAGCGGAGTGCAGCGACCCGGCCGACCGCCGCTCGGACGTGCTGCTGGACCTGGTCCCGGCGGACGGCAACCGGCCGTACGACATGGCGAAGGTCATCGAGGAGATCGTCGACGACGGCGAGTACCTCGAGGTCCACGAGCGCTGGGCGCGGAACATCATCTGCGCGCTGGGCCGCCTGGACGGCCAGGTGGTCGGCATCATCGCCAACCAGCCCCAAGTCCTGGCGGGCGTCCTGGACATCGAGGCGAGTGAAAAAGCTGCGCGCTTTGTTCAGATGTGTGACGCTTTTAACGTTCCGATCGTCACCTTCCTGGACGTTCCGGGGTTCCTCCCCGGTGTCGACCAGGAGCACGGCGGGATCATCCGGCACGGCGCGAAGCTGCTGTACGCCTACTGCAACGCGACCGTGCCGAGGATCTCGCTGATCCTGCGGAAGGCGTACGGGGGTGCCTACATCGTCATGGACAGCCAGTCCATCGGCGCCGACCTCACCTATGCCTGGCCGACCAACGAGATCGCCGTGATGGGAGCGGAGGGCGCGGCCAACGTCATCTTCCGCCGGCAGATCGCGGACGCCGAGGACCCCGAGGCCATGCGGCAGAAGATGGTCAAGGAGTACAAGGCCGAGCTGATGCACCCGTACTACGCGGCGGAGCGCGGCCTGGTCGACGACGTGATCGACCCGGCCGAGACCCGCGAGGTGCTGATCAAGTCCCTGGCGATGCTGCACACCAAGCACGCCGACCTGCCCTCCCGCAAGCACGGCAACCCCCCGCAGTAACCGAGCGGACGCACCGCGGCAATCCCGCGGATCTCTCTCTCCCGGAGACTGACACCCATGGACATCCCTGACATCCGCGTCGAGAAGGGCCACGCCGAGCCCGAGGAAGTCGCCGCCATCACGGCCATCCTCCTGGCCCGCGCGGCGGCCCGTCCCGCCGACACGACCCCGGCCCACCGCGGCCGCATCAAGGCCGGCTGGCGCCGCCTGGAACGCGAGAACGGCTTCCGCGCTCCGCACAGCTGGCACGGCTGAGCCACGCCGGCCCGGCCACCGGTTCACGGCCCCGTCTCCTGCAGGAGGCGGGGCCGACCGCGTCGTCAGGCCCGTCGGTGCAGCAGCGCCGCCACCAGCGCGTCGAAGGTCGCCACGCAGAGCGCCGGCCACAGCGAGTGGCAGTGCAGACCCGGGGTGCAGGCAAGGACCAGGCCGGCGGTGAGGAAGGTCCTGAACCAGCCCAGCCCGTGTCGGGTCACCCGGTCGGCGGCAGGGCTCCCGGCGACCGCGTTGCGCAGCGCGTACCGCATCGGAAACACGACCACGGTGGCGAGCAGCTCGCAGGGGAGGACCAGGAGCACGGCCCAGAAGACGGCCGCCGGCCCGTCGATCTCGATGACACCCGGGAACACGGCCACCGTGCCGAGGACGGCGAGCAGCAGCAACACGCCGACCGCCCCGGCGGCCACCAGCCCCACACCTGAGAGGCCCACCGCCACCAGCACCCGTTCCCTGCGGCTCAACCCGCTCCATGTGACCTCGTCCTCGCCCTGAGACACCGCTCAGCCTTCCTTCTCTTCCTGGAGCCGTGGGGGTTCTCCCGGTCGTTCTTCTCGGGTGCTCTCCCGGATGCCACCGGGATACGACAACGGCCCCCGCCCCTCCCCAAGAGGGAGGCGGAGGCCGTTTGCGTTGCCTGGCGGACGTCGCCGGCGGGATCTCTACCGAAGCCGGGCCATCAGGGCGTGTTCCACCAGCGTGATCAGTGCGGACTTGGCGTCCGCGCGGTGGCGGGCGTCGGTGGTGATGATCGGGGTGTCGGGGCCGATCTGCAGTGCCTCGCGCACCTCGTCCGGTGCGTAGGGCTGGTTGCCGTCGAAGCCGTTGAGGGCGATGACGAACGGCAGTCCGGAGTTCTCGAAGTAGTCGACCGCGGGGAAGCAGTCGGCCAGGCGCCGGGTGTCCACGAGCACGATCGCGCCGATGGCACCGCGGACCAGGTCGTCCCACATGAACCAGAAGCGGTCCTGACCCGGGGTGCCGAAGAGGTAGAGGATCAGGTCCTGGTCGA